>CAZMJG010000032.1:1699-13084 GCA_964566675.1 uncultured Gammaproteobacteria bacterium
GTCACCAACTTGCAGCTAGTCATCAAAAAAGTGTTTGAGAATATCCTCTATATTGCTATTTTTTCTCTTTCATGTCTCGTATTCCTTTTTCCATGGCTACAGATATTTATAGAAACGGCTCGTTTTGAAGAGTTGCCACGTACTACTGGTTGGGGTGGTGCTATAGAGTTTTCATCCGATCTCTTTGGTTATTTTATCCCCAGTATTTATAGTTATTTCTTTGGAGATGTAGCCCGTTATATTGGCCGTCATGCGCAATTTGCCTATGGTATTTTTGAAAATTTTTCGTATCCGGGTATGATTATTTTGTTCAGTTTTGCAATGCTGATTCTCCTGCTTGTCAAAAATCGTATTTCTTCAGCGCTTCGTACACGTATCGCTCCGTTTTTGTTTATTTCTATCTCGTTTTGGGTCCTCACGCTTGGGCCCTTTTTACACGTCTTGGGCAGGTGGGGACTGGTGGTCGAAGAAAATATACGCATTGTCATTCCGCTTCCCTATATTCTATTTCATTATTTGCCCTTTATGGCCAATATTCGCAGTCCAGGACGCTTGGTTACGATCTGGATCTTTTTTTCATACATAGTGGTGGCGCTACTTCTCAATCACTGGCTTAAGGATAAATCATACCGTTTTGTCCGTAATGTACTCGTTGTTTTAGCCTTTGTTTTTATCATTGATCATTACTTTCTTATTCCGACGGCAGAACCAAATCCCCTCCCATTCAAATTATATGCACTCATACAAAAAAATCCCCAACCAGTCTCGGTCATGGAACTACCGTTTGTCGTGCGTGATGGATTTATGTATTTTGGCGATAATGGGGCGCTCGATTTTATCACCGGACAGCAGTATCATGGTAAGTCTGTCATAGGTGGATATATGGGTCGTGTACCTCATTTTAAGCGCGACTACTATGTCCGCAATCCGTTGCTTGGCTATTTTGGCCGACTTGTAGATCTGGATATAAAAAATAATGGCTCCCTCGAGCGCTCTCCTCAAGCACTCAAGCCGTGGCAAACACTTGATGTTGAGCAAGGCAAAAAAATAGTAGATTTCTTGGATCTATCGTATATCATGGTGCGACAAGATATCCCCTCAGTAGCCACGGCGGAAGCGGCTATTACTAAGCTTGGATTTGTACCGGCGGCAAAAGAGAGTCGGTATGAGTTGTGGTATCGCAAACCTACACCCCGTGAATTTTTATCAGTCAAGCCAGGTACCCCAGGTGATGAAATGTATTTAGGTGCCGGCTGGAATACACCAGATCCTGGTTTCCGTTGGGTTGGCAAAAAAACAAGTGTTATGTTTAAAATAACAAAAAGTAAGCCTCAAACATTATCTTTCACCGCATCCTCCTATTTCCGTGCACGTAAAGTACATGTCTACCTCAATAAACAATTTATTACAACGTTTGAACTAGCACCTTCAGAGACAACAAAAAATATTTCGGTAGATGGCATCACTCATCCTGGTATAAATACTGTTCATTTTTTGTTTGATTCCTACGATGTCCCAGCTGTGGTTGAGACAACAGGCAGTACAGATAAGCGAGAGATTTCGGCGAAATTTAAAATGATTATGTTGAAATAGATAGTAAATAGACCATATATTTAACAATTTAGAAATCAGTCATAAAGATTTTAGTAAATAATATTTATCATATGTCCCAAATTTTTCAATATACTATTTCGATCATCCTCCTCCTTTATTTTATGGGCTTTGGTATGACATCCTTATTTTTGCCAAGACAACTTCGTAAGGATATTTTTTGGTTTATACCGTGGACAGGCATTGCAGTCATCGCTTTGTACGGCGTCATCCTTAGCTTTGCCAAAGTTCCTATGTCCCTTGCAGCCTATATCATGATGGGTATAGGTGGCATAAGTGCCGTGTACGCCTTGCTGATGCGTCGATTTGATCGTATACCTCTGGTCGAAACCAGTTTGCTTGCTTTGGGTACAGTTGTCTGTTTTATCCTTACCACTATTCCTCTTCTGAAAGAAGGGTATCCTACAGTCATTTCGCTAGGAAATGTAGATCCTATCTCCTATACCAATGTCGCTGATTTTTTTGTAAAACACACGGTATGGCAAGGTAAGGATATCCCTCCCTATAGTCCCTATATTTGGGCTATTGGAGATATTGTGCATTATAGCTATCGTTGGGGAAGCCCTATGCTTCTAAGCTTTTTTAATGAGCTCCTTCAAGTACGCAGCTATCAGACATTTACTATCATGATTTCCCTCTTATTTTCGTTCACCTTTCCTATCCTCTATATCTTTGCCAAACAACTGCTTCACAGATACCATCTTGTACTTGGCATGATTATTTTTCTCACTTTTGCTCTCAACTCAACTCTTACCTATATGCTTTACCATGTATTTTTTGCGCAATTTGTCTTTACTGGTTTATATATATATGTTCTTATTCTTTTTTTTCTTCATCAGTATCCTACCGCTGAAACTGTATCCTATAAAGACTGGACTAATCATATCGGAGTAAAAGGTTCGGAGTTACTGTTAGGGCTTTTACTGGCTTCTATTACAACTTTGTATCCTGAGGGATTGATTTTTATTTTAGTACCCTTTGCTATGTACACAGTTGTTTCGTATATATTCTATAAAGATATCAGAACCATACTTTTCTTTGTAAAAGTGCTACTGCTTATGGTGGTTATAAGTCCGGTCAGTTTCTATACGGCTGTTTTACAAAATATGAAGATTATTTTTGCCACATCACGCAATACTTTTATTGGATGGGAAACGATACGGCATGCCTCACCTGTTGAAATGCTTGGCTTCTATAATCTGTATTATTATCGTCCCCTTCCCCTGATCCTACGACTGGCGATGGCATTTGGTTTTGGGTTTGTTTGGCTGGTTGCTTTTATCATGTCTCGTCATAAATTGTGGATTACTATGCTGGTTGGTATGTTTTTTATGCTACTCGTGCACTTTGTTTTCAATTCACCCAATTTTTTTCTCTATCATCGCAATATTACCTACAGCATTTTCCTTTTTTCCGTATTGTTTGCGATAGGTGTTTCTGTCTTGTTATCGCGTTTCAATCGTATTTCTATATTCGCCGTCATCATCATTTTATCTGCGGTGACGCTTCGTTCATATCGTCGTTCTTTTAATCAGTTTTATTATCATCATGCCACAGTAGATCGTTCGCTTATATCTCTTCAGGATCTTGGGAGTAGTACTACTGTCCCACGGCCTTTTTATACATCAGAAGTTTTCCTTGGTGAATATAATCTTTGGAGACGGTTGTGGCAAGAGTATTTCCTCAGCGAAACGCAGATTATATCCAATCAAAATTTGCCGACAGAAAAATACGAAAAAAGGCTCCCGAAATCGATCTATGTGTTAGCTGAGAAAAACAAACTATCTCAGGGTAATAAAACCATAAAATTTAGCAAAAAAGTTTGGGAAAATGATTTTTATATTCTGGGAGAGCTTGCTACAAAGAGCGATGCAAAAAATAAACCCCTGCAATGATAAGGAGAATTCCAATAGTTTTATTTAGGGTGATTTGCTCGCCAAAGAGATAATAACTCAAGATCAGAAGCCATACATAATTCAAAGCTAAGGTCGGGTAAGCCACGGATAAAGGGAACTTTTGGAGTACAAAAAGCCACAATATAGCCCCACCCCCAAAGAGTGCAAAACCAAAAAAGATAAATGGCGTAAAAACGGTTTTTAGTATAGACATGAACGTCATTTTGAGTTCGGTTTGCATGATGCCGTGTTTAAAGAGGAGTTCCCCAGAAAGGCTTATGATCATGGCGAGGAGAAGTAGAATATATTTATTCATATCGTATTTTGGTTAATATTTGTGATTCCCGACTTGACCCTGGGATTCAGGAAATAGATCAAGTCTCATTCGTTCCGATGAATGCATAAAAATGGGTGTTGGGCCAAGGGTTGAGACGCGGCGGATAAATATCCACAACTTCAACATTAAAATATTTTTCAAGGAGTTTTTTGTCTTTAGTGACATGTTTATACACTGCATAATAGGTATCTCCAATAGTTGGTGAATAGTTATCTATTGCAACATCTTCGTTTACTCCGCATTGATGTTTGACAATCAAGGTACCTGTGGGTTTGAGAAGCTGTTTGCACATGTTATATATTTTTTTTGTATCATCCTCACTAAAGTACATTACCACTCCAAATAGCAAAATAAGGTCATACGTTCGCGTATCGGTATAATCTAATACATCTGAAGCAAGTGTTTCCAAGTTGGGAACGTGACGACAGTGCTTGAGAAATTCAGGATATTTATCAACAGCTTTTATATAGTGTACTTCGTCTACTAGTTCATTGGCCAAATAGCATGTCCCACAGCCTAGATCAAGTATGTCTGAGTTGGGGTTTGTGTACTTACGAATCAGTTCCAAATCATATACATGGGTATCATCTTTTTTAAAATGGGTTGCTACGCGAGGGTCTTCTATTTTTGCTCGTTTCGACCAAAACGCATCTACTTTCTTTTTATCCATAGGTATATTATAAATTGTATCTGAACTCAGTAGTACTCAAGACAATGTTTCAACGAAAAATGCTCTGTTTCTACGTATTTTTTCAGTGTCCCAATGCCACCAAGGGTCTGCCAATAATTTTTTTATAGTTTCCTCAGAAAAGCGTTTTCGTATCACTCGAGCAGGGTTGCCGGCTACAATCGTAAAAGGTTTCACCGGTTTCGTCACCACACTTCCTGCTCCCACAACAGCTCCATCCCCAATTTCTACTCCGGGCAGAATTATGGCATGCAGTCCAATCCACACATTATGTCCGATATTCACACCACCTTTGGACCCGTCATCCATGGAATCTTGAAAATATAATTGCTGTATTCGTGCCTGAATGTTGGCTTTATTCAAGATATGGTTTGAAGTGATGATGGTGAGATGCCCGGCAAGAGCACAGTATTTACCAATCTGTACAGGTTGGCTCCCTATTACGACGAGGTTTTCGACACCAGTATAATCCCCTACTGAAAGCATCGTACCATAAATCTGCGAACTGCCACCGATATATGATTCTTTCCCAAGGCATATATTTTTTCGATACCCATATTGTATTTGTGAAAGCCATACCTTTATAGTCCTATTCATTGTGAGGAGAAATTTAAAAAATCTTTTTGCTCCAAGCCATAGCTTTTTCTAAATCTTGTGGTGTGTCTATTTCTCGACAGTCTATTTCTATGGCACGTATGGGCAGATGTGGTTCCAGTGCTTGGTACACGTGGCCACTCGTATGAGTCAGTTTATCCTTCTGTATTTGTACAAGTCCGGTCCACTCATATTCAGTTTTTTTTCTTCCGAAAGCAGTTACATACGGGGTGTCTTTTTTCCCTGTAAGTTCAACACATACAGGTTGGTCGGTATAGGTCTTTATTATTCCTATCAGTTCTTCATCTTGTTGTACAAAAGCCGCCAGATCCGCTGGCTTTATAAGCAGGTCGCCATCGAGAGACACAATCAGGTCGTTGGCATGCTGTGCTCCCAGTGCCAGACTGGTGAGCGTATTGGTGTGCAAATATTCATGATTGAATACAAAAAGAACATCTCGTCGAAATGAAAGTACGGTATCTATCACATCTTGTGCATCATATCCCACCACGACTCGCACATCTTCAATATCTTTGAGCTGTTCCAGATGATGGAGTATGATTGGCTTTTCAGCAAACTGCAGCAGAGCTTTGGTATGACCATAACCAAGTCGGGTGCCTACTCCGGCACAGTTTATGATAACCGTTTTAGCATGTCGCATAGAGTTTTTTCATCATAAATTGCATAATGACTCACTTCAAGGAGAGTTGGCGCGGGTGCGTGTACACCCCCATAGGCGATACTCACTGGCGCATGCATCAGCATTTCAACATCATTGTTTCCATCTCCGATTGCGACTACAGGAGCCGTGACATGCGTATGGATATCTTTTTTTCTCAATATTTTTTTAATGCCTTTAAGTGTATCATTCTCAAAATCAGCATCTGAGCTGAGCACATTGCATCCGATTTTTTGTGCAAGTAGTTTTATCCATACATTTAAATTACCAGTCACTATATGACATCGATCTGCGTGTTCCTGGATAAATGCCACAATACCTTCGCTTAGTGGTACTTTTGACACAATATCTTGTACATGCGATATAGGGATGCCTTTGAGCATATCAACTCGCATCGTAAAACTGTGTTCAAAAGGTATCTCTCCATCCATAGTCCGCCGTGTAAGTAGAGCCATTTCCTCCTCAATGCCAAGTTCCTTGGCAATAATGGGGAGTACTTCATGTTTGGTGACAGTCCCGTCAAGATCAAAGGCAAAGTGATGCTTCATAGTTCTGAGAGAAATTGTACCATGGCTGCCATTTTAAAAGGTTGCAATACTGGCTTTTGAGATTTTACAGGTATGTCACGTAAATCAAAACTGCGAAAAGCGGGTATGAAAATCAGCCGAGGAAAAAGGCTTTGGAGATACTTTTTTTCGTCTCCATAATGTGAACCTTCCATGATGTTGACCGTCGTTTTACCCAAGAAATAGCTTTCGGCAATGATTGAAGAGAGACCATTCGTAAGTATTATATCGTGAGCGAGTATCAGATCAATGGAGTTTTCAGAGCTGGGAAACACATGTATGCCTTTTTCAGTAAAATAGGTTTCAAATGTTTCGCAACCGGGCCACAAGGGAAATTTTATTGAAATTCCTTGCGATAAGATAGGCTCCAAAAGTTCAAATGATTTCTCTACTCCCCAATTGAGATGTAGCACAAAATCTGATAAAAACCAAAGCGCTCCTTGTTTCCTCAATATTGTTTTTTGGTTTTTGTTTATATTTAATCCATCCCATCTCTATGCTCTTTGTATAGTGAGCATAGGTGCTAGTGAAAGGTTCGCACGGTGAACAAAAAGCGGTAAACTGATTCAAGTATTCCTTTTCAAAATCGATAAGGGGTTGTGTCAGATCATGAGGTACAAATACAGATGCTCTGGGACGCAGTAATGAAAGTACTTCAAGGGTGCCATAAAAATGGTGTGGCGAATGATAAAAATAACTGAAGTTCTTTTCATTGAGTAAAAAATGGGCAGAAGTGACAAATACTACATCATGTCCTTTTAGTTGCTCTATTTGTTTCTTTGAATCGGCTTGTGCAAGAGGGTCTATTTCTATACACTGGTAACCTTTTCCCAACATTTCAGTATATAACGGATTGAGTACATATTCGGCTCCAAACCCGTAAAAGAGATATGTTTTATTCATATGTTTGCCTATTAAAGTTATTACCCGTGGATTAGCTACTATGTGTTATGGCATAGTCGGCAGTTTATCTGCCATATACAGCTTGGTTTCCTGAGGCTCCATGTCTGAAAACGTAGGCTTTTCTCTCAGCTCCACATAATCAAACGTGGCTATCTTTCCATCAGGTTGTGGTCGTACTTGGTTAAATCCACTGGCAACTATAAGCGCCTCAAGCCGCTTCATTTCGATTTCGGTACCACTAAGTACAAATAGTCCGTTTTTTGTTATTTTTGTACCTATTCCAAAGAGTCTTCGCTTCAAAAGGTAGCTGCTAGCTGCGGGATGCGCCACAAACAGGATGTCAGTTTTATTTGGTATAGCTGCGCTTCCCGCATGAGCCGGGTATACATAGATCGTATCTGTTTGGTTCTGTTCTCGTCCTAGATAGGAGATAAATTCAACTGAATATACGTCCGTTGCGCCTCGTTTTTTTAGTTCATCTCGTAAAAAGGTATTTTGGGTACCCATCAGGCAAACGCTTTTATTTCTAAATGTATCCGTGGGTAGAGATTGGAGCATCTGCACAGTTTCTACATCATTTTGTTTGCGTGGGGACAGTATATTTACAAGGTCACGAGCTGTATCTTCCGGTGTGAGGGTAAATGCGTCATTGCTGGTGGTTGGCTCAGTTCCCGCAAGCAAGATACTCAACATATAGAGTTGATTTGAAAGTATGGCACGATCTTTTTGCAACACATCATTTTGAGCAATGATCTCGTGCAAAAGTCGTGTGTGTTCATCAAGATGCAGGCTGTTTCGAAGCTTAGACACAATTTTGCGATAATATGGTTTGAGTATTGATTTGAGCATAGTAATTATAAATTATTTCTATTGTAACTCATATATCACGCTCTCGGCAAAGAAAACATCTAAATCAAGCTATTCATATTTTTTGCGTTATAATACAACATGATGTTTATACGTCGACCTTTAGTTATAGCTTCCGTTCTTTATTTATTTATAACTGTAATTTTTAATTATACTCTTGTCTGCAATGCCTTTTGGAGTTGCGCTCCCAGTCATCCTTCAGACGGGATTATTACCGAATTTATTTCGGAAACATCTTTTCAACATATAGGACAAGGCAAAAGTCCGTATGCTTTTCATCAGAAACTTTTTTATCCTTTTTATACTACGTACGCGTTGGCTGACCCTGGTAGCGGACATCTTCCGATCTATTCGTTGCTGCGGACCTTTCATACCTCATCGTATAATGCGATTCTTATCCTCGTCAGCTGTAATTTATTTTTAAACTATTTCATCATGTATCTGTTACTGCGTAAATTACAGATGCCTTTTGCAGTCTCTTTGCTTGGCGGACTTGTTTTTGGAGCAATGCCTTTTATTTCTTATCGTGTCCTCAACCATTATACGTATACTCCCATTTTTGTTTTTCCTTTGCTTTTTTTATTCTTATATTCGCTTATCGGCACTTCGAATCGTCACAGTAAAGTTTTGTATGCCATGTGTACGAGTATTGTGGGGGCATACATTCTGCTCACCAATTTTTATTACTTCATTTCAGTAGGCATAAGCGTAGCGTGTGTTTTGTTCTATGGACTTTTTATGAATCCTAAAAAAGTATGGCGTATATTTCGCTCAAATATACTCTATATAATATTGAGCCTTTTGATATTCGTGTATCTGCTACGACCTTGGCTTCATGCTGTGGCTATCTACAATACTTTATTTACCAATTCAGCAATGCAAGGCTTTGGCGGGGCTTGGGTGCTTTCGGCAGACTTGGTCAATATATTCCTTCCTTCAGAACATAATCCTTTATATAAATTTATTTTTGCTACTCTTTCCCAACACAGTGGTTTTTTCCAAAAGCTCAATACAATGTACCTATCTGGCTATTCTAAAAATGCGTATGCGGGCATCTTACTGCTTTTAAGTATCCCTAGTCTTTTGATTTACAGAAAGAAAATTCCCAAACAATCGCTGCAACCAGCTCTCCTCTATCTAGCGGTGGCAATCTTTTTTTTACTACTTTCTTTTGGTCCATTTTTGCAGCTGTTTAATAGGTGGTTTATTGAGTTTGAAGGTGTGGCTGTTGTGCTTCCTCTGCCTTTTTTACTGCTTCATTATATCCCTGGCATGGATACCTTGCGGGCTCCGGCGCGTTTTGTCCCTTTGTATATTTTCTTTTCAGTTTTGGCGTCATCGTACTTATGGATGTATATATACCATCGGATTGATTCTAAGCGACTACGATACGTGGCGGTGAGTGTGGCTTTTATCGTCGTGATTGTAGATCAAATGTATTTTATTCCCCCTCCTCACGCCGAGTATTCGAGCCCTGTCCCGACAAAGATATACAAGAAAATCGCTCAAGATCAGTCATCTGGCACGGTGCTTGAAATCCCTTTTACCGTGCGCGATGGGTTTTCCTATAGAGGGTATGTAAAAGCCGTCACTCCTATGAAAGGTTCACTTACCCATCATCATGCAGTGATGGGTGGGTATATTGCCCGAGTCGCACCAGAAATTTTTTCTTACTATGATCGTCTGCCCTTTATTTCCTATGTGTTGCAAACTATAGATAGTGGCAACAGTCCAGATGGTACTCCAGAAAAAAAAGCACCCACGGCGTTTGGAGGTACACCCGAGACTATCGGCCGCGAACTCGCATTTCTGAACATACAATATATTATTTTAAAAAAGGATGAGTCATACTCTCCCCAGCTTGCTAAGTTACTTGTCGCCTCAGGGTACAAAAAAACTTTTTCTGAAAGTCAGTTTGATTTGTATGTCCAACCGCAGTCTTCAAAAGAAATTTCTTCTATAAATTTTACTAATAGCGTGCCACCTTACCTACTCGGTACAGCAGATCAGAATACTAAAACAGTAGGATATCAATTTGATTCCAAGGCCACCATTTTCACACATATTAAAAAAAGCAAACATACGCTTAGTTTTACAACTATGAGCAACACGTCTCAGTATATGGATATATATATAAACGGTACGTTTGTTTCTTCTATGCTTTTGGACAAGGCTAAAAAAACATATTCAATACCCATAGAAAATATGTCATCGGGTATATATATGATAAACTTTGTGCTAGCCGATAAGCCAAAAGATGTTCAGGTCACCATGTATACTATGGAAGTAAAATAATTCACCTGATATTATTTCTATGAATTTTTTTGAAATTATACCAATCATATATTATTCAGCATTTATTGTAGTAGCGCTCTATGCGATCGGCTACGGCTTTGCTTCATGGGCATTGCCGCACAAGCTTCGAGAATATACATTCTTTCTTACCCCTTGGTTTACATTGGTTGCAATCACCTTTGTTTGTACTATTTTAAGTTTGGCAGGTATCCCTGTAAAGACAGCCAGTTGGTTGTTGCTGCCTCCGTTGCTCGTGCTTACGGGGATAGCTTTTAGCAAACAAAAATTTGTTTTTTTCCCTTTACAAGGTAAAAATTTGTTGCTTTTTGTATTTGTGACAGCCAGTATTGCTTTACATCTGATGCCTTTGCTTAGGCGAGATCGTATCCTCACCACAATCTCACTCGGAAATAATGATGTCATCGTATATGCCAATACTCCCGATTATCTTGAAAATCATTCGATTTTTGAAGGTTACAAATATCTTCCTGCAGATTTAAAACCTACCGAAAAGGGAGTCGCCAATCTCCTGCATGACGGATTCCGATGGGGTACTCCGATCATGGCTTCATTTTTGCAAGTTATTACTGGGCTCCAAGGATATCAGGTGTCTTATATGTATTTGGTTGTTTTGTATAGTCTACTTATACCTTTGGCTTATGTATTATTTACGTTGTTATATAAACAAAGTTGGATAGGGCTTATCATTATTGGTTTTGCATTTTTACTGAATGCCAATATGTTATATATGCTGTATCACGCTTTTGCCGGGCAAATTGTATTTTGGGGACTCTTTTTACTGCTATTTATTTATTTTGTTTCTTATCTATCCGACAGCAATAAAATTGCCAAATTGTCATATTTTGAATTCATTATAGGCATCACTATAGCTACACTCTATATGTCCTATCATGAAGGAATTTTGTTTATAGTCGGGCCTGCGGTTTTAT
>CAZMJG010000033.1:0-12794 GCA_964566675.1 uncultured Gammaproteobacteria bacterium
AGGTCTCAATACTGTATCTGAAATTTCTCACATCAAAGCAGTATCGGCATTTAATCAGATTCCAACGTCCAATAATGCATCAGCTGATGTGGTGATCGGGCAGGAAACAATGACAGGAGCAAGCATAAATCAAGGTTTGTCGGTGAATGCCAATACACTCTATACTCCCCAGGAGGTGGCATCTGATGGCACCCGACTTTTTATCCAAGACGCCAACAACCATCGTATTTTAATTTATAACACCATTCCGACAAGCAACAATGCCTCCGCTGATATTGTGCTCGGACAGGCGGATTTTACACATAATGATATAAATCAAGGTTTGGGTCATCCGGAAGCAAATACTCTATACGAACCAAATCAAGGTATGTTTCTCACGGATACACACTTATTTACCACCGATACCCAAAACCACCGCATACTCATTTATACCGATCCTAATCCTCCAAAAAAAGTATTACAGGTGTCTTCATCGCCAAATCCCAACTATCACGAAGGATGGAAAGAAAGCATTATGGCAGGCCCACACTATATAGGCATGGCGTCATTTATTTCGAACAATTCAAAAGCGCCAGGTACCGCAGTACTTATTGAGTCTGATTCACTCAAGGAAGATATAAGTATTGCTTTTGAAACTAAAAATATGAACTCGTTTAAGAATGATTCCGGAGAGGATCTTCCCTTCCCATGGGCCCAAGGTCTCAATACTGTATCTGAAATTTCTCACATCAAAGCAGTATCGGCATTTAATGGCTACCCAGTCGAAGAGAGCGCTAAGCCATTTATATTAAAACTCTTATATGATCCGACTCGACTATCTGGATTGTCAACAGATGTCCTTCGCACGGCATACTATGATAATGAAAAAAAACGGTGGACTACTGTCAAAAGCCCCGTGGTGATAGATAAAGCCTCGTATACCATTTCTACCACCACAACCCACTTTGGACTATATGCGGTGGTTTACCCTGCGAGTGTTTGGCGGTAGTAGTAAGGTTTGCTACATAGAAACTAAGTGAAAGTGATTTTAGAAACGGAGCTGCTATTCATAGCAACCTTTATAAGGTCCATTTTCCGGTAAATTGTTGAAAACCTGTTTCTGTCCAACGTCCAGGAAGCTCCTCTTGTTCTTTCATCGATCGCTCTATCGGTGACACTGTATCATTTATGACTTGAACCTGGGCCTCCCCACTATGAATCAATGGTTTTAAGACTGAAGGGGGTATATCTTTCATAGAAGACAAGCGTATGAAGGTCCATTCAGTATCTTTGAGTGGATTTCTCATACATAAAACAAGGACACCTTTAGCATCTTCAATTGTAGGACTTTCAGCAAACTCTACAACCGTCCCTGGGTAGATAGGCAGAGTTTTATACTCATCAGCATCATTTCTCATTCCCATCTTGGTTTGATATGTGATTGTTCCACTTTCCTGATCAATTTTGGGTCTCATAACTGCACTATGATTGGTTGATCGATCGGTATAAAGTAATAAATTTCCTCCTCCTCGGTGAGCACTCACCATGTGATGAAAAAAACCATGCTTTCTACTAATACGACTATTTGTTCCAGCATCTGATACATCCACTCGTAGGCCTTGCTCATTTTCTGCGGCAATTTGAGATCTACCCACATATACTGGTGTCTTTTCATCAAAGTCCACCGTTATACTGGTGTAATCTCGATCTAATAGCTCTCCTTCCGGTTTTATAAGATTCACAGGTTTATTATCATAGTACATTGGAACGTATCGAAAATGACGGCCATCTACTCCTGAGCCTGTTTCTATTTGAGTATCATGCATATAATTACTTGAACTATTAGTTAATAGTAATTATAACAAGAGGTTGATATAACTGAAAACAAGGACCATATCTATTTGTTTGCATATGCCGTAATTGCTCGTATGAGAGCGGCATCCGAGGGGTTGCTGGGATCAAGCGATGAGACTATGGCAAATGCAGATTCTCTTCGTAGAGAATTTGATACATATCTTCCTAAAATAGTGGAGACCTGACGATAATAAGCATCATCATCAAGCTCGTAGGGGATAGCACGCAAAGTTTCCTGAAGCTTTGCCACCGCAGGCTTTTCATAATATTGTATGATCTGTTCTGCTTCCTCCTGCAAACGATCCTCGGCTACAGGATTGTTTCCCTGCGCATATTTTGCAATAACTTGCGATACATTATATAACTTCGCCTCAACTTTTTCACTGGGTGGTCGATTGCGTAACAGTTTGCCTACTTCGGTACGAAATAATCTGGTTTTAAAATCGTGAATCACATCTTTTACTTTCAAGTCTTGTCCATTCCCTCGGATCGTAGCATAGGCCCCTTTTTGAGGATCATATATGTCGAGTGCATCTCCGAGTTCATCCCTTTTAAAATCATCGTATAATGCATTGATATTTTCAGGACGTTCAAAAGCAAGTGGTGTATCTGGTTGTAAAATACCCAAATCGACCATCCACTGCAACGATTCTGCAAGTGTAAGCTCTACTTTTCTATAATTAGATCCCGACTCCACGGGAGCTGCTCTGTCATCGAGCATCCGTGCGGCCCACTTATTGAGTGTACGCGCTTTCCTTTTATTTTGCATTTCTTTCACCATCACACCTCCATCAGGTTCAAAAAAAAGACTTATATGAGCATCTTCAGCTGTCGCATTACCTTGGGCAGCGAGATAAATTCTCAAACCATCGGCACCAAAATCAGAATCGTCTTCTAGTTTACCCATATGTAGCTGTCCGACAGGTGCACCAGCCGCTTCCGGTGTCATTTGTGCGGTACTATCTGGTTTGATAAGAGTGGGTTGCCGCACTTTCTGGGCGGTATCCTTAGGCAGATGCCTCGACACTTCTATATGCTTCGCGACAGCGTCATAATATTTCTTAGCCGCTGTTTCCATCGACTCTCTGATTTCATCTGTATGTATAAAGGCTGCATTGTATAAAAAACTGCTACCAGAGAGATTTGAAGCTTTGGCCAAATGCAGAGCATCCAGTATGTATCCCAAAGAGGCGACATGTGGGAGCAATACAAATGGATCGGGTTTATCTATTTCACGTATTTCGCCGATGCCTGAGACAAATTTTGGGGGGATATCCCAGCGAGAGTTTACAGCATCGACAATACGGATCGAGTCTTGTGCCGCTTGTAACGTATCATCTAAAGAAGTTACTTGTCTTTGTGCCACAATACGATTGACATTTTCACTATATAGATGAGTCGGACCTTCCCCTTTGTTTTTAAGTAAATCCAACAACTGCTCAAAACGAGGATTATTCAAAAGTTCCTGTTTGGCGGTTTCATCGGACAAATCAAAAAAATCCGTAGGTATAAGACAATATTTTGTACACAAATTCAGTAGTGTTTCTTTATCAAGTGTGTCCCATGGATGCACACCATCTTCATCTGCCATTGCTCTCATAAGTCTAAACTCATCCCGGACGGCCGCAATTTTGGTTCTTGATGCCTCTAGTTCAGCCCTGGCGGTTTCCTGCTGATCGGGAGCCATTTGATCATTGATAAAATCTGCTGTAGACGGATCATCAAGTAAAATTTGTATTTGTTGTTCCATACTTCCTCCCCCTTTCATATTGAGGATACTTTGATGTAAGACGCTTTTTTCTCTTGCTTCAAGCGCTTTCTTTAATTCATATTCAGCAGCAAATGGAGACTTTTCCAGACCAAGTGCCGTCCATAACTCGGGCATAAGTAGTTCGGCAGGTGTTGCTTCTATGCCATTTTGTTGTAGTACAGCATCCGCTTTGGTGAGTGCGGCATGAATATCACCGTTACCCAGCTCCATAAGTTTAGCTTTGAGTGCAGTGGCATCATCCTGCAGCCGCTGCGCAAAGTAAGGGGATAATTCTGGAGTCAAATCACGAGACTGAATAATAAATCGTAAGTTATATAAATCACTTAAGACTGACTGATATGGTCGCGGCGATTCTGGAGGCTGAACTGGGGTATCAGGTTGTTGGGTTGAAGACTCTGCATCGACTGTCTCCTCCGTAGTTGAGGCAGATGTACCATAATCTATGACTGCTTCTCTTACTACTACTTCCGGTAGAACATATGGATGTTCTTCTTGTTCACATGTAAAATGTGGATCTTCTTGAGATGGCATGAGATATTCGTATGCGGCCATATGGGTTATAGTTTTTTAAACAAATAGGTCTTATTATATCATTTCGTATCTAATTAGCCTATCCAATCTTCCTCACCCAATCTTCATACCTCTCTTTCTTTATCTTTATCATAAAAAAGGTAAGCTACTCCCATAGCAAAACATTACTTTTAAAAAAACTATACCATGAATAAAAACATAAGAAACACAACTATTTTCACACTACTTCTGGCTGTAGTATTTTTAAATATATCTATCGATGCGCATGCCTCAGAGGTTGCAGATAAAGAGACACTATCATCTCAAATAGGGGCTAGTGCAGTATCTCATTTACAAAATAGTGGTGATAATACGGCTCTTATAGAAAATAATCAAGATGAGTCTCGGCAAGATGTAGACAGTACCAATGAATCTTCAGTTATACAAAATGTAAACGCTGTAGCAAACACCGGCCACAATATAGCCGAAAGAAACATAGCTATTGGCGGAAATGCTGGCATGATCACCACCGGAGATGCAGCTGTGGTCACTGCTGCACAACTCAATAGCAATGAAAACTCCACAGTTCTGGGGAATGCAGGATCGAATGCCATGGCTGTCACGAATTTGACAAACACAGGCAATGATGTAAACAGCAGCACAAACAATGATTCTACGAGATTGACCGCAGTACAAAACAATAATAAGACGACCGTTATCCAAAATGTAAACGCTGCGGCAAACACCGGAGATAACTATGCACCAAGGAATATAAGTATCGGTGGCCAAGCTGGAGTTATACAAACAGGCGATGCCTATGCAGGAACAAATCTTCTGGTAGCAGGCAATGGAAATGTAGCACTGGTCGGCGGAGAGAGCGATGGGAATGGGCCAGGCAGTGGTGCTTCTATTGTGATGAATAGTACTGGTGACCGCTATCGGACTACGAGTCAGTTTAGAAATCAGGAACAAAATGCAATAAATAATCAAAATTTGCTGTCGGTAGCGCAGGCATGTTATGCATGCACCATAAATACAGGAAATAATGTTTCAAACAGAAATATTAATACTGGTGGAGATGCAGGTGTAATACAGACAGGAAATGCCATTTTAGCAATGAGCCTCGGACTTCAAGGTAATACCAATGCCGCTCGTACGAATAATGCTGCCGTTTCTCAAGACATGGACGGATACGCCAACACAGGATATAACGAAGCGAGTAGAAATATAGCCATAGGGGGAAATGCAGGTATCATCGACACAGGGAATGCATACATTTTTACTTTATTAAACGGGTCTTTGAATGCCAATGCATCTCAATAAAGACCATACATTAGTTTCCGAGTATTAAAAATTTAGTTCAATAGAAGGGGGGTGGAATAAATAAATGACAACAAAAAAAGCAATTTTAACAACGGGAATCTCAGTGCTTTCAGCAGTAGTGCTTTTCGCAGCTCCTGGTGTCCATGCTGCTACAAATAGTGCGGATATCATAAACAGTGGAGACGGATTTGATTTTAGTAATTCGGCAGCTACACGTACAAATGTAGATGTAAGTAACACCAATGTTTCAGATGTCATGCAACATATTAATGCAGATGTTATGACCGGGGGCAACAGTGCCGATCGAAATATTGGCAATGGAGGAGGCTCAGCTGGAATCATGACAGGCAATGCAACTGTGGGCGTGGGTTTACAGGTAAGCGGAAATCGCAATGATACGGCGATTGCAGGTATGGGTGCAACAGGCGACACGAATTTTAGTGATGTCGTAAACACCGGCGATGATGCAAATGTAAATGCTATGACAGACAGAAGTACCTTTGTGCGTCTCAACAACTCCAATGATGCATCCGTGCACCAGATGGGTATGATTGAGGCAATGACTGGCAACAACGATGCAGATCGCAACGTTGGTGGAGCTGGTATTGTGACCGGAAATGCCGATGTTACAGTCGGATTGGCCACAAACACAAATCAGAACATGACCGCTCTGAATTTAGGGAATATGTCTTCTCAAAATGGTGCAGGTCTAAATGCAGCAAGCATTGTAAATACTGGGGATGATACATCTGTAGACTCAAACAATGAAACACAAACACGTGTTTCGTCAGACAGTTACAACAGAATGTCAACCTATCAAAGTGTTTACACACGTCTTCATGCAGGAAACAATGACAGTAATCGAGGCATTGGTGGTTCAATGATCGATACTGGTACATCCCGATTCAATGTAGGAGCAGCAGTACAAGGAAATCACAATATGACTATGTTCGGTAGTCTGATGGATACCCTTATGGGCTGGTTCTAATAAAAAAGTTTGCTTCTGTGTCCTGATTCGAGCTTCACGGCCGTTGAAGGACACAGGGCAACGGGAATTAGTATCTATGATAACACATTTAAAATATGAAAACAATAATGCGTTTTATTCTACTGGTTTTTCTCCTTGTAACTATCTTCCATAAACATCTTTTTGTATACGCCTCGCCAGACGAATCTACACCTGAAGCAAGTCTCACACAGTCAGATGAAATCTCCCCAATGCCAACTATAGAAACAGGTGAAGCTATAGCTGAAGCCACAGCAGAAGCAGAAATAAACAGGAATGTAGTAGGTATGAATAACTGTTTCGTGTTACTAAATCTATATGAAAATCCCGAGGATACAGTCGATCTCACCAATATTGTTCCAACCAGTTGTGAGGCTGCTCAAGACGCGTCGCATGAAGCAGATCTGCGTATTGCAAATATAAATCGGGCAGTTATAGTACAGGATATAGACGAATCAACCAATACAGGAGACAATAATATTGCTAGCCCTGAAGGCCAGATCCACACAGGAGATGCTACATCCACGGCATATATATCCAATATCGCCAATACCAATATTGTAGGTTCCAATACGTTATTTGGCGTTGTCAATATTTTTGCACCCACCGAAAAAGACGTAGTTCTTCCCTATGAACTCCCATTTCTACATGCCGGAAGCACCAGCGCCTTACCCATTTTGGTTGTAAGCAATAAAAATGCCGCAAATATTCAAAATAATATCACGGCCGAAGCCACAACCGGCGACAATGCAGGGGGACAAATATACACAGGTGACTCAACAGTTCTTATACGTGTTGCAAATACAGCCAACACCAATATTCTTCAATCTGGTTTTTTTGTACTTCATATCAATGCTTTAGCGCCATGGACAGGGAGCCTACAAAACTACGGCGGGGCTGCCACCCACATGGCCTTACCAATCGATACAGCTAGCGCCGACACGACAGTAAGCAGTACCAATGATGCAAGTATCGTAAATAACATCAGTTTGAAGGCAAATACAGGGGGCAATAGTGCAGAAGATGGCACCATCATGACCGGCGATGCCACTATAAAAGCCTTTATATCAAATATAGCCAACACCAATATTGTTGGCAATAATTGGTTTCACATGATTGTCAATATTTTTGACAAATTTGATGGTAATATTGTCCTTCCACGACCAGATCTAGCGACACAGACGTTTTCAAAAGCAACCGGCACTAGTGAAGTTGATATAACAATACAATATGCCAATAGAGGCACCTTATGGGCTCGTGATGTGCAAGTCCTTGTTCATTTGCCTGAGGGCGCTGTGTTAGGCAGTTACTCGGAGGGCGGGCAGATAGATGGATCACGAATCTACTGGAATTTGGGTACGTTAGAAAAGAATCAAAGCGGTGAGCGCACAATTCACTTAATTCTATCAAAGCCTGGCAAATATACCATATCTAGTAGCATTTCCACGAGCACCGATGAGCCATATACCCAAAACAACAGATCACAAACGACAGTTACATACACGGCGTCACCAGTTTTACTGCCTACAATAGCTCCTATTTCACCCTATAAAATTGTACATATTAGTGCCCCAGC
This sequence comes from uncultured Gammaproteobacteria bacterium, assembly GCA_964566675.1. Lineage (GTDB taxonomy): Bacteria > Patescibacteriota > Microgenomatia > UBA1406 > GWC2-37-13 > CAZMJG01. Next base: position 8,020 of record CAZMJG010000033.1, read on the forward strand.
TCCAACGGCTAAACAAATTGCAAAACCAGTTTCTCCCGTTAAGCGATATGCATTGATGAGTCTGCCCGGACAAATACTTGGGAAAACAAGCGAACAAAAAATACCTATAAAAACTACATCCATGTCTCGCGATATTCATGTTGTTACTCTCTATTTCATTGCCTTGTTTTTTGGGATCGCACGATTATTTCCCTGAGGTTGTATTCTATGCTATAATTACAAACATCTAAGCGTTGTTATGTCTTGGGGACAAACAGCAAATGTATTACAAAGGGCGTATAGCTCAGTTGGCTAGAGCGTTACATTGACATTGTAAAGGTCTCAGGTTCAAGTCCTGATACGCCCACTATGAACGAAAAAACTCCAGTAAATCACGATGAGATGCCACCTCAGCCCAATTTTGATGACCCCCGATTTATCATTAATGGAGCAGCTGTGTTCATCAATTATAGAAATGTTCCTGGTATAGAAACACCAGACCAAGCAGATGTGCTCAAAAATATCGTAGATGCCCATGATTTGATACTATTTGCTGAAAGCAGTCTACAGGCCGAGTTGGAGGTAGATCAACAGAAATTAGAGGAGCAACTTATAAAATACAGACAAGAGTATCAGTCGCATGTTGAAGCATTACAACAAGCAGGAGTTGACATTGACTTAGACGAACTGTTTACAACTCAGGCACAGTTGAGAGAAGCAGCACTGAATATGTCTATCATGCCAACATTTCAAGAAAAGGATAATCCAACATCCTGATAAATTATAATTCTATTATGAAACGCATACTTTCAGGTATAAACCCCAGTTCGGCAAAAGGCCTCCATATTGGCAATTACTATGGTATGGCACGACCTGCACTTGCCCTACAAGCAGAAGGGGAATGCTTTTACTTTATTGCCAATATCCACTCGCTCAATATGGTGTTTAATCCTAAAGAAGTAGAAGAAAATACCAAAAATATATTTGCAGAATTTTTGGCTTTTGGCCTTGATATACAAAAAACTACTTTTTTCGTAGAGAGTGATATACCAGGCATTCCGTATCTTCAAACGATTTTAAACAATGCAGTCACCATCGCTGAGCTCAAACGCATGCATGCCTACAAAGACAAACTGGCCAAAAATATAGATCAAGACATGATCAGTATGGGACTTTTTTCTTATCCGGTGCTCATGGCGGCAGATATCTTGCTCTTTGACACAGATGTCGTGCCAGTGGGCGAAGACCAGACACAACATGTAGAAATCTGTCGAGAGATAGCTCGTACCTTCAACAATCGTTATGGTGAGATCCTAAAGATCCCTGAAGTATCGGTAAAAAAAGAAGTCGCCCGTGTGATGGGTATAGACGGTGAGCGAAAGATGAGTAAATCACTTGGCAATGATATCCCAATTTTTGCAGATGAGGCTGTAGTAAAGAAACAGATTATGTCGGTCACCACAGACCCGGCCCGTATACACCCCACAGACCCGGGTGATCCTGCAAAGAATGTCGCTTTTTCGTATCTTGATCTTATGGGTTTTGACACAGCTGATATGAAAAACCGTTATAAAGAGGGGACTATCGGCGATGTCGAAATCAAGAAAAAACTTTTTGAGGTGTTTATGGATACATTTAAACCTTTCAGAGACAAAAAAGCTGAGCTTATGAAAAATGAAGATTATCTTCTTGAGCTGCGCAATGCTGGCGCAGATCGAGCAAATACAATAGCCGAAACCGTTTTGGCAAAAGTTATACAAGGTGTAGGCCTTGTCTAAAAAAAACGCCTCCTGAGCAATCTCAGAAGGCGTCATCTTCTTTTCTACTTAAGCTGCGGCCGCAATCACTGGGCCTTGCAGTTCTTTATTCCTCGATTCCGATACCGACTGCCTCATATGTGCCTCTCCACGATGCGTGATAAAGAGCATCAGAAACGTGAGCACACCTACACGACCTATAAACATAAGGAAAATCATCAATACCTTACCCAAGGTACTAAATGCATAATAATTGCCAGTAGGACCAGAATTTACCGTGCCTATAGCCACCGCCGGGCCAATATTGCCCAAGTTAGCAATAGAAGATGCTATTGCCGAAGTAAAATCTAGTCTCGTATGTGTGCCATCTGGCAATACGGGTGAATGACTCAGCACCATAAGGGCAATTGCTCCAAACAGAAAAATCATGTAGTAAATTGCCATAGATGCGGTCACTAGACCTGCAGCGTGACGAGTATAGACGACACCATCTATCTCAAATGATCCGTAATGATCGCCAATAATGAGTGTTTTAATTTCATTCCATAAGTATCTCCCGGCTACAAGAAAACGGGTTATTTTAGGCCCACCAGCGGTGGAGCCGACACAACCTCCGATGAGATAGCAAATAAACAATATGCCTTGTGCTTCTGCAGGCCAATTATTGAAATCCCAGTTGGCCAGACCTGTGGTGGAGACGATCGATGCCATATTAAAAAGAGAGTATCTCAATGATTCCCATATAGTCGGATACACCTTATATTGCACAAGGAAGAACCATATAGAGACTGTTATAGTAACACAAAAGATGAGGTACCATTTAAACTCGGCATTTTTTAAGATACCTTTCAAATCGCGCTTAAACAGGAATAGATACCATACTCCAAAATTCATCCCTGCAAAAAACATGAAAATGCCACAAATCCAGTCCGAGACTGGGTTTCGTAAGCCTCCAATAATACGTTGGCCATTTTCAAACACAGGTAAACCCGAACTTGCATCATGTACACCAAAGCCTCCTGTGCCCATGATCGACATAGAGTAATTGACAGCTTCAAAGGCGTTGTCATACCAATGTATATGTGAGGGAGTCCGGAAAAATATGCCTGAAAAATAGAGAAGCGCAATCAGTACGGTGGTCAAGACACTGTATACTTTCAAGAAATCATATCCTGATTGCATAGCCTCGGTTTCTTTTTTAAATTCTACATAGTTTGGGCTTTCAGCCTCTGCATTGATGATTGGTTCACGACGAAAAGCGAAAGATTTCCATACGGTGACTGAGAGATATGCAATGCCCATACCACCATACCAGTGAGTCATAGATCTCCAAAGTAATACACTGCGGGGAAATTTTTCCACCGATGCCAGTATACTAGAGCCCGTAGTCGTAAAACCAGACATAGACTCATACCAGCCATCTACAAATCTTCTTATCCAAGAATAAGCTTCTACATTTGTCGGATCAGGGAATCCAGCCAGCATAAAATATATTGCTGAGATCGTACAACCTAGTACCCAGGTGAGGAATACAATCCAAGCGCCACGTCGCACACTGATATGATTTTTGATATCAAAATGCTTTATCAGGAAACTACCTAATGCAAATGATCCAACAGACATACCAAGTCCAGCCAAGTTGACCCAAATATTTTCCAAAGGAAAACGAGGGTCTTGTAAATATAAATAGGCGATACTTACAAGGATACAAATACTAAATCCAACTCCCAATATCCATTGGATTTGGAGAGCTGGGGCAAGAACACTTAGAAAGAACCGGGTTGGGGATATATGTTTTTTTGGCATATCTTCTTTATTTAAAACTTTTTATACCTAGGAGTATAACCGAGCTAGTGACAGAAGCAGATACATATATTTTATGTATATCATCATGTGACTCACACATGACTCATGCAACTCACATGCTATACAACGTTTAAAAAATCAACAATAGCTTGACTTTAGTTCCCCGAGTGCTAAAATGTAAAGTAATGACAACGAAAATAGAACTAAACATTATTGCAATCACCACTAACCGCTAATGCGGAGGGTGTTTGTATATTTTTATACCCTCCGCACGGAGGGCTTTTTTTTGTAAGTAACGAGTATTATTCATTAAAAATTAAATAAGTAACAATTATATACATTGTCATGCTGAACTTGATTCAGCATCCCGGGTTTAATGCCTGGATCCCGGATCAAGTCCGGGATGACATCATTTCAACATTATTATGAATAACCAGGAAAAACTGAACCATCTCCGTCACTCAGCGGCCCATTTACTTGCCGCTGCCGTACTTGAACTATATCCAGAAACAAAGCTTACTATTGGCCCAGCCATAGATGATGGCTTTTACTATGACTTTGAGTTTAAAGAGCCAGTCTCCGAACATGATTTAGGGAAAATTGAGCAAAAGATGAGAGAGCTGGTGAAAAAGTGGGATAGCTTTTCACATCAAGAAGTATCCTATGAAGAGGCCAAGAAAAAGTATGCAGATAATAACTATAAGCTGGAGCTTATTGAGGAGATTCATGAAAAGGGAGAGAAAATCACCTTGTATACAGTCGGCAGCTTTACCGATCTATGCCGTGGCGGACACTCTGAAAACCCCTCTAAAGAACTCAAATATTTTAAGTTGCTCTCTTTGGCCGGCGCTTATTGGCGGGGCAATGAAAAGAATACGATGCTTACTCGTGTATATGGCACAGCTTTTCCTACCAAAGAGGAACTTGAGCTCCATCTCAAACAGCGTGAGGAAGCAAAGCTTCGGGATCACCGCAAACTAGGACAAGAGCTCGAACTCTTTTTTGTAGATGATATTGTGGGCAAAGGCCTCATCATGTGGCTACCCAATGGCACCATTGTGCGAGATGAGATAGAGCGGCTGGCACGTGAGAAAGAGCAGGAGTACGAGTACGTACGAGTAGTGACACCACATATAGCCAAAGAAGAGCTTTTCCTCAAGTCTGGTCACCTCCCGTACTATAAAGAATCTATGTACCCCGGTATGGAGATGGATGATGCCGTGTATTATCTCA
>CAZMJG010000034.1:0-5824 GCA_964566675.1 uncultured Gammaproteobacteria bacterium
ACGCCAAATTTATTGACCACTTCTTCGGGAGTATACATCGTAAATTCTGAAACCCCTTTTTTGGGTAAGATCACGTATACATTGGTATCTGCAAGTTGAAGTAGGTCACGGTCACCAGTGAGTATAAGTACTTGGTTAAAGTCGGCTTTTTCTTTTTCCGCAACGGTGCCTATCACATCATCTGCCTCAAAACCGGGTTTTTCCAGACATTGTACGCCACCTTTGGTAAGGAGTGTCTTAATCTCTGGTATCTGTACTTTGAGAGTCGTCTCCATGGCAGGTCTTTTTGCCTGATAATCTTTAAAAAGTTCTTTTCTAAAGGTAGGTTTTGGCGTATCAAAACAGACTGCAAGGTGAGTCGGTCTAAATTCGGTGAGCACCTTTTGAAGCATCATAAAAAATCCATAGACCGCATTGGTCGGAATACCATCTGTGCTTACCATAGTATCTGGAAGAGCATGGTAGGCCCGATGTATCATAGCATGACCGTCGATAAGCAGTAATGTCTTTTTCATAGACTTTTAGTATACAAAATTCGTAGAATATTCTGTCAGTGGATTGTATCTTTACGGGTTTTAAGTGGTCGGGAGGACATCTTCAGCCAGGCGTGTTTTTTTCCCAACGATAGCTTCAAATTCTTCCTGATCAAGATTTTCCTTTTTGACAAGAGCCTCCGCTACTTCATCCATTGCCTTTCTGTTGGCTGCAACGAGTTCTTTAGCTTTGGCATAAGCTTCATCTAAAATCTTTTTGATTTCAACATCGATCTTGTTCATCATATCTTGTGACAGGCTATTTTGTTCCCAGTAACTTTTGCCCCATTCGGTGATATCCATAGTCGGCCCCAGATTTATTGGTCCTATTGAGCTCATACCATAGTCCATTACCATATTACGGGCAATACTTGTTGCTTGATCAAAATCGTTGGCGGCGCCTGTGGTGACTTCTTTAAAGACTATTTCTTCAGCTGCTCGTCCACCCATCATCACGGCAAGACGTTCTACCAAGCTCGTACGAGTAACATGTAGTTTATCACGATCGGGAGGTATGAGCGTATAGCCCAGTGCCATACCACGTGAGACAATAGAAATGCGGTGCACCACATCGGTATGCTCCTGATAGTGAGATACGATAGCATGTCCGGCTTCATGATATGCCGTGATTTTACGATCAAAATCGGTTTGAAGTCTTTTCTTTTCAGGTCCAAGTTTTACTTTTGTAGCAGCCTCCTCGATATCATCCATAGATATTTTATCTCGGTCATGACGTGCAGCACTGATTGCGGCCTCGTTGAGCATATTTTCAAGATCTGCTCCCGAAAATCCGACAGTACGTCGAGCTACTTTGTCCCAGTTTACACTTTCATCAATTGGTTTATTTCGAGCATGGATTTTGATGATATCTTTACGTCCTTCAACATCTGGATACTCAACCATGACTCGACGATCAAAACGTCCGGGTCGGAGGAGCGCCGTATCAAGGAGGTCTCCTCGATTTGTAGCTGCCATGACCACCACTTGCTCATTGGGGTTAAATCCGTCCATTTCAACAAGTATTTGGTTGAGTGTCTGTTCACGCTCATCGTGAGATTGCATGACGCCGGTAGATCGAGCCCGACCGATGGCATCTATTTCATCGATAAAAATTATAGCTGGGGCACTTTTTTTGGCGGTTGCAAAAAGGTCTCGTACGCGGGCCGCTCCGATCCCCACGAGCATTTCCATAAATTCAGATCCAGCAATCGAGAAAAAAGGCACATTCGCTTCGCCGGCGACTGCCTTGGCAAGAAGTGTTTTACCAGATCCTGCTGGCCCGACTAAAATTACACCTTTAGGTGTGCGAGCACCGAGTTTTTTATATTTTTCACTATTTTTCAAAAAGTCGACGACTTCCTCAAGTTCTTTTTTGGCTTCATTTACGCCTGCAACATCTTTAAAGGTGATCTTGGACATATCTTTGTTGAAACGTTTAGCCTTGGATTGACCAAAGGAAAAGACAGAGTCCTGTGCGCCACGTGCCTGTCGGATAAGAAACATAAAGAGAAGAAAAATAAAGACAAGCGGCAGCAAATTGCCAAGCAGTCTCATGATTTCGACATACGCAGTCGAATCTTTTGTTTCATAATTTACCGATTCAACAGGGATTTTCGCTTCCAGAAGTACTTGTCTAAAACTATCGGTAGGTTCCTTCTGAGTTACTGCATAATTACCATTTTTATATTTGGCAGTTACTTTATTTTCCTCAACGACTATACTATCAATTTTGTCCGATTTTATATCGCGAAGTATCTGATTGAGAGGTACGTCTTTGGCGTCTGCTGCTGGGCCTCGAAGGAGAGGACTTAATAATGTATATATAAAGAAGCCTGCAAAAAGGAGAATAAACACAGTCTTGATATCAAAATTAAGTTTGAATTCTTTTATATTTTTCATGTTTGGATTTGGTTTCTTTTTACTCATACCGCAACATTCTATCAGATAAATTCTGAAATGAAAAGCGGACAGATTGGGTGACTGCTAAAATTATAATGAAATAGGTTGTTACTGAGACCTAACATATTGTAAAATACCTTAGTATGTTTACACACTTAACCATATCAAAAGAACGTAAAGAAGATGTAATAAAAACAGCTGTCAAAATATTAAAGGAAGGTGGACTTGTCATATTCCCTTCAGACACGGTCTATGGATTGCTCGTTGACGCCACCAATGAAAAAGCAGTAGAAAAGCTGATCGCATTTAAAAATAGACCACCAGGAAAGGCTATATCTGTATTTGTGTCGGATTTTCAGATGTTGGAGCAGACAGTGCACGCTACAAAGAAACACAAAATGTTGGAAAAGATTTTGCCAGGTCCGTTTACTATCATTCTAGATTCCAAGCATACTGTGTGTGCAAAGCTCGAGTCAGAAAAAGGTACTTTGGGAGTCCGGCTGCCTCAATATACGCTGGTGCAGGAGCTTGTATCTGTTTTTGGTAAACCCATCACCGCAACCTCTGCCAATCTGGGAGGCCGCCCTCCGCATTACTCAGTTGATTCTTTGCTCAAGCAACTTCCTCAAAATAAAAAAAATTTAATAGATTTAGTGGTAGATGCAGGCAAGCTGCCTCGCAATAAACCATCTACAATCCTCGATCTGACGACAGATCAATTAAAAGTATTGCGCAAAGGAGATATTCTTTTGTCCAATACAAAAGAATATAGTAGTGCGACTCCTAGCCAAACACATAAACTAGGCGCATTTATCGCCTCTACTATCGCCCAGGAACAAAAGGGAAAACCGGTCGTCTGTGTACTGAAAGGTGACTTGGGTGCTGGGAAAACAGTCTTTATCAAAGGGATGGCCTCGTATTTTGGTATTACAGACATCGTCTCTCCGACGTTTGTCATTTATTATGAATACGATATTCCAGTTACAAATTACGAATTACGAACTGCGAATTATAAAAAGTTTGTGCATGCGGATTTATACAATATTGAAGATGAGGAGGAGTTTAAGCATTTGGGCTTTGAGGAATATACAAAAGATGGCATGATTATGTGTATTGAGTGGGGGGAGAAGCTAGGGGAGATGTATACGGTATTATCTGAAAAAGCACAAGTGGTTTTTATTGAGATCGGGTATAAAGGAGAGAAGGAAAGAGAGGTTGTTATTAAGAGTTAGATTTATTTTTTTAAAAGTCACCGCGCAAATACCTGTTTTGTTGGCCTCCGACCGACCTTTTTAATCACGGTATCAATAAGTCGCTAGTCGGCACAAAAGGGCATTTGCGCACAACGTGCTTTGTAAATAATCTTGTTTCCTTTTTCATTATTTTCATCCTGAAATTTTTCTATTAACAATTTTTAATTTGGAATTCGCTACTGGTAATCATATGAAAATACTCGCAGTCGATACATCTGCCGATGATACGTCAGCCGCCGTGGTGGAGGGTCGTCGTGTGCTTTCACATGTCGAGTATTCACAGATCAGCCTACACACCCAGTGGGGTGGCATTTTTCCCTCTGTGGCAAAACGCGCTCATCAGGAGCGTATCGACTGGGTGATAGAGAAGACAGTTAAAAGATCAAAGTTAAAAGTTACAGAGCTGGATGCGTTTGCCGTCACCTATGGTCCAGGCCTTGCGATAGCTCTTGAAGTGGGTGTCAATAAAATTGTCGCTTTGTCAAAAGAATACAATAAACCTATTGTTGGTGTAAATCATATGGAAGGACATTTGTATTCTAGCTTTGTCCAAAATAGTAAAGGGAATCCAAAGCGAGAATTTGCATTTCCTTATCTTGGGTTACTCATTTCAGGAGGTCATACAGAGCTTATCCTTTTCACAGACCATTTGAAATACGAAATACTGGGCGCCACGTTAGATGATGCCGCGGGAGAATCTCTTGATAAGGCTGCTCGCATGCTTGGTTTTGGCTATCCTGGAGGCCCGATCATTGAGAAGCTTGCCCATGATGTCAAAAATATTGACCAGTATAAATTTCCTCGCCCCATGAATAAACCAGATAATATAAATTTTTCATTTTCAGGACTCAAAACTTCCTTTTTATATTTCACCAGAAAAATGTCTGAGGAAGAAAGAGTAAATAAAATTGCCTATTTGGCAAGTTCCTTTCAGGAAGCAGTATTTCAGTCAGTGGCTCGGAAAGTTGAACTGGCAGTGTTGAAAACTGGGGCAAAAAGGATTGTTGTGGGTGGAGGTGTGTCGGTCAACGAACGCCTACGCTATCTAGTCCGTCACATTGCGACAAAATATGATGGTTCAGTATATTTTCCTCCTTATAAATATCTAAATTTTGATAATGCCGCCATGATTGGCGTGGCGGCGTCTTTTCGAGCTGAGAAAGGTATGTTTGTCAAAGATTTTGCTGAACTCGATCGTAAGCCACGTTTGTCACTATTGCAATCATCTATTTGATAGGTTAAACTAACAGAAGTTTTTAATCTATTTATAGCGTTCGTTATCAAATTTTGTAAGCTCGTCAACTCGCCGACAATCACATTCTATATTCTTTGCTCTTCTAACTCGGCTCAGACACAGACTCGCGTACAAAATTCGATAACTTCACTTATTACTATTTAAAATAATTTGAAATGCTTAGCGTCAAAAATCTCAAAGTCTCTATAGAAGGAAAAGATATCTTAAAAGGTATTGATTTTGAATTTGAAAAAGGCAAAGTCTATGCCATCATGGGTCCCAATGGATCTGGTAAATCTACCCTTTCCTATGCTCTGATGGGTCATCCGGCTTATACAGTAAATACTGAAGAAAGAAAAGAGAAAAGTGAAATTATCTTTGAGGGCGAAGATATTACTGAGCTTGAAGCCAATGAGAGGGCTGAAAAAGGTTTGTTTCTTTCATTTCAGACACCACTTTCACTTTCAGGTGTTAAAGTATATCAACTCTTACAACTGGCCATGAAAGGTAAAAAAGATCCATTGCAGATTCGCCAGGAGGCACAAAAGTATGCCAAGGAACTCGGTATTAGTGAAGAATTACTGGGCCGCCCACTCAATGAAGGCGCCTCAGGAGGAGAACGCAAAAAAATGGAAGTACTACAAGCGGCCGTACTTGATAAGAAATTACTTATTTTTGATGAGGTAGATACGGGAGTAGATGTAGATGCTTTGAAGTCAATTTCTCATTTTTTAAATACTCATAAAGAAAATCGAACATATATTATCATTACGCATTACAATCGTATTTTGCATCATCTCAAGCCAGATTATGTGCTGGTCATGCGCGATGGTCGGATTGTAAAGGTTGGCGATAGTACCTTGGCCCAAGAAATTGAGGCAAAAGGGTATGAAAATATTAAATAG
>CAZMJG010000034.1:5924-11783 GCA_964566675.1 uncultured Gammaproteobacteria bacterium
GTCTTTAAATCCAAGAAAGGTCTCGATGAAAGTGTCATCCGACAGATTTCTCAGATAAAAGAAGAACCCGAGTGGATGCTTGAATTTCGCCTCAAGTCCTACAAGGTTTTCCTCGAAAAAAAGATGCCAACTTGGGGAGGCGATCTTTCTAAAATCAATTTTGACGATATTTACTATTATCTCCGATCTACTGAAAAACAGGTCAATTCGTGGGAAGATCTGCCAGCCGAAATCAAAGAGACATACGATCGTATCGGTGTCCCTGAAGCAGAGAAAAAGTTCCTCGCTGGTGTTTCGGCACAATATGAATCCGAAGTCGTCTACGAAAGTATCAGTCGAGAGCTCGAAAAAGATGGCGTAATTTTCTGCGACATGGATACGGGTCTTCGTAAATATCCAGATATCGTCAAAGAATATTTTGGCAAGCTCATCCCGCCCCACGACAACAAATTTGCAGCCCTCAATTCGGCAGTATGGTCCGGCGGTTCCTTTGTGTATGTTCCAAAAGGAGTAAAAGTCAAACTTCCTTTGCAGGCATATTTCCGTATAAATTCAGAGCGATTTGGTCAATTTGAACGTACGCTCATCATCGCCGAAGAAGGTAGCGATGTCCATTATATCGAGGGTTGTACAGCTCCGATTTATACCACAGACTCGCTTCATTCAGCCGTGGTTGAAATATTTGTCAAAAAAGGAGCTCATGTACGCTACACCACCGTCCAAAACTGGAGTAAAAATGTCTACAATTTGGTCACCAAGCGTGCCAAAGCCGAGGAAAATGCTTTTATGGAATGGGTAGATTGCAATATCGGCAGTCAGCTCACCATGAAATACCCCAGTGTCTACATGACGGGTGAAGGCGCACGTGGTGAAGTCCTTTCTATCGCCTTTGCCGGCCGCGATCAGGTCCAAGATGCCGGAGCCAAAATGATGCATTTTGCACCCAATACATCTTCTCGTATTGTTTCCAAGTCTATTTCCAAAGAAGGCGGCCGTACCTCGTATCGTGGTCTTGTTCAAGTATTTCCAAAAGCCAAAAATTCATCAGTCTTTGTTTCCTGTGATGCACTCATCCTCGATGAAGCCTCACGATCAGACACATACCCCTATATGAAGATTAAAGAAAATGATGTCGAAATCCAGCACGAGGCTACAGTCGAAAAGCTTGGTGATGAAAAGCTCTTTTACCTTATGTCTCGTGGGCTTTCCAAAGGTGATGCCGAATCCGCACTCGTACTTGGATTCATGGAGCCGGTGACCAAAGAAATTCCACTTGAGTACTCGATTGAATTAAATCGTTTAATCCGTCTTGAAATGGCGGGAAGTGTGGGGTAAAACTATGAAATTTATAAACCTCAATACCGAACAAAAAGAACACATGATCTTTAGCGAAAAAGGCGAGAAGTATGTGGTCTTTTTTCACAATATCTCAGGCAAACTTACCTTTGAGATTGCGGAGTCTGATATAGAAGTATATATCTATGGCCTTTTTACCGGCAAAAAGGCAGACGATTTTCGTATAGAGACAATTCAGCACCATACTGCGCCCGGTTCACTCTCTGATCTTCTCATAAAAGGCGTCTTCGATGACGATTCCCGTTTCGTCTACCAGGGTCTGATCCGACTAGAAAAGACAGCTCAGCAAAGCCATGCCTATCAGAAAAATCAGAATATCATTATGTCTCCTCAAGTATTTGTCGATTCTCGACCATTTCTTGAAATTTTGGCCAATGATGTATTTTGTACCCATGGCTCGACTACCGGCAAGCTCAATAAAGATCAGATCTTTTATGCCCAAAGTCGCGGCCTTACTGAAACAGAAGCAAAAAATTTGCTTATCGATGGGTTTGTACAGGAGGTGTATCAGAAAGTGAGGGAGAAAGTTCCTTCGTTTACCAGTTAACGTGTTCACGTGTTAACGGGTTATGAACTTTATAAAAACGCGTTAACTCGTTAACCCGCTAACAATACAACAGTGTAACTATGTTCAATCCAAAAACAATAAAAGAAGATTTCCCTATTTTCTCCCACCTGCCAGGCCTCGTATACCTCGATTCCACGGCTACATCCCTCAAACCCCTTGCTGTCATTGAAAAAGAAGTAGAGTATTACAAAGAGTACTCTGGCAATGTTCACCGTGGCATTTATGATATTGCCGAAAAAGCGACGCAAGAATATGAAGAAACCAGGAAGATGGTTGCGCGTTTTATCGGTGCCTATACATCCGAAGAAGTAGTGTTTACCCGTGGGACAACCGAAAGCATCAATCTTGTAGCCTCTACACTCGGCCTTGATACTATTGAAGAAGAAGATGAGATTGTCACGACGATCATGGAGCATCACTCCAATTTTATCCCTTGGCAGCAACTTTCAGCGCAAACAGGAGCTATCTTAAAAGTAATCGAGTTGAAAGATTTTGAGCTCGCTATCATCGAAAACGATCGTTCAATTAATTTAAACGGTATTATTACCAAAAAAACTAAAATATTAGCATTGGGTTATGTGTCCAATACCCTCGGTACCATCAACCCAGTCAAAGATATCATTGCGGCAGCTCGTAAGATCAATCCACAGATTGTTGTTGTGGTCGACGCCGCTCAAGCGGCGCCTCATATGAAAATAGATGTTCAAGATTTAGGGTGTGATTTTCTCGCGTTTTCATCGCATAAAATGCTCGGGCCTACCGGTGTTGGTGTACTCTGGGGACGATACCAGTTGCTTGAAAAAATGTCACCCTATCAGTTTGGCGGAGAAATGATTCGTGAAGTGACACTCGAAAGCACACTTTACAAAGAACCACCTCACAAATTTGAAGCAGGCACCCCCAATATTGCAGGAGTCATCGCACTCAAAGCCGCAATACAGTATGTAGAAAATGTAGGATTTGATGCTATTCGTAGCCATGAAATGGCACTCGTCACAAAAGCAGAGAAGCGTCTCGTAGAGGAATTTGGCGACGCACTCACTTTTTATCATCCAGTATCTCATGAGCATCGTGCTGGGATACTCACTTTTACCTTCAAAAAAATTCATCCGCATGATATTGCCCAAGTATTAAACGATGATACTATTGCCATACGCGCGGGGCATCATTGCACGCAGCCCTTGCATAAATACCTCAAGTCCGCAGCGACCGCGAGAGCCAGTTTTTATATATACAATACCGAAGAAGATATTGAAAAATTAGTACAAAGTTTGCACAAAGCAAAAAAATTATTTAATAGATAATATATTGTCAGTCCGGGCTTGACCCGGAATCCAGGGTCTTAATACCTGGATCCCCGCATTCGCGAGGATGACAACATGTCATTATTACAATACACTATGTCAATATACGGCGACATCATCCTCGATCACTATCAATTTCCCAGAAACAACAAAAAACTGGAAAAACCCACTCACCAGGTCCATGTGAGCAATCCTTTATGTGGCGATGAACTTGATATGGAAGCTGCGCTTAGCGACGGTATCCTTCAAGAAATTGGTTTCCATGGACAAGGATGTGCCATATGTATTGCTTCGGCGTCTATCCTTTCAGAGTACGCCAAGTCAAAACACGTGTCCGAACTTGCCAAACTTACCCCCGAAGATGTTTTAAAACTGATTAATGTTGAGCTTTCACCCAATCGTATGAAGTGCGGTTTGCTCGCTTGGGAAGGGCTCATTAAGTTACTTCCATCAAATAAATGAGGAATTTCAAATAACTGATTGTTGTGCGGCATCTATAAATGTTTGGGCTGCTGGAGAATCGATTACCATGGGCAGATCAATGAGGGCTAAGAGCGGGAGTTGAGCCTGACTCATTGGTTGTCCGGCAATTTCTGCTTGTGTATTCCATATTCTTTCACACGCCTGTGGGCTCGAGGCAAAGAGAGCATAAATCCCCAATAATGTACTCGGTTTAAAACGTATATTAAAATTCCAATCGTCAAGGAGCGCAATCATATCGTGGTCCGAATCTCGATTGTATGGATCCTCTGTCAATGCTTTTTGAGCATAGGTAGGCAAGTTGGAAAGTCCCACTATCTCATCCGGGATTACTACTTCTAAATCAGGTACAACAGTATTTCCTACTATTCGAAAAGGCAATACTGGGGTCAAATATTGCTCTTCCGCAATTCTTTGACCCCCCCTGTATTCCCCTTCATAGGATACAACTGCGGTACCGTTTTGATGATCTAAATAATAATCTGTTTGATTCCTTTCAGAGTCTTCAGGATAGTAATATTTTACATGTCTATAACCCATAGCTTTGAGGTGTCTTCTTTGTTCCTCTTGCTGGTTTTCGGCCTCTCTGACCTGCTTTTGAGCGAGGGCTGAAGCAAAGATACTGTTTTTATTTTTTTGTAATTGTGCGTCTCGTAACAGCTGTAACGCCCCTTGTAAATATCGGATCGGAGCATTTTTAGTATATTGATCTAAGGCGCGAGGATGCTGATTATAGGTCTGGTATAACGGAGGAAGGTGAGTATGTAGTAAGCTGTGCCAATAATATGGGTGAAATGCAGTGTGAATTCGATTCAGTGTTCGATTTTGTTCGGAAGGCTCAAGCATTTCTTTCCAATCCTCTATAATACCATTAATACTCATCGAATGCGGTGCGATATACATGCTTAATGCATCAATTTCTATCGCACCGAGTGAATTGTTTGACACAGCAATCCATAGAGAATCATCACCATTAGTATCTTCGTAGGAGTACAATTTCCACCTGCTTCCTATAAAATCATGAGGAGGAACTTCTTGTCTTTTTGTAGAAAGAGAAGGGTTAAGTAAGACTGCATCACGATAATGAAAGTCCGCAGAATGTAATATGTATGGTCGATGTGATTTATTAGGTTCATGTACCTTGGGTATTTCAGAACGAGACATAATCTATAGTATAAATAAAAGTATCATATTATATCAAAAGAACACTATTTTGTCTTAAATCGGAAATTCAAATCACCAAACCATTTTTAAAATTATTATATAATGAGTAGCGTTACACGTTGCACACTCAAAACTCGTAACTTTTAACTGGTAACTTGTAACTATAATTTAATTCGTAATTCGTAATTAATAATTAGTCATTAGTCTCTAGTCATTAGTAATTAGTAATTAACCCTATGTCTGACCAAAATTTGCTAGATCCAACAAAACCTCACGGCCCAGTACAGATTCGTACACTCAAAATGCATGTAGATAAAGATTTATGCATCGGTGCGGCAACCTGTGTCGCCATTGCACCCAATACATTCACCCTCGACTCTGAAGCAAAAGCAATTATCCTTAGTACTGCCGATGCAGATACCGATGATACGATCATAGATTCAGCACGAGGTTGTCCCACAGCGGCAATAATCATAGAAGATGATAAGGGAAACAAAATATTTCCAATCTAATTCAATTACGAATTTCAAATTACTAATGCATAATGACAAATGCATAATGACAAATGCAAAGTGACTAATGCATAATGACTAATGCAGAATTACTAAAAATTAGTAATTAGTAATTAGTAATTAGTAATTAGTAATTCGTCATTCGTAATTAGTCTCTAGTAATTCGTAATTACATGTTAGACTTATTGTATGGAACAAGTAGGAGATACATCCGTACAAGTATCGTCACAAGGCTTAAAAGCATGTAAGCCGCTCAGTCGCGAATGTCCGATGTGTGGACTTACGACTATAAAAGGTATGCCCGGTGGTCGCGACGCAACCTGTACAAATTGCGGATATAAAGACCCGTGCTGTTATGACTAATGCAGAATTACTAATGCATAGTGACTAATGCATAATGACTAATGCATAATGACTAAAAATTAGTAATTAGTAATTAGTAATTAGTAATTAGTAATTAGTAATTAGTAATTAG
>CAZMJG010000035.1:0-6504 GCA_964566675.1 uncultured Gammaproteobacteria bacterium
TCTGTCTTAGATGTAGTGGCAAAATTGAAGTTGTATCTGTCGCTCCAATGATAGCTGAAGCTATAAAACGCAATTATACCGGGGCATCATTGAGTAAAAGATTTTATGACTGTGGAAATCCGGCGGTGACGATGGTGTGAGTCGAAAAGGAGATCAGACCGTAATAGTAAGATCCTTTAGCATTCTTTGAATTGCACCGTCGGGATTCGGTAGCATAAAGTATTCTACGGAGATTCCTTTTGCATCTTCTATGGTCTGACCGTAATGCTCAGTATCTGTTTTAGCCAAAATCTTTATGTTTCTATATTCTCCATAGCCCATACAGGCGAGGACTGTAATGGGATCGCTCAGTTCAAAATCGTTATGATTCTCGATGCCATACGATAGAAGAAATTTTTTCATTAGCTCTATAGTAAATTTCCCTACAGGCGTAGAACTAGAGAAATTTTGTACTTGTTGATATGGAATAGTAATATCTCTACAGACATCCCAAGTTATGTAACGGAGCTTAAGGCCTGCATTTAAAACTATTTCTGTTGCAAATGGATCACAATAAATATTAAATTCCGCTAGCTGTTCATCTATTTTCATATAATCAGGTCCCGAATTGCCGGGAACATGGATGGCTCCACCCATTATATATACTGTGTCTATATATTTTTGTATCCTGTTACCAAGTGCTTTGCATAAAATAGCAAAGTTAGTTTGTGGCCCTGTGATAATATAATCAGTTTTTCCATGTTCTATAAAAATATCCTCCATTTTCTTTATAAAATTCGATGTATCTTGAGAATGTATAGATATAGTAGTATTTGGTTCAAGTGTAATATCACATAATCCATTTTTGCCGACAAAATCTCCGGCAAGAGCTGTAGAACTATCAAATGGATGAGGTTGCAAGGGTTTACTTGCTCCTTTTATTACTTCAACCCAATCAGCTTGAGCCAAATGTAAAATATCTCCAGTATTTCTTGTTGAATGTTCGAGAGTTGTGTTTCCGTACGAGGTAATAATGTGGGTAAGAGGCAGCTTATTCATTACAGCTATTAAGATAGCAATAGCATCATCCTCTCCAGTATCTACATCTAGAATTATTTTTTTCATATATGTTTTAATATATCAATTACTCCTTTCAGATGAGGTTCTGAAGATACATAGGCTGCCTCTGCAATATATTCAGGCTTTGCTACCAGATCTTCACCCCCTACAAAAAATGTTTTCACTCCAGTTTGTGGTGGTACAAAATCTGAATTACTATTGCCAATAATAGCTGTATTGTAACCTAAAGCTTGCAATTTTGCTAATGACCTTGCTTTCCCATCTTTATACGTTGTTTGTCCTTCTTCAAGTGCATGTACACCAAAAAAGTTGAAATCAGGGCTGATATCCACGGATGTGTCAGACATATTTCCATAGCGTTTCCCTAGTTGATCAATGATATCGGCAGGAGCATATACGGCAAATGAAGCAATTCTACCAGGATCTATCGCCCATTCATTTCTACTAAAATCTAACTCTTGTGCGTAGTGTAGAGTGGGTAGTATTTCTCTCTGATAGATATGTTTCTGGGAAAGAAGAAAGTCTTGAATTTCCTGATGAAGTTCAGTTAATTGAGGAATAGATCGTAAAACTACCGCTTGTCCATTATGGTAAATAACATCAGCGTTTTCGGCAATGATAGGAGCATTTTCTATACCCAGTCTTTCTGACAAATGAAGAAGAGCTCCAACTGAGCTATCTGAACAAAATCCAAAACGATAACCATTTTCTTCAATTCTCAATATTTCAGTTCTAAGCAAAGCAATGCTGTCGGTATTAAAATCAGGAGGTAAAAAAGGATTATCCGGAATAATAGTTCCATCCGCATCGCTCAAAATGAGATTTTTAGGTAAACCTAACATTTCTAAATTTCTATGCGTTTCAAGCAGCGACAAAGATGGATTTAGATAATTTACTTTAATCTCCATAAGTTAGTACTCTTTTAAATTCCTGCTTGTTGTTGCAACCGAAAAGCTTCAGCACGTGCTTGTGTATCGTCCCATAACTGGTCATGATTATTCAGTATCCACGCTGATAAATCCGCCATACGTGTATCTGGAGAAATTCCATGAATTTCAGCCATATACATCATGGCATCTTGGTTCATATGTGCTAGCATCACATCCACTTTCAATTGTCTTTCTAAGTGGAGAAAGTGTTCTATATTCGCTTCCCACATTGCTTGTGAAAACTGCTCATCGGCATGATCCGGAATAAGAGTATCAAGGCTAGGTTTAAAGAAAGGTGTCATTGAGGGTACACGTCCTAAACTGCCACTTTGAGGTAACAAAATACCCATACCATCATAACCAAACGTAAAATCTCTCAAATCTATTAAGTCCATTATATCCGGATCAATGTGTGAATAATCCATAGCTGCTCCAACTGCAACGCCTTTATTTACTAGTTTTTCTCCTACGCCTACACGAATGCCAAATATAAATTGATCAGGCGTTAATCCATGAGATTCAAATTTTTCAGCCGCAGCTACAGCAGTACCCCCTCCAAATAAATCATCATCTACAAGAGTAACTCGACCTCCATGATACATTTTTACAATACGCTGTATTTGTTGTTCAAGTGGTAAATGCCCATTCCGATGCATGTGACCTAATTTTTCAGTAGCTACATGAGCACGAGATGCACAATATTGTGCATGTGCTGTTGTTCCATTTACCAGTGGATCTAATGAAACAACAAATGAATCACCTGCGAGTTCTCTCACACGATCTTCAAGGCGATCAGGATGGAACAAATGTACTTCAAGTTTATCTTTTGGTACAGCATGATGATATTGCGTTATTAGATGGGCCATCATATCTTTGCCGTATGCATTTCTTACAATCTCTTGCACATCCGCTCTATCTAAGTGTGGGTAACATCTGCATAAATTATCAATTACTGGCTTTGTCGCGAAATCATCATCTTCTCGAATAATTACAAGTTTGTCTGTATCGGGTTCCATTTCTCCTCGCCCCAACTCGGGATATTTGACAATCAGGCTACCACCTTGTTCATTTTGTCTTCGTATTTCTTGACGATTTTCTAATAATAATTCTGCTGACATAAGCTTAGATTAAATAATATTGTCGGATGGATATTTGAGACCTCGTTCCATTTTGAGGACATCTGCATCTTTAGCTTCAAAAGTCTTTTTGAGATATTCAATGATTCCATCTGATGGGAACTCTTTACA
Source organism: uncultured Gammaproteobacteria bacterium (assembly GCA_964566675.1). Lineage (GTDB taxonomy): Bacteria > Patescibacteriota > Microgenomatia > UBA1406 > GWC2-37-13 > CAZMJG01. Next base: position 3,236 of record CAZMJG010000035.1, read on the forward strand.
AGAGTAAAGATCGATAGTTACAAAGCCTCGTTTGGCAAAGGTATGGATGCTAATATGGGATTCTTCAATAATGACAAATCCAGTAAACCCACCAGGATCTTTTCCACCAAGAACGAGATTTCCTTCAGATTTAATAACAAAAGGAGGTGTCATAGGACGCATTTCTGCCATTTTGACCAAAGTATTTAAAACATCATAACAAAGCTCCATATTGTTGAGCTTTTCTGGATTACACCCATAGGCATCAAATACTAAATGTTCCCCAAATTTAGCAGTAATATTATCTTGTGCCATAGTAATATTAGACCTTAGAGTTAAGGTAATTTATAAAATAATTGACCAACTGATAGACAAAAAAATACGTAGACAATATGTCAAGTTTTAAGTATAGTTATCATACACTGTCATACAATAGTTGTCAAGCATTATAATTGAAAGAAATAATTTTGAAATTTGATTGCAAATTTCAAAATTAACATTATAATTGACAATAGTTTTTTATTACTAATACAATCTAATTTTCACTTATTCATCATTTATTACATATGTCAAAAATATTTGTAGTCGGAAGTCTCAACATGGATATCGTCGTGAAAGTAGATCGTTTTCCCGACAGTGGAGAAACAATAATCGGTAATGATTATTTTTATGCCAATGGAGGCAAAGGGGCAAATCAATGTGTAGCCGCGGCTAAGCTTGGAGCGAATGTATATATGGTAGGTGCTGTTGGAGACGATATGTATGGTTCAAAATTGACCGAAAACTTGACACAAAATAATGTTAAAACAGACTATCTTCAAACACTCCAAACACCTACAGGGACCGCTTTTATCACCCTTGATAAAAAAGGCTCAAATAGTATAGTTGTAGTCCCTGGTGCCAATGGAAAACTGGACACATCGGCTATCAATAAGATCAAAGATACCATCGAAAAAGGTGACATCATTGTCTGCCAACTTGAAATACCTTTAGAAACAGTGAAATATGTTTTTCAAATCGCTAAAGAAAGAGGAGCGTTGACGGTACTGAATCCATCCCCTATCATCAATTATGATTCTTCACTTCTCCCCTACGTCGATTTACTTGTAATGAACGAAATAGAAGCAGAAAAACTCTATTCAGGTCACACCTTAGAAGAGAGGGCAATTGGCCTCATCAGAAATGGTATAACCTATGTAGTCATTACTTTAGGAGAAAAAGGAGTAATTTTTTGTGATACTAAACTGAATTGTAAATCGCTGCCTGCTTATAAAGTAGATGTAGTCGATACGACAGGTGCTGGTGATTCATTTATTGGCGGTATAGTCTCAGCCTGGCAAGAAGGAAAAAGTTTTGAAGAAGCTGTGCAATATGCTATTGCAGTCGGTTCGCTTTCCACAACAAAATTTGGAGCTCAACCTTCTCTCCCATCAAAAGAAGAAGTAGCAGCGTTTATAGGCAAACAAATATAATTATTCCCGCGTCTTATTATATTCAAGGATTAATCATAGATATTCTCATCCGGATACTTGAGTCCACGGTTTAGTTTCAGCACATCAGCTTCTTTAGCTTCAAATGTCTTCTTGAGATATTCTACTATGCCATCGGAAGGAAATTCTTTACATGAATAAAGATCTATAGTTACAAATCCGCGTTTGGCAAAGGTATGAATACTGATATGTGATTCTTCAATGATGATAAAACCAGTGTAGCCTCCAGGGTCTTTGCCTCCAAGAGTCATATTACCTTCTGCCTTGAGAAGCATAGGATGAGTAAGCGGTCGCATTTCAGCCATTTTCACGAGTGTATTTAATACATCATAGCAAAGCTCCATATCGTTTAATTTATCTGGATTACAGCCATATGCATCAAATATAAGATGCTCGCCAAATTTGGTAGTGGATATTTGTTTGTCCATAGGTGAGTAATGATATAAATAATAGGTTAAAAAAGATTACACCGTGCGTCGCGCCCTGTCAATATTGTTTTTTTCTTTCCGCTCAACTACAATTGTGTTAGAATGCATTGTTATATAATATTTCATTAATACATTGAATCCACTATGAAAAAAGTAGCACTTGTCACAGGAATCCTTGGCCAAGACGGCCCTTATTTAGCAAAACTACTTCTTGAAAAAGGGTATAAAGTATATGGACTCCTCCGTAGGTACTCCAAACCATCCTTTGATCATCTGGAATATCTTGGTATAGATAAATCGATCGATTATGCTGAAGGAGATTTGACTGATGAGTCGTCACTTATCAATGTTGTCAAAAACATACGACCCAATGAAGTATACAATCTTGCTGCGCAATCATTTGTCGGCTCCTCTTGGGAACAGGCCAAACTTACAACAGAAGTAAATTCAGTCGGAGTATTGTATCTTTTAAATGCTATTAAATTTTTCTCCCCTACCGCCCGTTTTTATCAGGCTTCCACTTCCGAAATGTTTGGACTTTCACATGTAAATGGTTTTCAAGATGAAAACACTCCGTTTCATCCCCGAAGTCCATATGGTGTTTCTAAAGTATATGCATACTGGATGACTGTAAATTTCCGTGAGTCATACAACATGTATACCTCCAATGGTATTTTATTCAATCATGAGTCCCCTATCCGTGGCATACAGTTTGTGACTCGTAAAATCACCGATGGCGTCGCTCGTATAAAGCTCGGTCTAGCGCAGGATTTACATTTGGGTGATTTGGAGCCAAAGCGTGATTGGGGCTTTGCGGGAGATTATGTAGAGGCTATGTGGCTTATGCTTCAACAAGATGAACCTGATGATTATGTCGTTGCTACAGGTCAAACTCATAGCGTTCGCGAGTTTGTAGAACTCTCTTTCAAGGCCGCCGGCATTGAAAACTGGGAGAAATATGTAAAAAAAGATCCTCGTTTTAGTCGACCTGCTGAAGTCCCGCATCTTCAGGGTAATCCAGAGAAAGCCATGAAAAAGCTTGGCTGGAAGCCTAAGTTGAGTTTTGAGGAATTGGTCAAGATGATGGTTGAAGCGGATATAAAGAGGTTGGAGAAATAATTTCTATTTGTCATCCTGAACTTGTTTCAGGATCTATTGTTTAAAAATACGCGAACTAGATTCTGTCACTCGACAGCCCCATAAAAATCGTGGCAAGCACGATTGTTGTATGGGGCACCCCGTCTCGTGCCACCTAGTTCGTTTTTGATTATAATGAATTCTTCTAATCAATTTATAACAGCAAACCACGATCTGGACGCTCAGCAGCAGCATCTTTCTTCAATTAAATACGATCTGCGAATCACTAATTTAG
>CAZMJG010000035.1:6604-11466 GCA_964566675.1 uncultured Gammaproteobacteria bacterium
GCTCAGCAGCAGCATCTTTCTTCAATTAAATACGATCTGCGAATCACTAATTTAGCCAGGTTTATTTATAAGAAAGTTATACAATGTCATCCCGGACTTGATCCGCGATCCAGGAATAATACCCTGGATTCCCGCCTACGCGGGAATGACAAACCGATAAAACTTATAGATATCGGTGCGGGCAATGGTTTGTTCCTCAAATTTTTTAAAGAAAAGGGATTGCATGTATCTGGTATCGAACTGGAAAAGGAAAATGTGGAAAATATGCTCAAAGATCCACAACTTTCTGGTGTAGATATAAAGCAAGGTGATATTACGCAGCTCACTGGGCATGAAGAATATGATGTCGTTATAGCAAGTGATGTGATTGAACATATAGAACAAGATGAAACGGCAATTGAGCATTTGTGGAGTTTTGTCGCACCAGGCGGGATACTTATTATCACCGTTCCCGCTCATGCGCATCTGTATGGTAAGCGAGATGAAGCATGGGGCCATTTTAGGAGATATGTTAAACAAAGTCTAAAGGCAAAAGTCGAAAGTCTAAAGTTTGGGTCAATTGAATTTCTCACCTTTTGGAATACGATGGGATATTTTGTTTATTTTTTCTTTGAACGGATACTTCATAAACCAATCAATGAAAAGATGCGATACAGTACTTCTATGCCTAGTCGAATAGTGCAGTACTTTCTTGATAAGATACTCAGAATAGAAGAGGCTGTAGGCGGCACACCGTGGGGACTTACCCTTGTAGTTGGCGTGCGGAAAATTAAACCATAATCTACATATTGTCGAGTAATTTGTGCCTCTTCGACTTGCAAAATTGTGTAGACTAGCTACAATGTATACGAGAAAATATGAAAGTAATAATACTCTGTGGCGGCACTGGCACGCGACTTAAAGAAGAAACAGAATTTAAACCAAAGCCGATGGTATATGTCGGCAATAAACCTATCATTTGGCATGTCATGAAGCTCTATGCCGCAGCCGGTTTTGATGAATTTATACTTGCACTTGGCTACAAAGCAGACTACATCAAAGATTTTTTCCTCAATCAAAAAGCATTCACTACAGATTTCACCCTCGATACTGGCTCTCATAAAGCTAAATTCTATTTTGAAAATCGTCGAGAAATCGATAGATTTAAAATCACATTTGTAGACACAGGCATAGACACTCTACCGGGAGAGCGTATCCTTCGTTGTAAAGAATATATCCCAGAGCGTGATAAATATTTTATGGTCACCTATGGCGACGGGGTAGCCAATATAGATATGAAAGATCTGGTACGTTTTCATAAAAAGCAAAAAACAATTGGCACGATCACGGGAGTGCATCCTCGTTCAAAATATGGACTAGTAAATACAGATGAGAGCTGTCGTGTATCTGGTTTTCAAGAAAAGCCTATGCTTTCTGACTGGGTAAATGGTGGTTTTATGGTTTTTGACAAACGTGTCTTTAATTATATACAACCTGGAGAAATGGAACACCCAGCCCTGCAACGCTTGGCAGATGAAAAACAGTTATCTCTCTATAAACATGATGGGCATTGGTATTGTATCGATACATATAAAGAGCTAGAAGATCTTAATAAAATGTGGAAAGAAGGAGATGCTCCTTGGAAAGTGTGGAAGTAATAGTAATTACGAGTGACGAATTACGAATTAAAAATGATCGAAAAAATGGATCGTAGAAACGGAACTATGAAATTTCTTAAAAATAAAAACGTTTTAGTCACCGGGGGTACAGGATTTGTGGGTTCTCATTTGGTTGAGAGTCTTATCCAAGAGGGCGCACGAGTCACGACTACATATAAGACACTTGACCCGAAGTCATATTTTATGACTCAAAATTTACACAAGAAGGCAATGCTTGCTCCCTTGGATATTGTAGAATACGACAAACTTTTTGATCTGATTACAAAGTCAGAAATCGAATATATTTTTCATCTTGCAGCACAACCACTGGTTGAAGCTGCTTTTTATAACCCAGCCCGCACACTAGATACCAATATACGTGGGACTATCAATCTTCTTGAGAGTGCCCGTCTTTACCCTAAAGTCAAAGGAATTATCTTCGCGTCTTCAGATAAGGCTTATGGTAAACTCACCAAGGAAAAATATGTAGAAACCGATGCCCTCCGAGGAGATCATCCCTATGAAGTTTCCAAGTCGGCTGCAGATCTTATTGCTTATTCATACTTTAAAACCTATGGTGTTCCTGTCGTTACCACTCGTTTTGGCAATATCTATGGAGAGGGAGATTTAAATTTTTCTCGTATTATTCCCGGTATGATGTCAGCAATTATCAAAAATGAAGAACTGTTACTTCGAAGCGACGGTACGTTTGTGCGGGATTATTTATATGTCAAAGATGTAGTCTCGGGATATATTCAACTTGCTGAAAAAGTAGATAAGGTGAAAGGTGAGGCATTCAATTTTGGGTCTCCCGACACATTATCTGTATTGGATCTGATTGATACTATAAGTAAAACACTAAAGAAAAAAGTTAAATATAAGATTTTGAATAATGCAGCAAATGAGATACCATATCAATCTTTGAATTTTGAAAAGATTAAAAAAGAGATTGGCTGGAAGCCGGAATTTTCAGTCAAGTCTACCAGTAAAGGGATTTTCGAGTGGTATAAAAAGAGCGTATGAAACAGAACATACTCATTACCGGAGCATCGGGATTTATAGGAAAGAATCTCGTCGAAATGTTGCGAGACCAATATACTCTCTTCTCTCCTCGGTCCACCGAATTAGATCTTCTGAATGCAGAAGCCGTGGAAAAATATCTTCGTAAACATGAAATTGATCAAGTCATACATGCGGCCGTATATCATGTCACACGTAATTCCGGGAAAGATCCACTCATCGGCCTATCCAATAATCTCCGAATGTTCTTTAATCTCTCACGCTGTCATCATATATACAAAAAAATGATATATTTTGGCTCAGGTGCCGAGTATGGTAAGCAAAAGCCTATATGTTCGGTCAGCGAAGATGATTTTGGTGATATTGTACCATCTGATGAATATGGTCTCTATAAATATGCGCTCACCACCATGCTTACCAACTATAAAAATATATATAATCTCAGACTGTTTGGGATTTATGGCAAGTACGAAGACTGGCATATCCGTTTTATCTCAAACGCTATTTGTAAAACGTTATTTGATATGGATATTACGATCAAAAAGAATGTCTATTTTGATTATATGTATATTGCTGATTTGGTACCGATTCTTACTCATAGCATAAATTCAGACACACTTCCCTATCAAGTTATGAATGTATGTTCTGGGACCCGTATAGATTTAGTTTCAGTCGCTCATATTATCCAAAAAATATCGGGCAAAAAAAATAGTATTCACGTATTAAATGAAGGATATGCACCAGAATACACAGCAAAAAATGATCGTTTGAAAGAAGTTCTGCCAGATACAGTTTTTACCGCTATTGAAAATGGAATTGAGCAGCTTTATAACTGGTATGCGCAACATAAAGACTCTATTGATAAGAAGAAACTTGAGTTGGACCCATAAACAATATCACTTCAGTCGAGCAAGCGCTTTTTTTATTCGACTAAGTCCTTCTTTTATATTTTCCATTGAAGTAGCATACGAAAGTCTCAAATACCCTTCTCCGTAGTCACCAAAAAATTTACCATCAAGGAGAGCCACTCCCCCTTCTTCAAGCAAGTAGTCGGCTATTTCACCTGATGTTTTTTTAAATGATTTTACATTTGCAAAAGCATAAAAGGCACCTTCAGGTGTAGCGCATTTCATGCCTGGTATGGTGTTGAGCTCTTTGACTATATATTTTCGTCGTTCATCAAAGGCGGCTACCATCGCAGTCACATATGACTGATCTCCTTGAAGACCGGCGGCGGCTGCATGTTGTGTAAAAGTGGCTGTGCCGCTTGCAATATGAGTGAGCAAGTAGTCAAGTCGTTCCATGACGCGAAGAGGTGCAGAAATATAGCCGATTCTCCACCCTGTCATAGCATACACTTTCGAAAAACCGTCAACAAGTATCGTGTTATCGTGTACATCCTTAAAGCTATAAAAACTAGTGTAATTGATATTGTCGTAAATTATCTTTGCATAAAGCTCATCCGTCATTACCCACGTATTGGTGCCCTTGATAGTATCGCGTATTTCTTCAAGGTCTTTTTTTGGCATTACTCCACCGGTTGGATTACTCGGTGAATTTATGATAATCAATTTTGTTTTTTTTGAGTAGAGTTTTCTAAACACCTTCATGTCAAAGCTAAAACTATTCTCTTCAAGAAGTGGAATTGGCCTCCGTACTGCTCCCAAATAGTCAATCATTATCTGGTAGGTCGGAAAGCTGGGGTTGGGGTAAATAACTTCATCTCCTGGCTCAAGTATGGCAGACATGGTGCTAAAAATAGCAGTCTTTCCACTTGGCGTCACGGCTATCTGTCTCTCAGAAATATCTATATTTCTTGATGCACTTAAATACTTTGCAATTTCAGAACGCAGCTCATGGATACCCAGTGTGGGTCCATATTTTGTTTTGCCATCTCGTATCGCTTGTATCCCGGCATTGGCAATGATTTGAGGAGTTGGAAAGTCGGGTTGGCCAATCTCAAAATGGATAATATTTTTCCCTTGTCGCTCAAGCTCAGTAGCTTTGGAAAGTATTTTATATGCACCTTCAGGTTCGAGTATGTCCATCCGTTTGGCAAGTTGTGGAGTCATCATTGGGTATAAAGATAGCATATTACAAAAGTAATTTCAAATTTTTTCCCAGAATAGAGGAAGAAAATGAGCCATAAATATACAGGGGTTACTTGCATTTTTTTACAAAATGATTCATAATGACACCGATGAA
>CAZMJG010000036.1:0-5036 GCA_964566675.1 uncultured Gammaproteobacteria bacterium
GAAAAGTGAATACTTTAATATTTTTTTTCTTTACGATATCTCGTGTGCGGTCTTTACTTTCCATATCTATCACTATGATATCTTCGGTAAGAAGTCGGGCAGACTGAATACATTCATCTATATTTTTTTCTTCGTTATGAGTATGTATAACTACGGTGATAGAGGTGCTCATATATTCCTTATATTGTATACTTTTTTATAAATATGTACGAGCTGTTTAGAAAGGGAAAAGAAAATGCGCTAATATGCCTCTGTTTTTTATTGATTGGAATTTCTACTGTTTTTGCATCTTGGTGGATGCTCCACGACAATATCAATTTTCATACTGATATAGCAAGAGATTTTTTGCTATTTGAAGACATCTATTTTAACAGAAACATTACTCTGTTGGGCCCACGCTCTGGAGGAATTTCGGGCGTGTTTCACGGACCGTTATGGTTATATATAAATATTCCCGCATATGCCCTTGGAAATGGTAATCCGACGATCGTAGGGTGGTTTTGGGTATTGCTATATGTACTTTCGATTGGCACGGTGTATGTAATAACCCGTTTATTATTTAGTTCGAGAGAGGCTTTCATCTCGGCCAGTCTTTTTAGTATTGCCGGAGCCTCGAGTATACCATTCTTATTTAATCCATATGGAGCCCTGATGCTTGCTCCCATATTTTTTTATGGAGCCTGGAAATACATCGAAAAATCAACTTTTTGGTTTCTCATTTTAGCCATACTATCGCTTGGCTTTTCTATACAGTTTCAGATGGCATGGGCTGTGCCTATACTAGTATTAATTACTCCTGTTTTTATTTATCTCATTTTTAAGCGAAGACAATATATACATCTTTTTGCTTTTTTACTGCTCGGGATACCTTTGAGTTCTTTTGTTTTATTTGAAATCCGAAATAATTTTTTGCAAACGCAGGCTGTTTTATCCTATATAACTGGAGGAGAGAACGCCACCAAAATGCAGATTCCCTTATATCTTTTCTTTTGGAAACGCATGGTGGCAATGACGTATGAAGCAGTAGGACAACTTACTGGCTACAATACCGGAGTGAGTATGTTACTCATTGGTCTTTTTGTCTATATATATAAAACTACTTCGGAGCATAAGAGAGTTTTTTTATTATTCATTTATTTATATTTAGGCTATTGGATTATCACATTACCTTATAAAGGTACTATATGGGGTTATTATTATTGGCCTTTTTTGAGTATCATCGCAGTTGTTGCTGGAGTTCTCATTTGTAAATTGCCACGTAGACTGTCAATAATCGTATTTTTACTAGTGTATCTTTCAAGTGCAATTTATACCTATAAAATTATTGTAAAACCATTTAGTGCAGATGATACAAGTATTTGGAAATTCTATAAAACCGCTGCAGAAAAAGTATATAATGATGCTCCAAATGAGTTTGGGTATTTTATCTATACAACCGACCAGTTTGGTTATTCAAGTCGATATGGAATGAATTATGTGCAAAGACTAAATCCTGAAAAAAAAGCCTATCCATATGAAAAAAAAGCAGTAACATATTTGCTCATTGATGATCCGGGTGATCATAGATATACAAACCATAAGGGTTGGCGACAATTTGATGTTAAAATACAGAAGAAACCTGTAAAAAGGATTCAATTAAGTAAAAATTATTGGATTGAAAAATATGAACTTACTCAAGAGGAAATTGCAGTTTCATCAAATCCTAATCTTATTCAAAACCTTATTTTCAGGTAAATCTAATATTGGTATATATGTAGTATTATTCTTGTTGATATCACTATATGTGTATGTCTTAAGCTATTTTTCTATCCTCCGTCACAATGCCTTCGCCTCTGGATTCGATTTAGGAAATATGAACCAGACTGTTTGGAATACAGCCTATGGCAAATTTTTTACACTTACAACTCAGACTGGTAATATGTCTCGTCTATCTATCCACGCTGATTATGTTCTTATATTATTGGCGCCCTTCTACTGGTTATGGAATAATGTCCGGGTTTTACTCATAGCTGAATCTGTGTTTTTTGGAATGGCAGCACTACCTGTATTTTTAATAGCCAGACATATATTACAAAATAAGTATATTGCCTTGTGTTTTAGTATTTTGTATCTTGTTAATCCTGGAATTTTATGGGCAAATATATATGACTTTCATAGTGTCTCTTTTGCCCTCCCCATGATACTTTTTGCTTTTTATTTTGTTCTTCAAAAACAGTGGAAATGGTATTGGGTATTTGCAGTACTCGCAATGCTTGCCAAAGAAAATATTTCGTTGACCATATCGGCGATAGGTTTTGTTATTTATTTTTATACTGGAGATAAGAAACAGTCAATGCTAAGTGTTGTGGTAGGTCTTCTCTATTTTTTTGTTACTGTCTTTATTATTATGCCGCTATTTAGCCCCGAAGGACATCATTGGGCACTGAGCTGGTTCAAGCACGCGGAACAGTCTTCGACCACTCAATACATACCGCCACCAGAATTTGTGGTTAATCGTTTATTTTATGATTCTTTAACAAAAGAATATATATATATGTTAATGCGGGAGTGGGGATTTTTACCTTTGCTCGGTTTTCCTCTGTTGATTCTTTCGATACCAGATCTTGTAATCAATATATTTAGTGCGCAGGGTCAGATGCGTTCTATCTATTTCCATTATGATGTGATTATCTCAGCCGGGATGATTGTGAGTTCTATATTCGGCATATATTTTATGAGAAAATTTGTGCTATATATCACAAAATCTCACATGTATGCACAGATTGCCAGCTACAGTGTGATGTTTGTAGGTATGGTTATAGGTTTGCATTTTGCTTATTATTATGCGCCCTTACCTATTGCACCAGGCTGTCTTTGCTATATTTATAATGTCACAGAAGAAGATCGAAAATTTAGTGCTTTGCTTCGAACCATCCCCCGCACAGCTTCAGTGACTGCATCTCCAGAAATAAGACCTCATGTTACCAGACGAGAAGTATCGTATACGTTGCCTGTAGCTACCGATTCTGCTGATTTTATCGCTATCATTGATCAGAATCGAATGGTTGGTAATTATGAACCAAAAGATTTTGAGTTACGATTAGTAGAGATTTTAGATCGTGAAGATAAGTATACTCGTGTAGAGAAACTAGGTCATTTTTATCTGTACAAAAGAAATAAATAGTATCCTCCCAAGTTTTGCGATTATTTCAGCTCCGGAGGGATATGTACTCCTATGCCTTCTACGACAATATCGTCCTCTCTTGGAGGTATACGCAGTTCGATTAAGGGATCTTTGGGATCTCCAGTGCGATTGATTTTGTAGTAGTCAACAAAATAATCATAGCCATTATTAAGACCGAGCGGCATATCATAAGAGACATTTACTCGTTTATCCTGTGCGAAAGGTATAATCTTTTGTACGGCGGCATCTTTGTCATAGAGGTTTAAAGCTTCCCTTTTTGTGATATTTTTTAAATCGTTGGAATTTATTAAGATGAGTAATCCAATTACAATGCCAGTAATAAGTTTTCTGTTTAGAATGATAAGAAAATCTGACAGGGCTATGTAAATAAACGGTATAAAATAGGTGAAATAGTATTCGGAAGGGCGCTTTCCATATAGCGAAAACCCAACAATGGTAATGATAATAAGAGTCAGAGATGAAATATAAAATAGTTTTAGAAAACCTTGTGTCTTATAAACAAAATAGAAGAAAATAGCTCCAAGCAGTATCAAAAAAGCAATAGCAGCATATGGATTAGATACCCCAATAAAAGGTTTCATAATATTGGCAAAAACAGGAAGCCATGCTTCCATATACGGCAAATCATCAAAAACTCGCTCGGAAAAATAGGTAGTAAAAAGAGTGTAATTTAAATGATCATGACGGATATCGAAAAGTACTAATGGTATAAACATACATAAGAATGAAAAAGTCATGAGAAGTAAATGTCTCCAATAGTTTATAAGCTTTTTTTCTAGCATTAGAAGTATAAATATTGCGGTAAATGCACCTATAAATATAAATTGAAAATGCATATTACAAAAGAAACCAATAGTTGCCCCAATAAGGCCCCATAAGTACAGATTGCTTTTATCGTTATAAAGCAATTTGAGTTCATAAAGAATGGTTAGAACACCCAGTGGTAATAAGATAGGCCACCAGGGGGTAGTATCATATTTGACTAAAGTAGGATTTATTGACCACAAAAAAAGGAACAACAAGGCTTGTTTTGTCCCAAATAGTTTATACAGAATATATGCTGCAACGCAGAAAAAAATAATATTTACGGTGATAGTAAATAGATATAGGGCAGATGGATGTAGCTTGGTAACAATAAAAAAAGGAATCAACAGATAGGTAAAATATGGGGCTAAGAAAAATCCTCGATCATCGGTGACACGTGGGCCAAGCAATGTGAATTTGTGATCACGGATGATATCTCGTACTTGTGTGGAAAACTGTTCCTGGTCCCATGCAAAGGGAAGGCGCACATCTAGATTTGTAAATCTTAAAAAAGCAAAGACTGTAAAAATACCGGCTAAAATAAGTATGTTGTACGAATGATTTTTTATAAAGTGTGCACACTTTGCAGTCAAGGACTTACGCATATATGTGAGAATTACGTAAGATAATTATAGTATATTTTTAAAAAATATTTACATAGGCTTTGAAATCTATTTATTTTTGCTTTACAATAGCTCCATATGCTGACTTTTTTGAAGAGAAATGTAGGAGTACTAAGTGTGCTTTTTTTTTCTTCTTGGATGTATGTATATCATGTGCATTATACTGCGCTGTCAAGCTGGGACGAAGCATGGTATGGCGCCATAGCTCGTGAAATTTTGATCACCGGAGATTGGATGACGCTTCATTTTAATGGTGTACCTTTTTATGATCATCCTCCTATGGGTTTTTGGATCATGGCTACATTTTATAAATTATTTGGCGTTACTGAACTAACAACACGATTGCCTTCTGTCATTGCCGGGATAGGTACCAGCATATTTATCTATAAACTTGGCGAATCATTATTTAAGAAAAAAATGATAGG
>CAZMJG010000036.1:5136-11031 GCA_964566675.1 uncultured Gammaproteobacteria bacterium
TTTTATCAATATCATTTTGTACATATTGGTGCTCGTGATAAAGAGTTTAGCTTGCAAAATTATGCGCATCTTACCTGGGAACTACCATTATTTTATTTGCATATGGGTGTGCGCAAATGGTATGATCCCTGGCTAATAAGTTTAGGTATTGTATGTATCACGATTATTATACAAATGATTCAAGCTGGACGAGCTTTTTTAACTAAGAAAAAATATGAAAATTGGGAACAATTACATCATTTGCTCGGGTTGATTGGTTGGAATATGGTGGTGCTTTTGCCATTCTTGACGACAGATAAAACTGAAATATGGCATCTGATACCGACGTATGCCCCTCTTGCACTGATTATCGCATATGGTTCATATATGGTTCTAGAATGGTCCATTTTTCTTGTGAAAAAAGTGCAAATGCCATATGTATTGGCAGTTGTGAATAATACAAAGGTAATGGCCGGGCTATACATATTTCCATTTCTGCTTATCGCTTTTTTACAAATAAAAACATTCTATCTAGAAGTATTTCCTACTACAAAATATATAGTGGATGAGGTTGATATCTTACAAAAAGCCAAGAAGTATGGCAAAACAGTATTTATTGATCGCGATTTCGTACCCGTAGCAGTGTTTTATTCGCAGCAAAGAGTAAAAGAACAATCGAGATATGCCAGTGATACTGAAACCGTACAAAATTTTATTGACCAGCCTGATGAGGCTGTGTTGGTAACTAAAAATTCGGCGGTTGCGCAATATTTAACAACTAGTTCTCAACAGGTGAAAATCTTGGAAAAGAATTCTTCTTATTCGATTATTGCAGAACGGTAGCATCTATTTTCAAAATAGCTTCTTCATTATTCACGCTTTTAACGCGGTCTATCAAATGATATTGAGTAGCAAAATCTGTCACATCCTTTTTCTTTCCTGCAATCCAGTATGTCCTCCCATCATGAAAACGTTTATCTAAATCTATACGACTTAAATAAACCCAGTTTGTGCTATCACCTGGCTGAGAAGAAAGTACTTTTCTATCTGAGTAGTAGACTGTCGATGGATAAAGCCTATCTAGACGCACAACTATATTTTCTTTATCTGATATTTTATTGATAAGGATAGAGGTCTCTGTATGTGTTGCACTTGAAGATGTATAAAAGATAGGAAAAATATGTCCACGCGTATTCTTTTGAGTGAGATATAGGGAAGGGAGAAGTATAAGTACGATGGTTACATATGAAAATTTTCCAGAGCTTTGGATGAGTGTATAGGTGGCATAACCAATAATAATTGACCAGAACGGCATAGCGGGCAGAAGATACCAGTTGTTATTGCGCTCAGTAAACGAGAGCATAATCACAAGAAAAAATGAGTAAATCAGAATAAGAACATATTCTTTTTTTCGGATGTTGAGAAGTATAAAAAAAACACCGATAAATAAAGGAACAATAAAATATCTTTGTAATGAATAGATCATATACTTGATATATTCTGTTTTAGCATATATAAGTGATATATTTGAAACACCCTGATCTGATTTAAAGAGGAAGTATGCTAAAAAATCATATCCAGCTTTGGATGTGCCAATAGTAAGCCAGGTGCCTATAGACAAGGAAAAAATAAGAAAAACAGTAATATATCCTTTCCATTGTTTTAGTATGTCTTGTTTAAAAGATACTATTTCATAGATGCCAAAAGCTACAACAGGGAAAAATACGAGTGAAGCTTTGGTCAGAAAAATAAGCGTGAATAATATGCCAAGCCAAACATATCGATAATGGTTTTTTGAAGAAGTGGCAAAAAAAGTAAGCAGTATAAGGAATGTGACGAGTCCATCAACATTTCCTGATCGGACTCGCCAGATAAAGGTGTCATTTACTGCAAGAGTCAGAAAGGCGAGTAGTGAAGGGACTACTCCCCATTTTTTATAGACATATGTGCTGGTCAGTAGAAGAGTGAGTGCGCCTGCCAAGGCTGATGTAAAACGAATAGAAAATTCATTTAGACCTAAAAATACTGAAAGAAATGCAGTAAACCACATATAGAGGGGAGGCTTATCAAACATATAGCCACCATTCCATTGTGAGACAAAAAATTCTCCTGTTCGGAGCATTTGCTTTGTGATTTCTGCATACCACGATTCATCCCAATCGTCTAGATATGAAGCCCCAAGTCTATAAAAACAGACAAAGAGGCTTGCTACCACAAAAAATATTAGTAATAAAATGTGTAGATATCGCTTGGAAAGCATGCTAATACATTTTATAATAAAGCTTATGATAGCGCTATATGTGGTTGTCCTCTTATCCCTTTCTTTGTATTCATACGCGCTTATCGATCCAAATCTTTCTCTCATGAGTAATAAGTACTGGGTATTATTTCGTGATCCACTTGTACAATTTGGTTATTACCATAGAGATCAGTCCTGGTATACATACTTTATACTTGTTGTATTACTTTTTCTGTTTCATTATTTTTTTCTTCGTACCTATAAAAGATATAATCCTGTACGTATTTCGTTGATAATTGGTAGCATCTTGTTATTCTCTTATCCATTTTTGTCTCATGACTTTTTTAATTATATTTTTGATGCCAAGATACTGACTTATTACGGACAAAATCCATATTTACACAAGGCTTTGGATTATCCGGCTGATGAATGGTTGAGATTTATGCACTGGACGCATAGATCATATCCTTATGGGCCTTTTTTTCTTGTCCTGACTTTGATTCCATCATATCTCGCAGTTGGCAAATTCATACTCAATTATTTCTTTTTTAAAATTCTTTTTGTGAGTTTGTATGTAGTCGCTGTTTATTTTTTAAATAAACTTGATAAACGGTCGGCTCTTGAATTTGCTACTCATCCACTTATCATCATTGAAGGGCTTGTTGCGACCCATAATGATCTATTAGCTGTATCTTTGGGCATTGTCGGGTTTTATTATTTATTTAAACAAAAACAAGTGTGGGGTAGAGTTCTGTTTGTTTTATCTGCCCTTATTAAATACACCACGCTGCCATTACCATTGCTCATGGCGGAGAAGAAAAATTGGATTAATTGGATGGCCTTGATTGTACAAGTAGGTTTGCTTGTATATTTGAGTGTTTTTCGTGAGATCCAACAATGGTATTTCCTGACGCTATTTGCATACTTGCCGCTTTATAAATCTATTATTCAGAAAACCAATATATTTTTGTTTGGTTTACTTATGTCGTATTATCCCTATATTTATCTTGGTGGATGGGATGGTGATGAAAAAATGTGGTGGAAACATGTAATAATCAATGTATTTGCCGCAATAAATATTTTATATATTTTTATTACAGTCGCCACTGAAAAATTTGCCAGCACATTGAGGCGTTTCAAATATAAATGAGCGTGTTCTCGAGTGTGTATAGCTTTTACCTTTTATCTTAGGAAAAAGTTCTTTATCACATGAAGTTTTGTTCGCCAAGGAGCGTATTTAAGGGCAAAACGGAGATGGGCATTTTTTTGTACACGTTGATGGAGGGTAGAGCCAGCGCCTTCGGTAGATTGTGCATTTTTATGCCACAATATAATTGATGGATCATAGATGAGTTCCACACCATTTCTTTTAGCTCGTTCACAATAGTCGGCATCTTCAAAGTAAAGAAAATATTCAGAATCCCAAAAACCGACTAGATCTACGACTGATTTATCAAATGCCATACAGCACCCGGTGATAAATTCGGTATTCTCGGCATGGTCGTATTGTCCAAGATCTGCTTCATCTACGCCGCGATGGCCGGTGACTGCATGTCTCCAATCTAAAGTACCTCCTGCATACCAGAGGATGGAGCCTGCTTGTTCGCTTGAATATTTTTCTTTATGAAACTCAAATCCTGGTGCGTAGTAAATTTTGCCTCCAATAAGTGCAGACGGATGCTGCTGTATTGAATGGATGACTGAATGGATAAAATCTGCATGAAAATAGGTGTCACTATTGATTACGCAGTATTGTTTGATACCATCTTCAAGCGCCGCTCGAATACCTACATTTATTCCATGTGCGTATCCTTTATTTTCTGTGGGGATTACAGTAAAAGGTAATTCGCTCTTAATTTTTTTTGGTTCGGGAGAAGTATCGGCAATATATAGATGGAATTTTTTGGATGTCTGTTTCTCAAGAGAAGATAAAAAATCCTGCAAGACAGTGTAATTCTTATATACTACCGTTATAATTGCAATATGCTCAGACATACCTTCGATTATATCAGAAAGCATACTATACTGTTTTTTTTGATTATTCCAGCTTTTTTACTCCACATGCTTGTCATGTTGCCAAGTGGTACGAATATGTGTTTGGGAGAGCGTTGTGGATATCACTTTTGGGGTGTAAATAGTTTTGATGGTGTGTGGCATCTTGAAATAGCTGCCGCTGCATTTAAAACCTTACCATTTATAGTGCCTACGTATGCGGGCGTTACTCTTTCTGGATATAACATATTGATGGATTTTATTCTTTTTCTCCTAAATAACATAGGTATACCTCCAATTGTGACATTATTCAAAATTATTCCGTTGTTATGGTTCACTGTATATTCGATGCTGTTGATCTCGCTTGCAAGGCGCATCAAAGATTCTGTGCTTTTTGTTGCGATTGTATTGTTCTTTGGATACTTTGCAGGACATTTTGGATATATTCTACAACTCTATCATGATGGTTCAATATTTGCAGGGACCCAGTCATTTGCACTTCAATCGGCAACAGCACTCTTGAATACGCAGTTTGCATTATCGTTACTTGGCTTGATGGGGATTCTTTTGTTGATGCAAAATAAATCATATTCTATAAAAACGGCATTTTTTATAGGAATACTTGTGGCACTAAATTTTGGACTGAAATTTTATGGCGGTACAGTGAGTTTATTTCTTGCTGGAATCTATTTAATTGAATCTTTTTTATCAAAAAAAAGTATTATTTTGACGGTAAAACAAGGCTTTATCATTGGATTACTTGTAGTAGTAAGTATTCTTGTATTTTATAATCCATTTGAAGCCTCAAAAACAGGTTCGGTATTCACATTGTCTCCTTTTTCGACAGTACATTCGGTAATAGAAGCAGATAACATGGTCTATATGCCAAATATGGTAAATGCTCGTTATTTCCTATACGCTCAAGGAGGGTTTGGCCTGCGTTTAATACTTATTGAGTTATTTAGTGTAGCGGTTTATATGTCGCTCAACTTTGGTACCCGTATTTTTGGACTTATTTATCCAGTTATTTGCGGGTTTCAGAAAAAGGTAAAACGTATTGATATCTATTTATTATTAGGCAGCATATTTGCCACTAGTCTGACGATTACGTTGATTCAGAAAGGGGACTGGTGGAATACGGTGCAATTTTCCTATTATGGTATTTTCTTAGCCAATTTTTTGGCAGCTCGACTGGTGTATGATTTATTTTCCTCAAGAAAAATTATTGGTGTAGCGGTAGCTGTTATTATCCTTATTGCTACAATCCCTTCCAATGCTCTAGTCGTCGCTACCTTTACTGATCCAAATACAGCATATATACCCGGGGCCGAAATGAGAGCTTTAAATCATCTGAAAGCTTTGCCTAATGGAATAGTATTTAGCTCGTTTGATCAGAAAAAAGATGTGATATATCCATTCTTATCGTATGAGCAAACGGGTTATGTCGCAGTATTTACTGGCAAGCAGGTGTATCTGGGTCACACGGGTCCATTGACCATCATTGGTGTTGACTATAAGCCACGTTTAGAACGTATAAAGAAACATGATTGTGCCGTATTCAATGAAGTTGATTATATTTATTTTGTAAAACTTTATTCATCCGAGGTTATTGAAAAGTGTAAACTGATTGAAGAGAAGAAGTTTCGGGTGAGTTATGAGGATGAGACAGCGGTAGTGTATAGAAA
>CAZMJG010000037.1:0-10987 GCA_964566675.1 uncultured Gammaproteobacteria bacterium
ATGAACCCGGAGCTCCAGCATTGGGAAAAGTATTTGTACCAGGAGAATGGTATGACGGTCTAAAAACAGATTGCACCCCCGAGCAAGTAGAAGCAGAATATAATCGCAATCCACTGACACCAGTCGCGCAAGATCAACTGTGTGATTTAGGCATCACCTGTAAAGCCACACCTACTCCCACGCCATCACCTACCCCGACTTCCGTGCCAGAAGTATGCCCAGACGACCAAGTACAAGCTCAAATATTGACAAAAGACCCCAATTCCTATCATATAGTTGAACCCCAACCGAGTGGAATAGCGGCCCTTATATGGACAGACCGTGATATAGATCCCCCATGGGGCACTGCCGAAATAAAAGTA
The DNA here is from genome assembly GCA_964566675.1 of uncultured Gammaproteobacteria bacterium. Taxonomy (GTDB): domain Bacteria; phylum Patescibacteriota; class Microgenomatia; order UBA1406; family GWC2-37-13; genus CAZMJG01. Next base: position 363 of record CAZMJG010000037.1, read on the forward strand.
TGGATCGGACCCGAACAGCCGACCTGGTACTTCTATGATACTGAAGCCACTCTCTTATACTCAAACACTTGTAGTTGGGAACAAATGAAAGCGCTTTTTGATAATAAACCTCAAAATGAAAAATTCTGGGATGAATTGTGTAGAGAAGGCATTACTTGTGAGCCGTAATTGATTTTATTATAGGCTTATGGTATAATACCCATGAATTTATAAACATAATTCATATATGCGAAATATCAAAATAGTTGCAACAATCGTTTTTACAGCTCTTGTACTAGCCGTACCGCGCGCAATCAATGCCCAAGAGAATATGGTGACGACCCTTCAGGTCGCCCCAGGATGCACTATTGCCAAACAGACATTTCCACGCACAGCTTCCACCAAAATTCAGCCCTTGAGCAACGGCGTCATCATCACCACCTGGACGGAGCGAGGTGCCCAAAATCCGGCCTGGGGCAATGCCGAAGTCAAAACGTGGATGGACTCAGGTCAGCCCGTCTGGACGATCTACGATTCGACTATCACGACATGGACTTCAAGCAACTGTACTAAAAATCAGATGTATGCTGAATACCAACGAAATCAGCTACCAGCCAAGTCTTGGAATGATCTTTGTACTGCCAAAATGACCTGTCCTCCTCCTACTACAGGCCCAACCCCTACACCTGGATCTAATAATGGCATATGCCAAATATTAGAGACTGAATCCCTTCAACGAGGCAATCACACAGTCCCACAAGTAAGCAGCGGTAAAATGCTTTTACTGTGGACTGATCGAGGTGCAAATCAAAATCCTGCTTGGGGTAATAAAGAGGTAAAAGTATGGATGCCACCTGGCGGACAACCTGACTGGAAGATATATGATGCTGGAGGTATGATTCTGTATTCAAAAACATGCAATTTTGATCAAATGTATCAGCGTTTTAAGCAAGAAAACAAGCAGGAAGTAACCTGGGATCAACTTTGTAAAGCAGGGATTACGTGTCCACCCAAGACGACTACCCCCACGCCTCCACCCAACCCATCAGGTACCCCCGCGCCAGGAGGTATATGTCAAAATATGCAAGCCACCACACTCACAACAGGAAATCATACGCTACCCGTTCCCAATGCAAATGGCGCTATACTCACCGTATGGTCAGGAAAACCGGGAGTTCCATGGGGGGGCGTAGAGAAGAAGACCTGGATAAATCCTGGCGAACAGTGGAAACTCTTTACCAGTGGAGGCACACTATGGACCACCAATGCCTGTAATCGAGACCAAGTACGTGCACGGTTTGCTCAGATTCAATTTGAAGAAAAAACCTGGCAGCAGCTTTGTGATGCGAAGATTACCTGTCAATAATATACATTATTGTTACATGGCTTCATTGTTAAATGGTCAAATGGTTATATGGTTAACCATTTAGCAATTTAACAATATAACAATCAATTGAATCTATCACTTACAACTCATAACTTATAACTAACAACTTCTTCGCCCTTTTCTCACACTAAATTCACATTTATCATGCTCAATTAAGCTTGACAAAATGAGCTAAATAATATATACTATAGGTTATATTTATGCCAAATTTTCTCAAAAAACATATCATAAAACATATTTCAAAAGAAGCGTCACCACTTGTTTCTGTAGTGATGCCGGTCTACAATGCTAAAAAATATGTAGCAGAAGCAATCGAAAGTATACTGACACAGACATTTCAAGACTTTGAGCTTATTGTGGTAGATGATGCCTCAACAGATAGCTCTCCCGCTATCATCAAACGCTACCAAAAAAGATATCCTCATAAAATACGCATCATTACTATGAAAAAAAATGTGAACTGTGGAGGCGATCGATGTGCCAATGAAGGTATAAAAATCGCCCGAGGAGAATATATAGCTCGTATGGATGCTGATGATATCTCCCATCCAACTCGTTTTGAAAAGCAGGTTCGGGCTCTTAAGCACGATCATGAACTTTTTCTCATTGGAGCGAATGCATATGTAATTGATGCCCATGGACATATCATCGGAGATAAACTTGAACCAGTCAAGCGCCAGGAAATACAAAAAGCTTATTTTACCTTTCATCCAATCATCCACCCTTCCGTGATGTTTAGAAAATATATTGAAAACAACGGAGAAAAAAAACTATTCCAATATAAAACTAAATATAGCGCCAATAACGATTATTACACATTCTTTTCTCTGATATGTGAGGGTAAAAAAGTGCTCAATTTAAAAGAGAAACTATTGTCCTATCGTATGCATGGCAAAAATGATACGTTTGTGAATGTCAAAAAGAAATTTACAAACACACTCAATATACGCCTCGAGATTATGCAGACTTATGGATATATGCCCTCATTTTTGCAGATTATGACGACCATACTTCAAACAATTGTGCTGTTTACTTTGCCAGAATCAATCACGATACAACTGTATCTTTTTGCCAAAGGTATAGTCCCCTTTGGCGATCTCCTGTCTGAATACAAACAGATTTTTACACTAAAATCACTCAGGACGAGACTTTCGCTGATACAATAATACTATGCCGTATATTTTGGCACTTATCATCATAGACATTGTTGTATTCTTCACAAACTATACTCCACATACTTGGCTTGTTGGATGGGATAATGTGATGCCAGAGCTAAATATCGGACTCAATCTCCAGCGCGCTATATATGCTCTTTGGCAAGACTATCGGGGTTTGGGGCTTGTAGACGGCATGGCTCACTCGGCTAATTTGTTGCATACTATATATATCGCCGTTCTCTCCACAATTTTACCTTCCAGCATGTTGCGGTACGTCTTTATAACACTTACTCATCTGGGCGGTGGCATAGGTATGTACCTATTGGCTTCCAAGCTAGTAAAGCGAAAGGATGCTGCTTTTTTAGCAGCACTTTTTTACATGTTCAATCTCGGCGTGATCCAGATGTATTTTGCGCCACTTGAAGTATTTGCAGTACATTTTACCGCACTACCTCTGATCATATTGGCGCTTTTCAACGCATTAGAAAAACCCAATTATAAAACTATGGGCATTTTTTTCTTTACTTCGTTTCTTCTCACTCCTCAATCATTTGTGCCGACCATTTTTATTGCATTTAGTATTTTATTTGGTTTTGTCAACTTTTTTGACTTATTATTTAAGAAAAAAATTAAAACCGTGTTACTTACTTGTATTTTATTTTTTATAGCCAATGCATTCTGGCTGATTCCCTATATATACAGTGTTAAATATAGTGCGCCGGAGATACCTAAAACAAAAATAAATCAATATTCATCTGAAGAAATCTTTTATCGAAACAAACAGTACGGTACACTCGATAAAGTTCTTATGCTCAAGGGCTTTATGTTGAGTACACCAGAAATAGACCTAAAGACCAATACCTATGTTCCGTTTTTAAAGACTTGGGATCAGCATAGCTCGAGGCCTCTTTTCATTTTTGTATATATATCATTTATTGCCATTGTTATCTTAGGCCTATGGAAAGCTATAAAAGAAAAAGATCGAACATTTCTACCAGTGGTTGCCGCTTGGAGTGTAGGAATTTTTTTCCTGGCTAACAATACTCCTGTACTAGACACACTTAATATATGGATACGAAATGTTTTCCCACTTATTGGAGAGGCATTTCGATTTCCTTTTACTAAATTTATCACCTTGGTAGCTTTTTGTTTTTCTCTCATGTTGGCCAATGGTTTAGCATTTATTTTTCTTCATATCCCGCAAAAAAAACTATTTTCTCAACTTGTGTTGATAAGCGGGTGTCTTGGTATTTTGTATCTTGCGTATCCTGTACTGAGTGGTCAATTTTATTCTCCGCTGCTTCGCCTCAGTATTCCCCGTGATTATTTTGAAACAATCGAATACTTCAAAACGGTCGCGCCTGACAAAAGAATAGCTGTTCTTCCTGCGGAAACCTTTTGGAATTGGGAATATCGCAGCTGGGGACATCGAGGATCGGGATTTCTGTGGTATGGCATTGAGCAGCCTATGCTGATCCGCCCCTTTGACCCTTGGAGTACTCGCAATGAACAATTTTATAATGAACTCAATTACGCAATGCAAAAACAGGATCGTAATCTCTTTGATAGAGTTCTAAAGAAATATGGTGTTGAATATCTGATACTAGATAAATCTGTTGTAAACGCCGGTAAACCGAAGGCTATAGATTATGATAAAATCGAATATTTTCTGAGTAATTCTTTGATTGCAAGTCAGGTGCAATCGCACAATCTGATAGATATCTATTATATTTATATAGAGCCTCAATCTCATGATATTAGTATCTTGCAGAATCCGCCACATATACTCAATGCTTCAAATTTTCATTATGAGGATGCGGCCTATGGAGCGTATGGCAGCTATATAAATGACTCTGTCAATCCTGAGGTCATTTATCCATATACTGGTTTATTTACAGAAAAAACCCAAGATGATCTGGAAATTCAGACAGAGATACAAGAAGATACTATAAGTATTCGCCCTTTGAATCCTCTCTTATCCGAAGCAAGTGTGGACAAAAAATATTATCTGGAAATACCCTCTACCAAAGTCGATGAGTTGATACCTGTATCTGTTGAGCTTGAACAAAATCAAATCATTTTTACCAGCACCAATCCTCGTATTATTGTAAATAGAACAAGCTATGAGCCACAGAATTATACCCTTGAAATCCCACTAGAAACGGCAACCTCACCACAATATATTGAGATTACAGATACAGGACAAAAAGCACAATATAAAGACATAATCTTACTAAGAAAAGATATTCCCAATACTATTAAAGTGGTTGGAAAGGATACTTCCGAAATTGTCACAGTAGATGCAGCAGAACTAGTTTCTGAAGCCATCCAAGAACCAGTGACACTTTCTAAAAACACAAAAATAGAAGTCATTTTGCCCAAAGCCGCAGCGGCCGGATCTATAGAAAAGCCTATCTTGAAAAGAGATTTCTCAGTTGTTGATAAAAAATACTTACCGCTAGATGATACTGTGCTTTATGTTACCTCTGATAAAACTAATACTGAAGTAACCATGTGGAATCCCACCATGTTACACAATATTGGTTATCTACTATCAGTCGAATCCTCATGGAATTTCGGCCTGCCGCTTACCTTTTATATAGATAATCCATATGTCAAACGAGCTGAAATAGACACACTTCTTTCCAAGGAAATACACGCAACAAATACTATCATTTTGCCACCTATAGATCCGTACCATCAAGGCTATGGTTTACATTTTATTGCGCGAACAATGGGCGGCATCACTTCTGAGACTGCATTACATGATGTGAGCGCATATCCTATACCTTTTAATTTCCTCAAAGAATTGAAGTTATCATATAGACCTTCCTTAGTTGGACAAACGCCACATATGGCACCAGATGCTGAACGAATCACTCCAGCTTTATATAAGGTGACCATAGATTCTAAAACCAGTGGATATATATATTTTGATCAAATGTATCAGGATGGATGGAAAGCCATGTATGGATGCCGATTATATATAATAAATTGCAAATTCCTTGAGCATGTAAAAGTAAACAATTGGGCAAATGGTTGGAAACTCCCGCCAAACATCTCACAACCTGCAACTATTGCGATATTTTTCTGGCCTCAATATCTTGAATTTGTAGGCCTACTACTTTTTGTACTCACTACTTTCATTTTTATATACAAAAATGATACACGAGTAAATAGAGAGAAAACTGTCCGCACAGTCCGAAATTTCTTTCGTGTTTTAAAATCGTTCTATTCCAAGGTTTTATATATTGTCAAGGAAGAAGTATAATATAATGTATACATGATACCTCTCTCTCATCTTCAGATACGCAATCCAAAGGAAGACGAAACATCGGCAGAAAGTGCTACGCAGATTTTTTCTTCGATTTTATCTGGGCAGATCAGTCTTCTTTCCCATTTTTTGTCTGGAGCAGAAGCTTTTGCATTTGAGATTGTCCTTACAGGTCAAAGTATTTACTACTATGTCACGACACCAAAAACGCGTGAATCACTGATAAATAGCCTTGTACAATCTTCATACCCACAATCGGCGATACAACGTACAGAAGATCCTTTAGATATCGTCATGAAAAATCCCATTACATCAGCAGCAGAGCTTCAGCTTCAGCAGTCATATCGCTTGCCGCTCAAAACATATGCTGATTTTCAAATCGATCCTCTCGCTTCACTCATTGGTGTGCTCTCCAAACAGCAACCATATTATCGCGCTATTATACAAATACTAGTCATGCCCGCCTCTTTTTCATGGCAAGGAGAAACTCTAGATTCCCGCACTAAAACAGTCATTGACCCTAAAACCGGTTTATCAAAAGAAGAAAGTTCGAGTGAAAACTCTTCTCATCTTGTACGAAAAGTACAATTCCAGGGAGGCCGAGCCGCCATACGGGTAGTCACCACGTCAGATGCACCAGAGCATGATCCTCGCATACTGATACAAAATATTGCTGGAACCTACGGTACCTTTGCACTCGGTGAAGGCAATAGTCTGGGCCTAAAAATGATTTCATTTAATAAAAAATCATTCCTTGAGCGTGTAAAAGAAAGGCGCTTTACAGTATTTGAAAATAGAAAACAGATTTTAAATGCGCAAGAGCTGGCTACTTTCTGGCACCCGCCGGGCAAACAGCTTGCTGGTATTAAAAATATCGCCTGGGGCAAGACATTGGCTGGAGAGCCTCCTGAAAATCTACCTACTATCGAGCATATTGAGGAAGACGAAAAGAAAGACGTAAATTTTTTTGGAAAAGCTGAATATAAAAATACAGATGCGGTCTTTGGCATCAAGACAAAAGATCGCCGTAAGCACATGTATATCATCGGGAAAACCGGTGCTGGTAAATCGACACTTATTGCCAATATGGCAATTGATGATATCAGACGAGATCGAGGAATTGGTATCATAGATCCTCACGGAGATTTATGCGAGGCGGTTTTAGACTATATTCCAAAACGCAGACTGAATGATGTCGTATACTTGGAGCCCTTTGACACGGAGAGACCTTTTTCAATCAATGTTCTTGAAATTAAAAGCAAACAACACCGTGACTTAGTTGCCTCAGGTATCGTATCTATTTTCTATAAACTGTATGGAGATAGCTGGGGGCCACGTCTGGAATATATTTTGAGAAATACCATTCTCACCCTGCTTGAAATTCCAGGATCCACATTAGCTGATGCGCTACCACTGCTTGCCGATCCAAAATTCCGTAAAAAAAACCTGGTACATGTCGAAGACCCCGTGCTAATCAATTTCTGGAACCGAGAATACGATGTTATGACCGATAAACTCCGCGTCGAAGCAATCTCCCCTATCCAAAACAAAATAGGACAGTTTGTATCTTCCAAAATGATGCGCAATATTATTGGGCAACCTAAATCAACAATTAACCTGGAAGAGATCATGAATTCAGGGAAGATATTACTTCTCAATCTGTCACAAGGAAAACTCGGAGAAGATAATGCGGCCCTTCTTGGAGCTATGATTATCACTCAGATCCAACTGGCTGCAATGAACCGATCTTTTATGAAAGAAGCAGATAGAAAAGATTTTTTCCTCTATGTCGATGAGTTCCAAAATTTCGCTACCAAATCTTTTACCAAAATTCTTTCGGAAGCACGTAAATATCGCCTGGCACTTATTTTGGCTAATCAGTATGTCGAGCAAATTGATGAAGATGTTATGAAGGCAATATTTGGTAACGTAGGTACTCTCATCTCGTTTGTCGTGGGAGCGCGCGATTCCGAATTTTTATCCAAAGAATTTTCTGAAATGTATACGCAAAATGATCTAGTGACTCTGGGTAAATTCGAGGTTGTTATGAAGATGTCTATCGATGAGATGACATCGCTACCTTTTCCGGCTAAAACACTTCCTCCACCAGCAATGAAAAACGATAATAAGGAGAAAATTGTGAGGCTTTCAAAAGAAAGATATGGAAGAAAAATATAATTACTTACGAGAGAACCACCCCTTAAATCTCCCGACAATGAGTGGCAAAGCAGTCATGGCCGCCATACTAAACAGCTCATTTTTATTTCGCTGAATAATAGATGTGGCTATGTTTGATAGCTGTTTTGGGGCTTCACGGATAGTCACATAAATCTTCCACATGATAAATGCTGTAAAAAACATAAGTGTGATGCCTACCACCATTTGAGCTATAGCCAAGGAGTAGTACCAATCTTGTAGTGTCATATAGAGGAATTACGAATTACTAATGACGAATTACGAATAATACTACCATATTTAATTAGTAATTATGCATTCGTAATTTATAATTTATTTCTTTGCCGCCTTCTTTGTGTCAGATACCAATTTTTTTGTATCCTTTTTCCCTTCTTCCTGTGCCACATCCCAACGATCCATAAGATATTCATGCAACTTAGTTAGACGATCCTTGGTAACGTCAGCTTCATTTTTGAGATTTTCCACTACTTCGTCGACTATATTCTGGTATTTACCACGATCTATCTCATCAATAGACTTCTGTACCATATCTAGACGGCTATTGAGATCTTCTCGGGCGCGGGTATATATACGCTCCCCTTCTTCGGAAGCCATACCAAATATTTCTTTCACTATTTCATCAAGACTTTTTCCTTCGACTCTTTTTTTCATTTCGTCTAGCTTCTTTTTAGCCATATCTCTGTTTTCTTTTCCCGTTTTAGGAGATAAAAAATATGCGGCAATTCCGCCTAATACAGCTCCTACTAGGATACCAGCTCCGAATGGTGATTTTTTGTTATTCATAATTTCTATACTTAATTGATAATAATAAATTACTTTTGAAGTACTTTACAAAAACAAGCATACTCTGTAACTATAAATATAGCGTAAGAATAACCATTTAACAATATAACCATAGCTTCTCTTTTCACCTATCATAGGTTATAATATCGTATGACCCATAAGAAAAACTTGACTTTATATTTTACGGCTTCAATAGCTGCTAAAGAACAATATCTCCCTAAATATTCTCAGATAGTAGACCATATCAAGAAATCAGGACACAATATTATCTCCGATCATATTTTCAATGCTACAGAGCGTGATATCAGCACAAAATCACGAGAAGAACGACTCAAATTTCATAGTACTATTGAAAAATGGATTTATCATTGTGATGGCATCATAGCAGAGACTTCATTTCCAAGTATCAGTGTGGGCTACGAGATTTCACTTGCCCTGCGTGTCGGTAAACCGGTACTTATTTTACATAGTGATGGTGATCCTCCGTCACTTTTGGCCCATCACAAAGATGAAAAGCTGCTTTGTGAGCGCTATACTTCACAGACTTTGCCTTCTATTTTAGATGATTATTTACACTATATAGAGAGCAACAGCGATTTGCGGTTTACCTTTTTTATCACTCCCAAAATCGCATCGTACCTTGATGATATAGCCAAACAAGATAAACTGCCCAAATCTGTGTATCTTCGCCGACTCATAGAGGAAGATATGGCCAAACGTTTTTCAGCTTAATCTATAAAAACACCTACGCCTTTAATATGTATTGTTCCTCTATCTCCCACCCTATATACTACCTTTGTGGCAATCCTCATACTTTATTATTAAGGGTAGCTATCCTAATGCTCTTATTGTAGTTATATATTATTAATCAATTATATTTATGGAACATGGTCTTATTGAGATGATTCTGTTTATTTCAGGATTTCTCATTTTTACTGGTTTATTACAACGATTCACAGCGAAGATTTCTTTTCTTCCCTATACGGTCGCTTTACTACTTGCTGGGGTGATTGGACAATATATAGTAAAATTCTTGCATTTGGAGCTTCACATGGAGCTTTCAACCGATATTATTTATTATGTATTACTACCTTTGCTTTTATTTGAATCTGCATTTCATATCAATTTTCATCAATTCAAACTTCAGTTTAAGACTATCACGTTTTTAGCTACGTTTGGACTGTTGGTATCCATCTTTACCATTGGTTATTTTCTAGTACTGGCTATTGGCTATCCTATCGAAATGGCTTTGCTCTTTGGAGCGATTATATCCGCAACCGATCCGATTGCGGTAATCAGCTTGTTTAAAACACTTGGTGCGCCAAAACGCCTGGGACTCGTGGCCGATGGAGAAAGTATGCTCAATGATGCCACTGGCGTGATCGCATTTAAAGTGGTTTCCAGCTTTGTGGTTGCTAGCACAGCATTTCAATCCCGTGCTTTGATTGACTCACTCGGTACATTTACCTATACGTTTGTCGGAAGTCTCATCTTTGGCGCGATTGTAGGCTATATTTTTTCTAGAATTATTGAAAAAATCTCCAATGATCGGGTGATTGAGACAACTATGACTGTTGCAGCTGCTTTGGGCTCATTTGTTGCGGCCGAGCATTTCTTTCATTTTTCAGGTGTTATTTCGACAGTTATCACGGGTATCGTCGTGGGCAACCTGGGTAAAACCAAATTTTCACCTGGAGTACGAGAGTTTGTCGAAGAATTTTGGTCTTATTTTGCATTTCTTTCCGTATCACTCGTATTCTTCTTTGCCACTTTCAATCTTGACTTTAGTATCTTTGCATATAATCCTCAAAACATCATATATGCCATCATTGCTGTGCTTTTGGGACGG
>CAZMJG010000038.1:0-10700 GCA_964566675.1 uncultured Gammaproteobacteria bacterium
GAAGAAGATATTGATGTCGTATGTGGCGAATATGGAAAAGGTGGCGTTTTTATCGACTTTATGGGAATTCGTGGTGTAATACCAAAGATTCAACTCACCACCGATCTTCTTGAAGATCCTGCAAAACTCGATGGGCAGAAAATAAAAGTAAAAGTTCTGGAAGTCGATGAAGCAAAAAACCGACTTGTCGTCTCACAGAAGGCTGCTGCCCTTAAAATCTCACAGAAAGAATTGAAAGAACGTTTTGATAAGATTGAACTTAATGGTACCTATGAGGCAAAAGTACTTGGTGTCTCGGAATTTGGTATTTTCTGTGAAGTTGATGGTGTAGAGGGACTTGTACATATATCAGAGATCTCATGGGAAAAAGTAACCAATGCATCGGTATATGTAAAGACCGGCGAAGCAATCAAAGTAATGGTTGTTGAAAAGAATGAGGCAGATTTAAAACTCAATCTTTCCATAAAACGATTAGAAACAGACCCATGGCATCATATTGAAGAAAAATATCCTAAGGAGAAAGAGCATGAAGGAGAAATTGTCCGCAAAGAACGATATGGATATTTTGTCCGCTTAGAACCAGGAGTTGAAGGTCTCATACATATCAGCAAGCTTTCAGGTGAGGAGCATCTTGATATAGGGCAGAAAGTAAAAGTCTTTATTGAGCGTATTAGTGATAAAGAACGAAGAATGAGTCTTATACTTCCTCAAACTGATAAGCCGATATTCTATAGATAATTTGTTTATTACAAAAAATGTCAGCGTTATACTTAGTATCCGCTGGCATTTTTTAATGCTTGTAATTCTCCCATTCTTTGTTCAATAATATTGTTCAAATAATGTGTTGCTGCAGTGCCGTGCACCATCTCTAAATAATCTTCATATTCTTTTTCAATAGGAGCAATCTTATTGTCAACGATAGTATATCTTGATGGATCGAATCCCCACGGAAGAAGCCATCGAAGTCGATCGGTGTGACTTTTATCAGCTTCATACAATAATATAGGTACAAAATCGTTGTTATATCTTTGCAAACTGCCCGAACTATGTTGAGCTATCGCATCAACTGCCATTTGAACTGTTTTAGGTCTCATACAGGGTGAAAGGACTTCTTCTGCGATTCCTGCGGAAAGTATTGCGGGATTATTAACGCCACACCGTATAACATCATGTAGACAGATTGCGCTAAATAACGCATATCTTTCTTGATCATTTATTTTATATTGTTGAGCTAAATGTTTCCCATGATACATTACGGTTTGGATATGCTGCCAACCATGATCGGGGTCCGTTGGTGAATAAAGCGATGAGGATAACTGGTAAAGGTACTCTATCCCTTTTTGTGACTCTAGGTCAATACGTTTTTTTGCCAAGGCCCATTGCAGTTGGTCAAGAACTAGAGGAGAAAATTCTTCGCCGGTTGGACATATATAAAAATCATTTGATTTAGCCTCTAAAATAGGAGTGGGTATATATAATTCACTCATAATTTGCCTCAATTATACTAGTAGAGGAACTTTAGTGAAGAGGAAGTCGATCAATCCATTCTTCTAATCGTTTAGTCTCATGTTCCGTATTTGAAAGAAAACTATCTAATTTCAGAGTGGGAGCAATGTTTTTGGCTTCGTGTCTTTCTAAAAACCCTCCTAGTAAGTCTATAGCATGACAAAAGTGAGCGTAAGTAGAGTCACCAAGGCCAATAAGCGCAAATTTCATACCACTAAAAGATTCGTTCTGAGCAGTATCCATAAAATTGAGGAAGGAAATATGAGGTTGTCCTTCTTTTCCGCGTTCAAACCAGCTAGGGGTCGCAAAGATAGTAAGATCAGTCTTTTTTAGATCTTCAGGACGGACTCCGTCGCGCATACGCCTTACGGTCACCGCATGTCCTTTTTCAGTAAGTTTGGTAGCCACTATAGTAACCACAGTTTCGGTAGAACTAGAGTAGGTTTCATAGGCTATGCAAATATTCATAGATATATTATACAAAGTTTATTATTACCCTGTGTCTTCATCGACTCCCCAGTGTCCGGGATCTCCAACACGATCGTTACTAGTTGTATCTTCATCATTAATATGGTTTTCTTTAACCACCCCGCCTTGATTGCTGGATTTTGGTTGATAATCTGCGGCACCGTGCACGAGGGTGGCATCACTATACACCGAGGCGCTTTTGGGTGGTTCATCATGTTCATCTAAATTGTGAGGATCAACATTTGATACATCAAACCCTGCCAGCTCATCTTCTTCATTCTCATCCCCGTCAAAATTTCGTTTAAGATCAAGTGTGTAATATTCTTCATTTTCAGGGATTATATCTTTTACTCCATGATTTGTTAAATCATCTTGAGTAGCCCTATCGTCATTATTGGAATATTTATTGTTTGTCATACTTTAGATATTACAGCTAATATAAAAAATAGCAAGAATAGTCAGGTAAAATGTAGGTAAGAAACAATTGTGGTATAGTAATAATTCTATCTTTATGAAAGACAAAAACTATTGTGGAATCGAATATGCCCCTGAGTCCTTGTGGTATCGCATCATTACAGCACTACTGGTTGGAATCATGCTTATGATTGCCTATTATATCCTTTCTGAATTTTTTGTGATTCCACAAATTTCTACAGCATTAACGTTACCTACCGTTTTTTTTCTAGGTATTATTGCTTCAGTATCGTCATGCATGGCAACAGCTGGTACCGTATTTTTGTCTGCTATTCATAGGGTTAAAGCTAATCGCATGTCACCTACTATTCAGTTTAATATGGGACGAATTGTAACATACACAATCATGGGATATGTATTGGGTTTTATTGGTCAAACAATTTCTATACAGTATGAAACTTCCGTTTTTCTTACCGTGTGTGTAAGTATTGCTATGGTATTTGTAGGCCTTGATATGTTGGGGATTTTTTCTTTGTCTTTGGTGGTACCGAGGTTTATGCGACGATATTTTAATCAAGCGCTGGATACTTATATTTTTAAACACTCTCGTAACACGATGATGCTCCTTGGAGCATTTACGTATTGGCTGCCTTGCGGTTTTACTCAAACCGTGCAGTTATTTGCCTTGGGCACAGCCGACCCTGTGAGAAGTGCTCTCATCATGGGTGTATTTGCACTTGGTACCGCCCCTGCTTTGTTAACGATTGGCTATACTTCTTCCTTTACAAATACATCGTGGTATCCGTGGTTTCTTAAGACGATTGGCGTCATGGTGGTGCTGTTGAGTGTGAATTATCTAGGAAATACCTGGCAACTCTATAGTGGAGCAGATCTCTCTGGTAAAAATATCGCATATTCAAAACAGGTTGGGGCGGTAAAGGTAGAAAATGGAATTCAGATTGTAGAAATGAGTGTTGTCAATACTGGATATATTCCCAACACGTTTACAATTCAAAAAAATATCCCAGTGCGATGGATTGTAAAAGGAGTAAATGTCTATGGTTGTCAGGGCTTTCTAAATGTTCCAAAATTAGGCATACAACAAGCACTGAAATTGGGTGAAAACATCTTTGAATTTACTGCTACAAAAAGTGATACTATTTCATTCTCATGTAGTACGAATGCTATCCAAGGTCTTTTCAGAGTAATCTGAATCCACATACGATTTAAGAATCTGAAGATTACGTGAATGGGCTTTAAATGAAAAATCAAATAAATCTCCAATAAAAGGAATCAGTCCAATGAAAAAATCTATCGCAATATTTCCCATCATTCGTGCAATCGCAGAATCGGGCAATTTGTACTGTTTTGCGACCCAAATATAATAGAGGCCAACAAGCAATGTAAATAAATCTCCCGCACCAAACAGTAATCCAATAATTGGATCTAAACCAATACTTACCCCAAAAAATTTAAATCGGTTTTCTAATATATCCGTTAGGCTTTCTGCAATATGTATATGATTTGTCATAGGAATACAATACTATAATAAGATCAAAAATACGTAACAACTGCAATTAGGTGGTGGAGGATTCTGATTCTACTGTTTGTTCGAGGCGTTTATTTTTTACCTGTACTACGATGGGGCGCAGCATTGAGACACCAAGTGAGGAGAATTTATATCCTAATCCTAAAAGGAACTGCATTACTAGGTAAAAAATTGAAAGATTAATTATATCATTGAGAGCCTTGGGATCAAAAAGTTGTGGCATGGGGATAGTGCTTCCACTAGAACCTTGGAGTTTTCCCAACAATCCATCTGTGGATATGGAGCTTTCCGGCGTTTTATAATCGATAAGGTGAGGTGGTTGTGCTTTTCCGGTAACTATAGTAATAATTTGCCAGGTGGAATATATCATGATAAGTATTCCTACGACAAGTAATATATAGCCAACAGTCCTTTCGGTCATATCTATATTCTAATACAAAGTTGTACTATTGTGTGTAGTTATGATAAAGTATTTACCTACTATGCAAGACTTCAATACACCGATGATGCGTCAATACATGGAAATAAAAGAGAGATACAAAGACTGTTTGCTTTTTTTTAGGATGGGTGATTTCTATGAGCTTTTTTTAGAAGATGCACATATTGGAGCGGAGGTGCTAGATATTGCACTAACTAGTCGTGCAAAAGGGAGAGATGGGCGGGTACCTATGGCTGGCGTTCCTTTTCACGCAGTTGATTCATATCTTTCAAAACTTGTGAAAGCAGGGTATAAAGTCGCAATTTGTGAGCAACTGAGCGAACCTAATAGTGGAGGGATTGTTGATCGTGATGTGATACGGATTGTTACTCCAGGAACTGTTCTTGATGAAAAAGCACTATCTCAGAAAGAACATAATTACATAATTTCCCTGTCAAAAAAAACAACACCATAGGTATAGCTGTTGCTGATATCTCGACAGGACTTTTTCAAATTCATGAGTTGGAATCGACGACATTGCTGCGAGATGAATTAACTCGCATCAATCCCTCAGAATGTGTCCTTGCTGAAGCCCTATACAACAATATGGCTTTTTTGAAAGAACTCAGGTTATATACAGAAATAAACATTTCATTTTTACAAGAAAGTGAGAGTGTTTTGCAAAAAGCAGAACAACTTTTACGTCAACAGTTTGGTAAACAGATTCAAGTAGATCCAGATCTAAACAGTAAGAAAATTGCTCAGGAGGCTGCAGCCATTTTGTTAGGTTATCTGCAATATACTCAAAAAAATCTTCTCCCTCATTGTAATAAGATAACGTTACTTTCTGGGGCTTCCGAAATGAGCATAGATAGAACAACTATTCTAAATCTTGAACTCTTTTCTACACTGCGGGAAACTGAGAGGAAAGGCACACTTATTCATTTTCTTGATAAAACAATAACAGCCATGGGCGGACGACTACTACGCAATTGGATAAAACGTCCACTTGTTCGAACCCAGGAAATAACAGCACGGCATGAAGCAGTTGAGGAACTGCTTTCGTTTGTGTTACTTCGGGAGTCATGTAAAAAATGCATGCATGAAATTGCGGATATAGAACGGATCCTATCAAGACTCACTCTTGGTGTCGGGAATGCTCGTGATCTTATCACCATGAAGCGTTCATTGGATCAGATACTCATAATTAAAAAACATATCTCATCGGCAAAATCAACGTATCTAAAAAATCTATCAGTAGGAATAAGTGAGATAGTGGCTACGGTGGTAAAGACCATAGGAAAAAACATTACAGACGATCCACCGTTTGACACTAAAATTGGCGGAATGATACGTCGAGGTATTCACAAAGAACTAGATGAACTGCATTCTGTCCTTGATGATAACAAAACATGGCTTGAAGAATTTGAAAAACAGGAGAGAATTGCCACAGGGATATCATCATTAAAGGTACGATTTAATAAAGTTTTTGGATTTTATATAGAAATCAGTAAAGCGAATCTGGATTTAGCACCAAGTCGATATATGCGTAAGCAAACGTTGGTAAATGGCGAGCGATTTATCACTGAAGAGTTAAAAAAGAGAGAGGAAATCATTTTATCTGGTGAAGCACGGATTCAAGAAATTGAATATTCGCTTTTTGGAGAAATTTTAAAAGATATCTTGAGTCATACTTTTGAGATGCAGGAATCTTGTGATGCCGTTGCGCAACTCGATTGTCTTATATCGTTTGCTGAAATTGCGAGTATTTATCATTATGTTCGACCAACACTCCGAAACGATGGTAACATCCTCATAACGGATGGGAGACATCCTGTGGTGGAATGCTCACGTGGAGATGAGTTATATGTTCCAAACAACACCGCTCTTACTAAGGAATCTCAACTATTGGTTATTACAGGGCCTAATATGGCAGGAAAATCCGTCTATTTACGTCAGGTTGCGGTCATTGTTTTACTAAATCAAATGGGTTCGTTTGTCCCTGCATCACGAGCAGAGCTAAGTATTTGCGACCGAATTTTTGTGAGAAGTGGTGCTTCAGATATGATTTCAGCCGGTCTTTCTACTTTTATGCTAGAAATGGTTGAAACCGCTCAAATTTTGCAGCATGCCACATCAAACAGTTTAGTAATCATGGACGAAATAGGTCGCGGTACAAGCACCTATGACGGCATCAGTATTGCTTGGGCGGTAGCAGAATATTTGGTCAAAAATCCAAAGGCACAACCTAAAACATTATTTGCAACTCATTATCATGAATTGCAGGATCTTGAAACGAAATATCCACATATAATTAAGAACTATCATATGGCTGTGCAAGAGGAAAATGGTGAACCGGTATTCTTATACACTCTACTTCCGGGCGGCGCCTCCCACAGTTTTGGTGTGGCAGTGGCGAAGCTGGCAGGCTTACCTGAAGAGGTTTTGCAGACAGCCTGGGCACTCTTGGAAGTTTTGGAGAACCGCGATTCAAAACTACAAAAAACAAGCCTGAAGAGAATGAATAAAAGAGGGCATGATGATGCAATTACAAGTGCGCTTAAAAATATTGATATAAATAATGTAACACCAGTTGAAGCTTTACATAAAATTATAGAACTCCAGGCTTTAATTAAGTAATTATGCCCACAATTATACATTTACCAGAAACAGTAGTCTCAAAAATAGCCGCAGGTGAAGTAATTGAACGCCCTGGGTATATTGTTAAAGAACTTATTGAGAATGCAATCGATGCGGGAGCTTTGTCTATTACTATTACTCTTGAACGATATGGAATTGGGAAAATTGTGGTAGCTGATAACGGAACTGGGATGGATCATGAAGATATTTTGGTTTGTTTTTTACGACATACCACAAGCAAAATACGAACAGATGAAGATCTAGCTGTTGTTCAGTCTCTTGGATTTCGAGGAGAAGCGCTGGCGAGTATTGCAGCCATTGGCCATTTGACATTACGAAGTCGATCTATGGATGTCTCTTTTGGGAAAGAAGTAATTATTGAAGGCGGAAGAATTAAAAAGGTATCTTCAAAAGGCATGCCGGTGGGGACGCAAATAATCGTAGAAGATGTCTTTTCCCAAGTACCGGTACGAAAAAAATTTCTCCAGTCTCCACAAGCGGAATATCGTCTTATTTTAGAAATAGTTCAGCGATTTGCCTTTGCCTATCCGGGTATTTCTTTTGAAGTGACACATGATGAAAAACGTGTTTTTACTTTGCCAGCAAGCCCTTCTCTTCTCAATCGTGCCGAAGCGCTACTTACATCGGATGTGGTACAACAATTATTCGCTGTGCAAGGAGCTGACGAGTATATTTCTGTGGAAGGTTTTGTCTCTCCTCCGCAGTTAAACTATAAATCGTCCCGCAATATCCAGTGGTATATCAATAAAAGATACATATACGAGTCAAAATTTAATGCTACTGTTAAAAGTGTATATGGCACACTCCTTGAACCGCTATCATTTCCTTTTGTACTACTTTTTATCACTATACCTACTCATCTTATAGACGTGAATATCCATCCACGTAAGGAACAAATACATATGTTGGAATCTGAGCGTATCTGCAAACTCATTGAGGAATCAATCATTACTACACTTTCCAAACAGAATTTACGCTTTTATGATCGCCGATGGGGAAATGGCACAGATATGAACGAACTTCATGATGGTGGAACGCAAACATACGCAGCTTCAATCTTGAAGAAAAAAGTGAATGGAGAAGAAAATAGACGGAAGCCAATACAAGTCACAGATATTGTCCAAATGCACAATACATATTTAGTTATACCATCAGAAAATGGCGTACTACTGGTTGATCAGCATGCTGCTCATGAACGGGTACTTTTTGAAAAGTTTCAGACAGAATTTGTAAAGGAAAAAAATAACACAAAATCGATTACTTTGGATAAACAAATAAAACTTCATATTACTGAGGCTGAAAAAGAACTAATCCTTGAAAAATTAGAAACTTTTAAACAGTTTGGATTTCATATAGAAGAAAAAGAAGGGCTGTTATATGTCTTTACAGTTCCTGAGCTTTTTAAAGATCGAGATGTGCATCAATTCATGAGAGATCTCCTTGATGATTTATTTGAACAAAATATGCCAAATACCTATGATACAGTCAGCAATAACATGATAAAATATTTAGCTTGCCGTAGCGCTATAAAAGCCGGTGATCCACTTACTAAATTGCGAGCAAAAGAATTAATTGATGAATTAAATGCTACAAAAAACCCATACACTTGTCCGCATGGAAGACCTACTCAAGTGGAAATAGAATTGCCTTATTTGCACAGACTTTTCAAACGCACATAATATCATAGCTACTATGAATCATATTGTAGATTTACATATACACTCTCATTATTCTCGGGCAACCAGTAAAAATAGTGATATAGAAGGTTTATATTATTGGGGAAAAATAAAAGGAATCCAGGTGCAGGGAACGGGAGATTTTACGCATCCAGCTTGGTTTGCGGAAATGCGTGAAAAGTTGGAGCCTGACGGGAATGGACTCTTCAAATTAAAAGATGAGATATCTTTGGAAATTGATAAAAAACTTCCTGAAAGCGTAAGAAATAATATAATGAGGTTTGTACTCACCGTCGAAATTAGCAATATTTATTCAAAAGCCGGGAAAGTACGAAAGCTTCATAATTGTATTGTCGTCCCGGATTTTGAAACGGCTTCATATATCAATTCGAAACTTGAGCGTATTGGAAATCTAAAAGCTGATGGAAGACCAATCTTGGGAATGGATAGTAAAGAACTCCTAAAAATTACTCTTGAATCTCATGCCGACAGCTTATTTTTTCCTGCACATATTTGGACACCGTGGTTTGCTATGTTTGGGTCAAAATCGGGTTTTGATAGTATTGAAGAAGCTTTTGAAGAGTTGGCACCAGAAATCAAGGCGATAGAGACAGGCCTTTCTAGTGACCCATATATGAACTGGCGCTTAAACGAACTACAGTCACGCACAATTCTTTCTAATTCAGATGCTCATTCGCCGCAAAAACTAGGTCGGGAAGCCAACATTATTTGTTGCAATTTAAATTATAAAGATATTATTGATGCCATAAAGACAAATGATGATCGATTTATAGGTACCATCGAATTTTTCCCTCAGGAAGGGAAGTATCACCATGATGGTCACCGCTCATGTAATATCCGCTTTACTCCTGAGCAAACGAAAGAGCATCATGGTATTTGTCCGGTTTGTCATAACCATTTGACTGTAGGTGTGGATTATCGTGTCTCAGAAATTGCCAATAATCCCGAGAATTATAAGCCTGAAAAACAAAAAGTAGTTGAATATATCATTCCTCTTATTGAAATTGTTGCAGAAATGCTAAAAAGTGGAGCTACTTCTAAAAAGGTATTGGCTGAGTATGAGCGTATTTACACTGCACTGGGTGATGAATTTAGTATCCTTAGAAGTTTGCCGATAGCAGAGATTCGTCAAAAAGGTTTTACTGAATTAGCTCATGTAATAGAGCGCATGCGAAAAGGGGATGTCTATATTGAGCCAGGGTACGATGGTGTATACGGAACGATAAAGTTGTTTGAAGATGACGGAGAACGTACGAAGCTGAGTGATCAGATGAGTTTGTTATAATAACCGTATGAATATAGCTCTAGATCTTGACGAAGTGATTGCCGATACATTGTCTCCACTAATTCTTTTTCATAATGAAACATTTGGAACCCACTTAAAAAAAGAATATTTCTTAAGTTACAATTGGTGGGAAGTTTGGGGTGGTACTAAAGAACAAGCGATTGAAAAGTTTTTTGAATTTACAAAAAGTAAATATTTTTCTAAGGTTTTACCAATAGCTGAATCAGTACCAGCTATACAATACTTATCAAAAAATAACAATTTATATGTAATTACAGGAAGGCAACAAGAACTATTAAGTGTTACAACTACGTGGTTAAATCAGTATTTTCCCAACACATTTAAAGATATTTTTATTACTAATCATCCCCAGTGGTCTAAAGGGGGAAACACTAAAACAAAAATTGAGATTATTAAACAAATAGGCGCACAATTTTTAGTAGAAGATAATTTATTATATGCGCGAGAGTGTGAAGCTTTTAATATACCCGTTCTCTTATTTGATTATCCCTGGAACCAAGAGCCACTTCCAACCAATACAAAACGAATTCATTCATGGTCAGAAGTAATTTCATATGTCACTGCACAAGATATATGAATTTAAATATAGAACAACAACAAGCTGTCACTTGCATTAATGGCCCCATCATCATCAAAGCCGGGCCAGGGACAGGCAAAACCAAAACACTTACTGCTCGCATA
>CAZMJG010000039.1:0-10054 GCA_964566675.1 uncultured Gammaproteobacteria bacterium
TTATTAAAAGTAAGAGGCAAGATATCACTATTAAGCGTTTATCCATTAAGCTTCATTCTAATGAGGCTATATTTCTAAATCAATAGTGTTTTGTAACCCCAGCATAACCGCAACCGAATCATACTGCGATCCAAACATAAAGCTCAGATCCATACTCCGTTTAGGTCTTCAAACCATTGAGTAAAGATTCAATTATGAGTTGGAGTTATTCCCATACTTGCCAATGTGAGTGTAGATAAAATTGATCCAATAAATTGGATAGCAACATCTCTGCTAAAGCCTGCGGATATTTGAATAAGCTTTTGTGCGTTTCTCCATATACTTGGATTCTGTTTAAATATTTCAAGAGGTTCTCTCACTTGTTCTATTTGCTCTTCAGAAAGATTTTCATCTACTATTTTTTGTAATTTTTCGAGCTCTTGACTAACTGTAACGGACATCTCTTGCTTTTGAGATTGATTTTGGTTTGAACTTGCCGTAGCATTAGGTGAAGCTGTTTGACTCATTTGAATATTACTGCTAGTTGCATATCTACTCAAGTCATAAGCCGGGTCGCCACATCCAAATTGAGAGCCCATCATGCGTAGAACAGACATCATATTCATTCTTAAAGTAGATATGTTAACTTGATATTTAGTTATGCCGCTACCCCAATTAACACTTTTAGGTACAATAGTAAACTCAGAATAGTCATTGTGACCAAGTTTTTCTAAAGCAGAAATAACTTTATTGAGCGATTCCCAATGAAGTTCATTATTTGTTGTCTCATAGGAATTTGAGGTTGTAGGAAAATCGTGATATGCACCTAATAATCTTTCATATAAGAGTTGTTCCTTTTGAAAATCACTCATAATAATTCTAATTAGTTATTAATTTATGACCTAAGCGTCCAGCAAACGATTAAATATCTGTCAACTTGGGTTGAGTATACAAGATCTCTGCTCTACATTCAATCATGAGGTAAAATATTTACATGAATGAGCAAATCACCATTTTGGGATCAGTGCGTAGAAATTGGATTTTAATTACTTCCTACTATTATTTTGAGTTTTCCTGTAGAAATATCCCTAATATTATTCAAATTATTTCACTTCCTTCGGCTTTAGGAATTCTCGCTTATGTACGTACTCCTATAGGATTCATGAATTATTATTAAGAGCTTGCGTTGAATTCGAAGCTAACTGTAAAGCAATCTTATCAGAAAACAACTACAAACCACAAAAGATTAAAGAGTATTGGAATATTAAGGATTATTATAAAATTAATAGAACACATCATTTGTCTTCATATGAAATTATATTTCCTATATGGAAAGGAAATAATAAAATCATTAGGCCTTTTGAAGACTGGAAGAATGGAGATACTTTATCCTGGTATAAAACATATAATGATACAAAACATGATAGACATGTTAATTTCGAATCGGCAACATTCGAGTCATTATTACAATCTATTTGTGGCCTATTAGTTATTCTGTCTTCACAATTCTATACATGGGATCTTATTCCCGGTGCAGGCCATCTTTTATTGGAAGGTCCAGATTTTGGGATTGGAGATTATTTTGAAATAAAATTTCCGAATGACTGGTCAGCTGAAGAGAAATATGCTTTTAGTTATGAAGACTGGAAAAGATTAAAAACTCTACCTAATCCCTTTCAAAAACATTCTTATTAAGAGGTATTATTCGTTACTATCCTCATACTCGCCCTGTCCCACAATAATTCCACATCTTTTGGGAAAGGTTTGTCAAAAGAACAAACTGATGGGATTAGTCAGAAGATAAGACAGATACATAGAGATATTCATACTGTTATTTTTAGCCACAAAATAGAGCTATAAAAAGATTTTCAGTTGCTCTGTAATAATCTTATTATATTGATTTCAAAAATTTACCTATATCAGTTGCTTCTATCTCCTCTTTAGACATTTCTCGTGCTATACGCCAATTTTCAGATTTAGCCCACTCAACGGTGGCATCTGAAAGAGCTTCGTAAGGTTGAATAGCACTGTATTTAGTCCCTTTTATCTTTTTTATTGCACCATCAGTTAAGTAGTTTTCAGTTGCTCGATATTTAAGAACATGACAGTTAATTTTTGTTTTTTTACATATTTCTACAAAAGCAGCACGATCTTTGGATAATGGTGCTTTTTCATTATCCAGTTCGCTATCAATTATTGCTGATATATTTGGCGAAATTCTTTTTATTTCAAGTAATTGAGCCTCTGCTTTATCGTTTATCAAAGAATTACCACCAAGAGGCATTATAAGTATCTTATGATCTATGTTTAACTTACGAAGGAACTGCTGATAAGTTTTAACATCGGTAGAACCTTCAACAAGCAAAATTTTATCAAATCCTAGTTCTTGATAGCCTGAAAAGCTCAATTCTCCCAAAAACTCGGATAAAGTAGGCAATGTATCCAAATCAGTGACCTCTATTTCTTTTTTTGCATTCTTTCTAATTGAATACTTTAATTCTGATGATAAACGTGCCAGACCAATACTATGTGTAGCAAAAATCACTCCTGATTTAGCGTAGGAGGTTAAAGAGGTGAGGAAGTCTAACTGTAAAGTCGGATGTAAATTCAGCTCTGGCTCATCAATTAAAATCATCGATGGCTCTTTAATTGCTGTATTTGCCAAAACTAAAATGAATTGTGTCAAACCTGAACCCAATTCGGATAATCTATAACTCTTGCCATTAACAAAAAGTTGAAGTTCCGAATCATCAGGGGAAGAATTAATTTCTAAACTATCGAATTCAAAAATTCGTTTAATGTCATCAGTTAATTTGTATATTGCTTCATTATGTTTTTTTGTGTTGCCTGTTTTGTATGATTTCCATGTTTGAATGAAAGATTGTCCCACTTGGATATCAAAATAATCGCTTTTCGTACCTATGTTTATTGCGTTTCTAAAAGGACCAATATAAAGCATTTTATGAAAGACCTCAAAAACTTCAAACAATGGAGTCAAATCACATACAGGAGTATAGTTTATTCTCAATATCTTGTCCATAAAGTCTAAAGACTTTCCTCTAGTATCTAGATTCCTTTGTGTAGATGAAAGCTGTGCTAACCAGTAGTTATTACTTCGAAGTATGATAAGAACTATTTTTGATGGAGTTGGAACACCGTTAATATCCGAATTTACAACACTGTCACGAAATTTAATTTCGATTTCAATATCTCTATCGTTAAGATTACAGAACAACTCACTAGTATCTTGAATTGTGGAACTATAACCCATACTTTGTTGATTGTCTCTCAAAGCATTTATTAAATTAGCCGTTGGATTTTGTAATACATTAAATAGTGGTCTGAATTCATAAAAAAATTTAAGGAGAGAAGATTTTCCTGAATTATTTACACCTATAAAGCTAATAAATCCATCTTTAATAATAAATCGAGCTGGTTTTGAATCTGGAAAACAACGATAGTTTTTAAGTGCAATTTCGATGTTCATACTATTCTTCATCTTCTCTTGTAATCTCTTTTTCTACATCAAGTAATTTTTGATAATTCTTCCATGCATTTTCAAGAATATGATTTCTTATAGCGTTATTAGTACGTTTATTTTGGTTGATGATATTCCTTTGTTCTAGCAACTATCCTTTCTATCATTAATTTATCCGAGCCTAATATAGTTTTAGATTGGCGACGTGTCCGCTTATTTATTTCATCTACTAAATATGATGGAATAGTAATATATTCACCATCAACTTTTTCATTTTCCCAACCTGCTATTAGGGCAATATCTGATGACAGAGGAAGTGTTAATTCTACGTCTTTATAAGCTAAACCTGGCAATGATCCTATTCTGCCTCTACCAATCTGGTTTTCTGCTTCAGGACGAACCATAATAGTAGGATTATTTGAAGTAATAAAAGGATCAGAATCCTTTGGTCTTACCATAAAAACCCAACGCATATCATAAATAATTGGTGCGATATCAGCTACTGTTTCAGGTAATAACGAAGAATGAAGAGAACCAACATCTTTACTCATTTCCAATATTTCATCTCCAGAGATAGATGGGCTTTTTTTATCATAAATCAGCCCTTCATACTTCTTTTTTGCTTCATCGGGTAAAGCATTTAAATGTTTAATTTTTTCTTTCATATCGTCAAAAAATTTGTTCATAGCATCACGGCTATTTGATTGACGTTCTATCATAGATGCAACAAAAATAGCCATTTTGGCTTTTTCTTCATTGCTTAATATATCCTTTTTAGAAATTTTTCCCCTATATATATTTGCATAAGTGCCTTCGATGCTATTAAGGTACTTTGTCTCAATTGCAAGAGTAGCGCCACCAGTAGGAAATCTCACGGTAAAATAATCTCTTTCTGTCAAGATTTGATCAGGTTTACGAGAAAATACCTTCAAATTTACATCAGCTACCCATAAATTGCCGTCAGCATCAGTAAACGCTTGTAGATAAGTCTTTGGTATTGTATGTTGTGCTTTATGTGGCCTTCCCATAGATACAATCAATTTCTATATGATAGCCCGTAGAGATAGCCCCTTCCTTTAAGCTAATCAAGGAGATGAAAGAGGCTAATTCACAAATTGTGACCCCAACGCTAAATTATTTGAACCGGCTGTAGTAGTATTTAATAGATTGATGCATTTGTATACTGTATCAAACACCAATCCTCCACGTCCGCGCATTAAATCCATACAACCTCACAATAAAATAATTATAACCGAAGAAAGGAGGAAAAAATAATGTTCTTATTCTGGAAAAACAAACCCCCATTTAATAATCTGCAAGAAAGCAGATTATTCGATGAAACAAGTTTCTACGAACAATTTATCAAAGATCTATATAGTTGCCAAAAAGAAGTCATTATCGAATCACCGTACGTTACATCCTCACGAATGGGGGTGCTATTGCCGATCTTTACAAAACTCATATCCAAAGGGATAAAAATTCACATTATCACCCGAGATCCTATAGAGCACGATGAAAATATGCGCTATCAGGCGACAAACGAAGTACTCTCATGTAAAGAAAATGGGATAAATATCATACTGCTTCGCGGAAACCACCATAGAAAACTTGCCATCATCGATAGAACTATTCTCTGGGAAGGTAGCTTAAATATTCTATCTCAAGGATATAGCAAAGAAATTATGAGAAGAATCAAAGGAGATGTATCTGTTAAGGAGACGCGCATTTTTCTAAATTTAGATAAAATCATATCTTCATGATCGCTTCAGCATACTATAAACAGCTGCTATAAGATGCAAAAATAATGTAAAATAGGTCAGATATCGTTATAGCTTTATAACAATTTATATGAGGCATACATTATTTATTTCACATGCAAATCCTCAGGATAATGAGTTTACACTATGGCTTGCTTCCAGATTACAACTTATGGGATATAAAGTATGGTGCGATGTTAAGGGATTGATCGGTGGAGAAAAGCAATGGGAAGTAATAGATAATGAAATAAGGAATAACGCTGTAAAGTTTATTTTTATAGTATCCAAAGATATATGTACTAGGCCAGGACAACTTAAAGACGGTATTGCAAAGGAATTCGCATTAGCTGAATCGATTGCAAAGAAAATAGATGGTGATTTTATCATACCTTTAAAGATTGATGCCGATGCACCATACGATTATTTTATAGGTCAAAATAGATATAACCATATAAAATTTCATGAAAATTGGGCAACAGGCTTAAAAAGCCTAATCAAAAAATTAGAAAAAGACCAAGTTGAAAAAATCATACCTGAAAATAACCACGCCTTGAGTTCATGGTATGAGAACAAATTTACTACGAAGTACGGCTTAAAGCAAAAGAAAGAAAAGTACTTTACAAACTTTTGGCCAATAAAGGAATTGTGGGACACGATTGAGTTATATCAATATGATAGCGCCGGAATGGCTATTGATATACAGAGTGAAAATTATTCATTGCCTGTTGTCAGACATGGTAATGTTATTGCCACATTTGGGAATGCCATTACAGAAATTGTCAAACCCTCACCCATAGGTAATACAAAGATTATATTTAATAAAAAAATTACGATTAATACTCAGAGTATTTTAGATAAATCATATAGTTCAAGCGAGTTCCCAACACTTTTAGATTGTGAAAATATTTTAAAAAGATTACTTTCGCGCGCTTTTCACTTATTAGCAAAATCCAAAGGAATGTATTGGTACGAACTATCGTCTAGAAGACAGTGCTATTATTTTCCAATTGGGAGAAAAGATAAGGTCGTCTTCCGTTATTTTGATAAGAAAAAAACAAAAAATCTACTAGGTAAATTCAAAATTAATGAGATAAAATCTGGCTACTGGCATTTTGGCGTTACTGTACGTGTACTTCTTAATCCGTTAGTTTCATTCTCTTTAAAGTCTCATATTTTATTTTCAGATGAGGGTAGGAATATATGGCCGGATAAAAGTAAATTGCACAGTGCAAGAAGAAGAAAGGGAAGAAATTGGTTTAATGAAGAATGGAGAGATCAATTATTGGCATTTATAAATAGTTTGAAAAATACTGACAACAAAATAGAACTCAAATTGAATGATGAATGCATTATTAACATGCCGGATACACCCCTAATCCTTTCATCTGATAAGGGTTACGATGAGCCGGACAACACATCACGTTTAAACGTCTTTGAGGATGATCCGAAAGAAGAGTTAATAATGTCAGATGAAACGAATTAACTATGGAATACAAACTACAAGCTATTCAAGAGCCACTGCTAGAGTTTGGTTTTAACCAAAAAACTATTGATCCCAGAGATGGAATTACTCTATTTGGACCACATACTAAGGACAAACTGAGCATAGGTAACTTTGGAATTATAGGTACTTTGCAAGGTATATCGAGGATGAAAAATTGGTTAAAATCAATCGAACAACCTATATTTAATAAAAATCCAGACATGGCACGGCCATTCTTTCCAGGTATTGAAGCTGCCTTTGATTTTAATATTAAAATGGAAGGTCTACAGGAAATAGAAGTCTCGAATAAGGAGATTGACGCATTTTTAAAATATAAAGATAAATACCAAAGGGTACATAGGTGGGTAAATTTATTTACCAGTAAATTAGTCAAATATAAAGAGGAGGAGGAAGTACCGGTTACTGTATGGTTCGTTGTAATCCCAGAGTTTATTTATAAATACAGCCGTCCGAAGTCCAATAATCCATCAGAAACAACTATAGGTATAGGCATTAAATCGAATTATGAACGCTATAATGCTTCACTCTTCCCAGAAATAAACGAATTAAGAGAAGCATATCAATATGAGGTTAATTTTCATAACCAATTAAAAGCAAAACTACTAAAATATGGGATTATTACACAAATAATACGCGAAAGTACAATAGCATATAAAGAGTTATTAACAAGTAAATTTCAGATTGATCGTGAAGAAAAATTTGACTCAGCA
This sequence comes from uncultured Gammaproteobacteria bacterium, assembly GCA_964566675.1. Lineage (GTDB taxonomy): Bacteria > Patescibacteriota > Microgenomatia > UBA1406 > GWC2-37-13 > CAZMJG01. Next base: position 7,429 of record CAZMJG010000039.1, read on the forward strand.
AAAGCATGGAATATTAGTACAACTTTGTATTATAAGTGCGGTGGCTTACCATGGAAATTGGCATCTGTTCGAGATGGTGTTTGTTACATCGGTTTAGTTTACAAAAAGATAGAAGGAGTCCAAGATAAAAAAACTGCCTGTTGTGCCGCTCAAATGTTTTTAGACTCTGGTGATGGTTTAGTATTTAAAGGAAATGTGGGCCCATGGTATAATCCAGAAAAAGATGAGTATCATCTCTCAAAAGAGAGCGCATCTGATTTATTAGGTAAGGCTTTACAGACCTTTCATAAAAAAAATAACAAATACCCAAATGAAATTTTTATACACGGAAAAACTTACTTTGATGATGAAGAATGGAAGGGTTTTGAAGAAGCTGTTAAATCAAAATCCAAAGTAATAGGCGTGCGGATAAGAACTGATAGTAATTTTAAGCTTTACAGAGAAGAAACATACTCAGTACCACGTGGTATGGCACTTTTAATAGATCAAAAAGAAGGATATTTATGGACAAAAGGATTCGTCCCAAGGCTACAAACCCAAATAGGGTTAGAGATACCAAATTGCCTACACCTCCAAATAACTAGGGGAATATCTGATATAAAAATAGTTTGTGCGGATGTACTTTCTTTAACTAAGTTGAATTATAATGCATGTATATATGGAGATGGAATTCCTGTAACTTTAAGATTTGCCGATATGATTGGTGAAGTATTAACAGCGGGACCTACGGAAGATATAGAAGTTTTACCTTTTAAACACTATATTTAGTCACTGTATTGACACATATAAATCTACTTCATTTTCATTTGATGGAATATATATCTCAAAATTTCCATAGTACCTCATCTTCAGATCCGTGTCACCTATCTTCTGCCAGGTATTTGCAATTTCCCGTACTAAATTCTCTGCCTGTATATGAAAAACCGCGTATTTTGATGCTGGAATAGTTCTTGCTATAGCTCTTTCCGGCAAAACACCAACTTTAATGACTTCATATCCAAGGATAACAGTATATGGCTTGGTGAAATCTTTTTCATAATCGGTATAGAGACAAATTATATTATCACTCACTTTATGCTGGATTTTATCCATCATACGCTCCATATAGAATCTGTTCCATAAATCCTTTATGTCTTTTATAGATTTATGTTTTTCGTTGGTGGTACGCACGGTAATACCGACTACGGTAAACTGATCTTTCTGGATTTCTGAGTACTGCATAATAACTATTATTGATAAAAAACTATTTTACCTGTCGGCTGGGGCCTGACGTTATCTTCTTCAATTATATAGTAGCTCACCTGATGATTATTCGCTGGCGCGCCGAATGTTGCGACATATGGTTCTCCCTGAAATGGATAAATCAGATTGACCATATTTTGCACCGGCTGAGGTTTCTTTGCTATCGACAGGTAATTTTGCTTTGTTTTATAGTTTATCTCCCCTAAATAGAGGGTATCGTCGATATATGATACGGTGGTGAGTATATTATCCGACTGATACACTTGTTTCCACAAATTTGGCTTCTCGGGATTGATACTGATAAGCATATTATCGATACTGTCTCTTGATCGCTTGGTTATACATAATACTTCAGTGGTACTCTTTATATATGCGCTGTCACAAAACTCCCCCAGATTTTTATCATTAAAGTAGGTTTCTTTTCGGTTATACAAAATATTGCCGTCATAATAATCCAGAAGCACATCTTTATACTCTTTTTCTTTCTTACTATTTTCAAGGTTATAGATGACCGTTAATGGCTTATTAGCCTGCACAAGAATAAAATATGGGTAGTGAATATAGATCCTATCTGGATACCCTTCAAATTTGTAGGTGTCATTAAATACTTTTAGTACTGAATTTTCCAATGAAACCTCACTACCGCTTTCCTTTGATGTTTTCCAAAAAAAGAATACGAGAAAGATTATCAGAATAATCAATACTCCTATTTGAAGATATCGGCGCTGATTTGTAGACAATGAATTTAAACTTGTTTCTTTCATACTATTATTTTATATACGTTAATGGGTTTACCGGTAACCAATTAGCACCGTCATTAATATGGATCTCATAATGAACATGCTCCCCTGTTGCAAAACCCGTTTCACCCATCTCTCCTAATGGGGTACCTGCTACTATTGAGTCGCCTGTTTTCACATATACATCCTTAAAATGGATATACACCGTTTTTAACGATGAGTCGTTATTTGTCACCTCGACGGTTTCTCCGCCGTCACTATCCACATACTGTGTAGCTGTACCTGTATGAGTCGCATATACGATGACTTTTTTCGATTCTGAATATGTCTTACTGCTTTTATAATATTCTTCATTCGGCACTAAATCTATCCCCATATGATTTCTACCAAAGTTTAAGAAATATGCCGGATCCATAAAACCTGCTGTAATCGCCGTATACCCCATTCCTGTTCCTCCTAACGGATTCTGTGACGGGATGGACGATTGAACGAACCCTTCATCAATATTCTTTATATCCGATGATACAATCCCTGATGTAATTTGTTGAAAAAAGCCGCTCGGTACCAGAAATACAGACACCAGAACAGTAGCGATAATCACCAAAAACATGATACCAAGTATCACAGCCGATGCCATGCATCCA
>CAZMJG010000040.1:0-2194 GCA_964566675.1 uncultured Gammaproteobacteria bacterium
GGTATATAGAAAAAAAAGTCAATGAGCGCATACTATATAGATATTTAGCTTATCGTATTCATGATGATCAAGAGGAAACGTTTTTTGAAGGGGTATACCATCTCATGCCTGGGCAGATGCTTATAGTTGAAAATAATACCATCAGTAAACATATATTTTCGACATTGGAAAAAGACATAGATACGGCCATAGAACAGAAAAATACCAAACCGCTTGTGAAAGAAGATATCGATACATTTAAAGATCTTTTTATTGATTCTATACAACGCCGACTCATAGCTGAAGTACCTGTGGGTACCTGTCTCTCGGGTGGATTGGACTCGTCGAGTGTTGTCGCGGTAGTAAACAAGCTCCTTTCTGAGCATGCCAAAGAATCAGAATCGGTGGGTGAAGTGCAAAATACGTTTTCAGCCGTATTTCCTGGCTCTACCAATAATGAGGAACATTATATCGATGCATTGCTTCATACAACAAAACGAGTGAAAAGTCATAAAATACGACCTAAAGCCGAAGATTTCTTTGATGATCTTGAGGATTTTATAAAGACACAGGAAGAACCAACTATAAGTACTGGCCCTTATGCGCAGTACGCGGTGATGCAGGAGGCCTCCAAACATGTGACTGTACTTCTAGATGGGCAAGGCGCCGATGAGATGATGGCCGGGTATTTACCTTACTATATAGTGTATTTACGACAACTACTAAATAATGGTGAATATCTCACTTTGGCTGCCGAAATATGGAGCTCGCGCGATATATTGTTGAGCTATCTATGGTATGGCATAAGTCGTGAGTTTGCTATAAAAACCGATGTCGATGTGCGTACCTTGATGCAAACTTCTTTTACTGAAAAATTCCTTCATGAGGAATTTGCTGTATCACGGGCAAATCTAAAGAAGCGTCTGAAAGAAGACATCTTTCAAAATTCTTTGCCTTCGTTACTTCGCTATGAAGATAAAAATTCAATGAGATTTTCTATAGAAGGTCGGGTGCCTTTTCTAGATTTTCGACTGGTAAGATATCTGTTTTCTTTACCAGAAGAGGCAATCATCAAAAACGGCTGGAATAAATACGCTCTCCGAAAATCGATGAAGGATTTATTGCCCTCACAAATCCGCAACCGACGAAATAAAATTGGGTTTACGACTCCGGAGCACGAATGGTTTATGCGTATGAAAAACAGAATCTATGGCATTTTCCTCAGCGAGTCCTTTGCTTCACGGCCTTATTTCAACCAAACCGAGGTTTTACAGGCGTTCCGTAAGTTTATAGAAGGCAAAAATGAAGATACCCTTTTATTTTGGAGAGTTTTAAATGTAGAACTATGGCTGAGAGAATTCATTGATTCAGATAAAAAAGAAGAGAGAAAAGAGAAAAGAGCAAAAGGATTACTTGAGGCAAATGAAGGGAAGAAGCTTGAAATAGATGTTGAAGGACAACTATATAAACGTTATCCCATCCGTACAGAATTGTTTCAAAAGGGCGATGAGTATGCACCGAAGATTGCCAAGTATATTGGCGATTTTATTGATCATATGTCATCCCCGACTCTGATCGGGGATCCAGGCATGAAAAACCTGGATTCCCGCTTGCGCGAGAATGACAAAGGCAAGTGGTATGTCATAGTCTCTGAAAAAATTGTTGCTATATCGCAAGGTCGCTCATTTTTTATCTGGGATATCAATCCATCATGGTGGGCTCGTACTCTTTCGGGCTACGTCACCAAAACGCCTTATGGGATAGGTCTAGGCAGCCCATGGACTATGCAGATAGCTATAGATGAAGTCGGTCTCGCACGAATTTTGTTTGCAACTATAGCAGCCGCAGTAACCAAACCATTTGGGATAAAAGGTCTATTTTACAAGCTGGCAGGTAATGAAATAAATGCAATAGATGGACCTACGGAGTATTCAGTATATCCATCCAATGTATCTGCCAAACTTGCCCCCAAAGACCCTCAACTCGCCGCTCAAAAAATTCGTGAAGAAATTTTGAAAAGAATTACGAATGACGAATTACGAGTTACGAATAAAAATCTACCAGCTACAAGCTACCAGCTACAAGCTACTTTCGGTGGTGTTGTAATCATCGATGCCAATGATTTGGGGCGGAACGTGCTTGGGAATGCAACGGAAATGCCAAATTCATTTTTTGAGCAAGTGATGCGAGATAATCCGATGGGTCAGGGGAGTGA
>CAZMJG010000040.1:2294-9947 GCA_964566675.1 uncultured Gammaproteobacteria bacterium
GCCACGAGCGTCTTGCCAACAAAGTCATTTATACGCTGCGTATTCTCAGAAGATTTTTCAAATGAATCAGTCTCAGATTCTCGTACCCAGTGACATCCTTTTCCTCCTTGATTATCAAAAATCCCATCACCTTTTATTTGACTATTAAGGCGATTCTTGACGATAAAATTCTGTTGAATCGAATCAAAAATATTCTTTTTATCACTGCAACGAGCCAGCGGATTCCCTTTTCGTATACTTTCATGGCAGGTATAGATATCACCATTCCAATCGAGTACTACATAGGTATCTCCTGCACCACAGACTGCTTCTTTATATCCACGAATATCAAGATAATCAAAGGAATGGATTTGACCGTAATACATCCCTTGCATCAATCTCTCATAGTGCCGTACATATAGTGCCTCAAGAGCAGGTTGTAAATCTTCAAATCGATTGTATTTCATTTGTTCTCGATTCTGATGTCGAAATAGCCCCCACACCATATTAATGCCCAGTGAACACGTATACTCATAGAAAGGGATAAGATGATGTAAATTATTTGCGTATATCGTGAATTGTCCACTGCATGCAATATCTTTAGCTACAAGTTTTTCTAAATTACGTTTTACGGCATCGGTAATGGAGCGAGTCGTACCAGGTACCATGCGTTCAGGATCCAGAGATACCGAGACCCCAATATTATTCGCTTTGATTACTTCCAGCAGTAAATCATAAGATATAAGACCATTTGTAAGTAAATTTATTTCAAGCTCCATATTATAGAGCTTAGAAAGTAATTGCGATACTTTGGAGACTTCAGCTATCCACTGAGCTCCAGATAAGGTGGGCTCTCCGCCTCCAAGTTTGACCTTTACTTTATTGAAGCCGCGATCTGCGGCGTCACTGAGGATTTTATTGAGATATGGTCGTATTGACTCTGTAGGTATACTATTTCTTTTTTCCTGTATTACATCCATACCGGTAGCACAACCCATACATCGCAAATTACAATGATTTACCACCTGAAGCCAAATTTCAAATTCTTTTGTCGTCTTTGGTATAGACAACTCACGAGTGTGAAAAAGAAGATTGTTTTTATGCAATCTATTACGTATCTTTTCAGATGCTTTTTCTCCCTTTGTTTGAAGAGCTAGCAATTCTTCAGGTGATAGTAAAATAACTTGAGAGAGATATCTGTCATAGGCGAAAGGATCACTATCAGCAAATTGAAAGACACCATTATGAGCTGAACTAATCTCTTTGCCAAAGAAATATGTTTGGTCAAAATTATGGGTTATTGTTTCCTTTTTTTGTCTTTTTTCCATTAGTATATACAGTAGTAGATCGTACTGTTATTTTTTCCGGGGCTAAAAAAGCACACGCACAATTGCATTGCAATAATAAGGGGTTTGTGTTATTCTGACAAAGATCTCGGATAGTAATGATTTTCATAGTTGTCGTTAATATCTCAAATAATAGTAAGATTATTATGTAATACTTACGTATAAAATCATGACATTTTATCGACATTTATGATAAAGTATGAAAACAACAGTCGTATATTCTCCACTCGTAGAGTATCAAAATATCATCTATAACCTTTCAGAGGTATATAGCGGTTTTTTTACTGAAAACGGGTTTTTTTATACAGGTACCGTCCCTCATGACTTCACGAACTATGTGTGTCTACCTCGGTGGAAATGTCTCCAAGATGAGAGAGTTTGGGCAAAAATAAAAGATGCAAGTAATAATATAAGGCAGGATAGACATTGGTATTGGCAATGTCAGCCTGATTATATCCCGGAGTTATGGGAAGCAATTGCAGCTCTTTCAAAACCAGAAATTGCAAAGTATGAGGAGCTTCTTTCTTACTATAAGAATGATATAGAAAAAATTTTACTTTCCATACGAGACGTAGCCAAAGATTTTGAAATAAATATTACCCATTATGGTACAGCGGGAAGCTACTCAATAAGTAAAGATAGGTTGATAATGTGCATTATTGACTATCCAGAATCTTTTTTGCAAAGTGTGACTTTCGGTATTGGCGCATATGCGGTACATCAGTCGATGTATGAATTTAATAGTGAAAGTCTTTGGCGTGAAAGACAGCGTGCTATAGATACTCTCATTCGGAGCACGAAACTTGGTAACTGGTATCAACTTGAAAATTCAATCATCGAAAGTAGTCGCAAACATATGCCAATTACATATCGTAATGAAACACGGAATTTTTTAAATTATTATGGATTGATTGAGTCACGCTTAATGAATTATACCCTTATGGACGATATCCTTACTGTTGCTGGTAAGGAAATACATCTTACGACGAGTGAAGTATTAATTGTTTCCGAGTTAATTGCAAAAGGCCCAGATTCTGTTTTAAGTTATGATATGGTAGCCGAAATATTATGGGGAGATAAGTCTTTTGCCAAATTTTCATTGCAGACTATTTCTAAAACCGTGGAACGAATCAATAAAAAGGTAAAAAATGCAGGTATTCATCAGGTTTTTATTAAGAATAAACCAAAAATGGGGTATTTTTTATAGTCAGCAGAGTGACCAGATCCTATAGTCGGTTTGAAATAAAATGGTATAATACAGAACTATTATTTATTTAAAATTATGTCAGCAGAAAGACCAGTTTTCCTTGTAACAAAACCAATAATGAGAACAGATATAAATGGAGAACCTATACAAATAGGAGTTGAAGGTAAAGTGTATGATACGTTAGGGTCCGAAGGAGATATAGAAAAACTAGAAGAAACGGAAGGTGTCGAAGTAAGTGTCTTCAGTTTAGTGCCCATACAAGGTACTAGGTCATATAAATAAACAGTTAATTTAGCTGTTGTTTGTCGATGACGCTCTTCCTTGAGCTAGGGCATCATACACATTGACAAGGTCATGGGGGATCATCCCTTGCTCAAGCATTTCATACATAGTTTTTTCATCCAACCCCTGTAAAAAAGTTGCCTTTAAATAAGCTCGATTATAGTCAAGCTCTTTACCTTGAAATAGATTATTTATCCTTTTTCGAATTTCTTCTGGATGCATAGTTCGAAAGGAGCCTATTAAAGCGATAACATCTTGTGCTTCGAGATCAAGATCAATTGAAATAAACTCTTGTAAGGCAAGTGTCCAACGATCGAGTTCAGTATCAGATGGTTTTTCAAGATTACAAATGTTTTCTATACAAGCCAGGAATGCCGCACGGGCTGCATCATAGGGAGAAGCGGCCCTTTCTTCCTTTTTTTTGGGTGGAGTTATCGGCAATCCGCGTTTTTCTGCAGCAATGACATAGTCAAGCTTTTTTTGATCTGGAATTATTTTTTCTACTTTTTTTTGGGGTTGAACAGGTCCTTTATTTGCCTGAGCTTGAGCAGCGACTTTCTCTTGTAGACTCCTGACAGCGTCTTCATAATCATATAATCCCGCTATTTGTAAAGGCATTTCTGATTGGTGTAATTCAATTAAAAAATCCTCAAGCTTTGAAACTCGTTCTAATACAGAAGTTCTGACATCGAGAGGAAAGTTGGCGATGCTACGCAAATATGATGGTATAAATTGTATATCTTCTGGATTAAAACTAAAATTGGCGTCAGGAACTACATCATGTTCTTCCCAAGTTTTTACGGTATCCGCTATCAGCCAGTGAGTCATCATCATGATTGTCTTTCGTAAAGCTGGCGCAAGTTTTACATGGTCCAGTATTACACTTTTTACATTTGGTTTTTCAAGATTACAAATGTTTTCTATACAAGCCAGGAATGCCGCACGGGCTGCATCATAGGGAGAAGCGGCCCTTTCTTCCTTTTTTTTGGGTGGAGTTATCGGCAATCCGCGTTTTTCTGCAGCAATGACATAGTCAAGCTTTTTTTGATCTGGAATTATTTTTTCTACTTTTTTTTGGGGTTGAACAGGTCCTTTATTTGCCTGAGCTTGAGCAGCGACTTTCTCTTGTAGACTCCTGACAGCGTCTTCATAATCATATAATCCCGCTATTTGTAAAGGCATTTCTGATTGGTGTAATTCAATTAAAAAATCCTCAAGCTTTGAAACTCGTTCTAATACAGAAGTTCTGACATCGAGAGGAAAGTTGGCGATGCTACGCAAATATGATGGTATAAATTGTATATCTTCTGGATTAAAACTAAAATTGGCGTCAGGAACTACATCATGTTCTTCCCAAGTTTTTACGGTATCCGCTATCAGCCAGTGAGTCATCATCATGATTGTCTTTCGTAAAGCTGGCGCAAGTTTTACATGGTCCAGTATTACACTTTTTACATTTGGTTTTGAAGTAGGTTCAACATGCACTGCGTCTGGAAAAAGGGCGGGGATTAGTAGCATTGCATGATCTATTCTTTTTTTATGCTTTCTTTCGGATGCTAGGGCATGCAACATTGGACCTGCGAGAAGGTTTAGATCTTTTTTATGTTCTCGTTCTGATGGTATCATTACATTTCTACTATTTACTTTTGCTGTTGCGATACCGAGTTGGTTTAGGAGGATATCACCAGGTGGAAGAATCTGAGGTAAAGCGGCTGTAAAGGCTCCTACGTCTACACAAAGGCCTGCCATACGGTAACCCTGTAAGCAGTTTAGAGCAAGTTCATGTGGCTCAAAATCTCGTTCCGGGGGTTGAACTAAATCAGCATTTTCAAAATTATAGGTTTGTAAAGTATAGATCGGTTGTTTTTCCATGGAGGACATTATATCAAACGCGAAAGGATATCCTTGCAAACTGCGGGAGTTTCTTTATAATATCTTCATGGCTCACACAGTGGATCTTACAAAAGATGACGTACTGCATATCGCAAAACTTGCCAATCTCCCGATAGATGATGCTTCTATCGAAAAATTTCGCAAACAGCTCACCGAGACTTTAAATTATGTAGAAAATTTAGATGAGCTAGATACTAAAGACGTGCCAGCAACTTCTCATTCAACCAATGCCAAGAATGTGTTTTTTGAAGATGGAACTAAAAATGAGCGCTTGTTTACGCAAGAAGAAGCTTTGAAGAATGGGAAAAATACGAAACGAAATATGTTTATGGTGCCGAGAATTTTAGATTAGAGAAAAGATAAAAGTTAAAAGAGAAAAGCTGTTTCTTCTCTATTATCTTTTATCTCTTATCTTTTAACTTATAGAAAATGGACCTTTTTGGAAAATCACTTACAGAACTAAAGCAACTTATTGCAGAGAAAAAAGTATCTGCGACTGAGGTGTGGGAGTATTTTGCCGCAAGATCAAAGAAATATAATACTGATTTGAATGCATATCTCACCTTTATAGATAGACCCGATGAAAAGAGTGGTGGACTTGCGGGTTTACCTTTGGCGATAAAAGACAATTTCTGTACCACCGGTATCCGTACTACAGCTTCAGCCAAAGTGCTTAACGATTTTATACCGCAATACGAGTCTACGGTAACTCAGCGACTCATCGATGCAGGAGCTTTGTTTTTGGGTAAAACCAATATGGATGCCTGGGCGCATGGCTCATCTACAGAAACCTCAGATTATGGCCCCACCAAAAATCCTTGGGATACAACTCGTGCTCCTGGAGGATCATCGGGTGGCACAGCCGCTGCGGTATCTGCCTATCTGGCTCCGGCTGGCATCGGCTCTGAAACCGCCGGCTCTATACGACAACCTGCATCATGGTGCGGGATTGTAGGTATAAAACCAACCTATGGCCGAGTTTCACGCTATGGCGTGATTGCCATGGGATCGTCGTTTGACTGCCCGGGACCTATGACACAGACTGTTGAAGACTCGGCATTGCTGCTGAATATAATAGCTGGAAAGGATCCCTATGATGCTACCACGGCCTCCGTGGACGTCCCCAATTATGTGGCTCAGATGAAAGAAAAAAAGAAGTTTACTATTGGGGTGCCTGAAGAATACATGAAAGATCTCGATGCGGATGTGAAAAAGAGAGTAGAAGAATCTATAAAGATCATGGAAAAGATGGGCCATACTGTAAAGACCGTAAATCTTCTTTCTCCCAAATATTCGATTTCAGTGTATACCATTTTACAGCGTTCTGAGGTTTCTTCCAACCTCGCCCGCTATGATGGGATACGATTTGGCCACGATCGTAGTACGTTTGGACAAGAAGCCAAGCGCCGTATCATGCTTGGTACCTATACGCTTTCACATGGCTACTATGATGCCTTCTATAAAAAAGCTCAGAAGATAAAAACGCTTATCATTCGTGATCTCAAGCGGGTATTTGAGGATGTCGATCTTATCGTCGCGCCTCCTACCCCGATAACGGCCCTGAAACTGGGTGAGTTTGAAAAATACCCATTTTTTGGTGAGACCATGGATGTTCTAAATGAAGCAGCGGCAGTAGCAGGTACGCCAGCGATGAATGTCCCTTGTGGACTGGATTCAAACGGCCTACCTGTGGGTTTGCAGATCATGGGTAACTATTTTGATGAAGGGAATATCCTGAATCTAGGATACCAATTTGAACAAGAGACACAGTTTTTTGATGTTATAAAAAAAGGACAGGAATTGTACAAAGACTAATGACTAATGCAGAGTGACTAATTACTAATATTTCTATATTAATTATTAATCATTATGCTCTAGTCACTAGTCATTAGACATTAGGTATCATATGTTATGTATAAACCAGTAATCGGACTTGAAATACATGTCGAACTCAAGACAAAATCGAAGATGTTTTGTCAATGCTCGGCCGACTATTTTGGGCGTGATCCAAATACCAATACCTGCCCTGTATGTTTGGGCATGCCGGGAGCATTGCCAGTACCCAATAAGACTGCGGTGGAGTGGACAATACGTATAGGACAAGCGCTAAACTGCAAAATAAATAGCCCAACCAAATTTGATCGTAAGCACTATTTTTACCCCGATTTGCCAAAGGGGTACCAGATCAGCCAGTACGATGAGCCGATTGCTGAGCACGGATCTCTCAAGATAAGAGTTAAAAGAGAAAAGAGAAAAGATGGTGAAGATGAATACGAGGAAAAGACATTTGGCATTCGCCGGGTTCATCTAGAGGAAGATACTGCCAAGCTCACCCATGCGGGAGATGATAGTTTGGTAGATTTTAATCGCTCCAGTGTGCCACTGGTGGAGATTGTCACCGAAGCGCATTTCAATAACCCCGAAGACGTAAAAGTATTTCTTGAGGAGTTACATACCATAATTCGCTATCTTGATGTCTCCGATGCCGATATGGAAAAGGGCTCTATGCGCATGGAACCAAATATCTCTTTGCGTGTAGTTAAGAGAGAAGAGATAAGAGAGAAGAAAGAAGAAAGAGATTTTGAATTACCTAATTATAAAGTAGAGGTGAAGAACATAAATTCTTTTAATTTTGCTAAAAAAGCGATTGAATACGAGTTGGTACGCCAAGAAGAGATACTGGAAGCAGGGGAGACTCCGGCGCAAGAAACACGTGGCTACAACGAAGATAAAGGTATCACATATGCTCAGCGATCCAAAGAAGAAGCCCATGATTATCGTTATTTCCCAGAGCCTGATATCCCACCTATGGAATTTACCCAGGAGTATCTCGATGAAGTACGCACCTCTTTGGTCGAGCTACCCACTCAGAAAGCAATGCGTTTTGAAAAAGAGTTTGGCGTGAAGTATATAGATGCGTTCACTATAACTCGCTCCAAATCGATG
>CAZMJG010000041.1:0-3713 GCA_964566675.1 uncultured Gammaproteobacteria bacterium
CGCAAAGAATATATTTTATCTATGTCGATCATTGGATATATTCGATAAGTACCACCAAGATGGCATTTTATACAATACAAGATTCTATGGCAGAATCTTTTAGCTATATACCAGATAATTTATAATGACATCCTTACATGTGTGATGATGGTATACATGCCAAATTCGTGTATAATGGGTAAAAAATGACACAGAAACTTCCTTCTCACTTTGTCAGTCTCATCATTCCGGCATATCGGAAAGAGAAAACTATCATAAACGATACCCTTCGCATAAAAAGCGTCATGGAAAAAATACGATATGAATATGAAATGATTATTGTGGTAGATGGGGCTGTGGATCGTACTGCTGAAAAGATCCAGAAAATCACTTCTCCTAAATTAAAATGCTTAGCTTACCCTCAAAATCATGGAAAAAGTTACGCCATACGCACGGGCATGAAAATAGCGCGCGGCGACTATATCATGTTTATAGATTCGGGTATGGAAATCGATCCCAATAGTATTTCCATGCTGCTTGAACATATGGAGTGGTATCAAGCCGATATTGTAGTGGGGTCCAAAAGACATCCTGCGTCGGTAGTAAAATATTCGCTTTCCAGAAAAATTCTTAGTTACGGATACTATTATCTTGTCAAAACATTATTTGGTCTCAATGTACGAGACACGCAAGCTGGTATAAAGGTATTTAGAAAAAAAGTACTGGAAAAAATACTTCCACGTCTTGTTGAAAAAAAATTTGCTGGCGATCTTGAAATATTGGTTGCAGCACGACAACTAGGATATAGTCGCATTTTTGAGGCACCCATTAAACTTGATTATACCTTTAGCGCCATCACCGAGGCTGCGACTCTAAAATCTATTTATGGCATCCTATACGATACAATGGCCATCTTTTATCGTACTTACTTTTTACGCTACTATAAAAAACCTTGACCATCACACCACGTCTGCAAATGTACCTTCGAGTTTTTTAAATAGTTTATAGGAGAGGAAGAAAAGGCCGAGCGAAATCGCAACCCCGATACCTAGACTTCCCATATTGGGGAAATCTCCGGCCAAAAGTACCTGACGATACGCATTTATAAACACAGACATAGGATTTATCTTAAAAATCCATCGATAATGCTCCGGGAAAAACTCGGTGGCATAAATCACAGGAGTAAGATAAAACCACAATGTGAGAACGAGATTGAGAAGAAACTGGACATCACGATAGAACAAATTCAAAGATGACAAGAGAAGTGCGAGGCCAAACATAAAAACAAACTGGATGATAAATATTGGAAAAAAGAAAAGCATAAAACCCGAAAAAGGCACCCCAAAGTACATCATGAGAATGATAAAAATGACTGCCGATAGAAAAAAATCAAATGTCTTGGCTAAGAGCGCAGATAAAATGAGTATTTCCCGAGGAAAATATATTTTCTTGATAAGAGCGCTATTTTCTACGAGTACTCCCATAGAGCTTCCGATTGCCGTGTTAAAAAATATCCAGGGTAGCAAGCCAGCATACAGAAATATAGGATATGGCACGCCAAGATTTTGAGTCTTCATGATATTGGAAAAAACAAAACTCATGATGATCATTTGAAATAGTGGCTGGAGGAGCACCCAAAAAAATCCTAAAAAGGACTGTTTATAGCGAGCTTTAATTTCGCGAAGCGTCAGATGTTTAGTAAGTTCGTAATGTCTGGATAAATGGCTCATGTTACCGGTTGTAAATCTTTTTTATAATGTTCCAAACCTTCTTTTGTCGGGCCATCGAAGTCTACCGTACCTTCTTTTATATATATCACTCTTTCACAAAATTGTTCGATTTGTGAAAAAGCATGGCTGATAAAAACGATTGTTTTGCCGGCCATTTTAAATTCATTCATACGATCCATACATTTTTTTTGAAACGCGGCATCACCTACACTCAATATTTCATCGATAAGTAAAATGTCGGGATCTACATGTATGGCTACCGAAAAAGCGAGTCGCATATACATGCCTGAAGAATAATATTTTACCGGCATATCAATAAACTCAGCAATTTCTGAAAAAGCCACAATTTCATCAAATTTGGATTTTATATAGTCTTCACGCAATCCCATGATGACACCATTTAAGAATATATTTTCCCGTCCCGAAAGCTCCGGATGGAAACCAGCTCCAAGCTCTATGAGAGGGGATACTCGTCCAGATACCTCTACCTCTCCTTCTGTAGGAGACGAAACGCCGGCAATTATTTTTAAAAGAGTAGATTTACCTGCGCCATTTCGACCTATTATGGCAACACTTTCACCTTTATGGATATGAAAACTAATATTTTTCAAAGCATGTACCCGACTCAATGTTTTGTCGCCGAAAAAGAACGCCTGAAAAAACTCCTTCAGTGTTTTTTGGTGTTGAAGATAAAAATATTTATGGACGTGCTTAAAAGATATCGCAGACATACTGATATTATACCTGAATCATACATTTCAGCCACCCACTTACATTGCGCAACCGTTCGGTGACAAGAGAAAAGAGATGACGCATGATATACGAAAGCGGATAATTTTTTTTGATAATACGAATCCAGTTGGTTAGGTCATGCCACTCCTTATATCCTTTCATAGTGGCACTCGTAGACATATGTTTGTGAATCACTGATACCTCAGGACACGGAGCGTATGCAGACCCATATTGAGCTAGGCGGATAAAAAAGTCTACATCTTCAAGGTATGAATGAAAACGTTCATCAAATGTACCAACTTTCCGCAAACTATCTTTACGAAGCAACAAACATGCGCCGGAAAGACCGTAGATATAGCCTGTCTCCCACATGGTAGCATTATCAAAAGACGGAATGAGTTTAGCATCTACTACTGGCGTAGCTTTTCCTTTTTTGAGATCTACTATATACCCTATATTTTCAATATTGCCATTTTTACCTACTATCACAGGCTGCGTAGCTATTATATCTTTATTTTTTTGCATAAAACTCATAAGCGTCTGCAAGGTATTTTTATTGAGATGACAATCATTGTTGAGAAGCAATATATACTCACCTTTGGCTACTTTAATACCCGTATTTACCGCTTTCGTAAAGCCATAGTTTGTGTCAAGTTGCTTGACTCGAATATCTGGATAGTGATGCTTCAAAAATCTCACTGTACTATCTTTGGAGCCATTATCTACTACAATTATTTCGGAAGTTGAAACCTTGTCTAGTGCTCGACAAAGATGGGGAAGAGAGTCTTGTAGCAATGCTTGGCCTTTGTAGCTTGGGATGATGACAGAAAGTTTCATGCATTTATTGTACTGGATTCTAAAAATATTGGAAGAATACAATCCCACCATAAGCACAAACTTCTGCTACAATAATGCTATGAATATAGCCTTTGAAATAAGCCCACTTATCACGGCCTCGGGTACCTTTGGCGACAAATCTGGCGTATATCGATATACTTATGGACTTCTAGATGCCCTCATCAAGAAAATAAAAAAAGATCACCCTGATGACAAAATATATCTCTTTACTTTCAATGGTTCCTATCTGTTTTATTCCCTCAATCCAGAAATAGCCAAAATGATAGATAATAAACAAGTTTTCTTGGTCGGGTATACTGAAAAACTGGTCATACCAAAAAAGCATGATAATGAATTTATTGAATACTTGTCTTTCCCACTCAAAAATCTCACTGTACTATCTTTGGAGCCATTATCTACTACAATTATTTCGGA
>CAZMJG010000041.1:3813-9808 GCA_964566675.1 uncultured Gammaproteobacteria bacterium
TCAAAAATCTCACTGTACTATCTTTGGAGCCATTATCTACTACAATTATTTCGGAAGTTGAAACCTTGTCTAGTGCTCGACAAAGATGGGGAAGAGAGTCTTGTAGCAATGCTTGGCCTTTGTAGCTTGGGATGATGACAGAAAGTTTCATGCATTTATTGTACTGGATTCTAAAAATATTGGAAGAATACAATCCCACCATAAGCACAAACTTCTGCTACAATAATGCTATGAATATAGCCTTTGAAATAAGCCCACTTATCACGGCCTCGGGTACCTTTGGCGACAAATCTGGCGTATATCGATATACTTATGGACTTCTAGATGCCCTCATCAAGAAAATAAAAAAAGATCACCCTGATGACAAAATATATCTCTTTACTTTCAATGGTTCCTATCTGTTTTATTCCCTCAATCCAGAAATAGCCAAAATGATAGATAATAAACAAGTTTTCTTGGTCGGGTATACTGAAAAACTGGTCATACCAAAAAAGCATGATAATGAATTTATTGAATACTTGTCTTTCCCACTCATAAAAATCCCCCTTAAGATCTTGGACAAGATGCTGGGTTTGCGACAATTTATGGCAAATCGCAAAAATGACAAGGCCTTCAAAAACTATGTAAAGCAGCTAAAACACGACTTTACCCAGCTGCAGATCGATGTCGTATACCATTCTGAGACTGGCTTTTACCCTATTGGGGACTTTAAAAATGTAATCACTGTATACGATCTCACGACTGAGCTTTTGCCGACATTTCACCGTGAGGCAACCTGTGATCTCCAACATCGCAAACTTCGCTTTGCAAAAAAATATTGCAGTGGGGTAGTGACCATAAGTCGCGCAACTATGGAAGATCTGAAAGAATTCTCACCTCATTTTAAAAATAAAAAAATGATTGTGGCATACCCGGGGCTCGATAATACATTTCAGCACTTAGATGACAATATAGATATAAACGATGTCCTCATATCACGTGGACAAAAAATAGAAGCAAATAAATATTTGCTCTTTTACGGGACATTTGAACCTAGAAAAAATATTGTATATATCATACGAGCTTTTGCCGAGCTCTATGATAAGGGGGAGATTCCACCAGACTTTAAAATGGTACTCATTGGAGGTCAGGGATGGGGGAATATCAAAGAGATGGCCATGCATTTTATCAAAGAGAATTACCCCGTCGCGGGAAAAAACCCTTTTATAATACTCGATTATGTAAGTGATACCTATTTGAAGGCAATTATAAAAAGCGCGCACGCCGTGGTATATCCATCTATTTACGAAGGCTTTGGACTCCCGGTACTGGAAAGTATGGCATTGGGGACACCCGTGATAAGTGCCGACAATTCCTCGCTTCCTGAGGTAGGAGGAGACGCCGCACTCTATATAAATCCCAAAAACTTTGAAGATGTAAAAGAAAAAATGCGCTATGTAGTACATCATCCTGAAGCTACAGAGGAACTTTCTCGTAAAGGCAAAGAGCAAAGTAAAAAATTCAACTGGGACGAGGCCGCAAATGATGTATATCATTTACTCGCCAAACTATGAATATCGGGATAGATATCTCGATGCTGGTATACAGAGGTAGTGGTGTTGCAACCTATACATACAATCTCGTAAAATATTTGCTTCAAATAGATAAAAAGAACACCTACCATCTTTTTTATAGTTCTCTGCGAAGACCACCAAATTTCACCTATCTTGAGGAGCTTACCAAAGCTGGGGCTCAGGTACATGATTTACCCTTTCCTCCTCGTGTACTCAAATTTTGCTGGAATAAAACACACATATTGCCTGTTGAATGGTTTACCGGAAAAGTAGATATATTTCATTCTTCAGATTTTTTGCGTCCACCACTCCTACCAGGTACAAAAAGTGTGACAACTATCCATGATTTGACTTGGAAAAAACATCCACAGTTTCATACGCAAGATATTATCGAAGCGCACGAACGAAAACTCGCTCGTACGATAGCTCAACAAGATGTAATTATTGTCGATTCACTGAAAACTAAAGAAGATTTATACTATTATTATCCTCATGCTAAAAATTCTGTTTTTACTGTCCCTTTGGGCGTTGATCAAACATTTTTTGACCCTCCGCAAAAAGAAACAATCAACCGAGTAATAGCCAAATATCAACTGCATGCTCCCTATATTCTCTATGTCGG
Source organism: uncultured Gammaproteobacteria bacterium (assembly GCA_964566675.1). GTDB lineage: Bacteria > Patescibacteriota > Microgenomatia > UBA1406 > GWC2-37-13 > CAZMJG01. The sequence goes on from CAZMJG010000041.1 coordinate 5,989, forward strand.
GGCTATTGAACCTCGTAAAAACATCCCCACTCTCATCACCGCATTTAATCAGGTACAACAATCTCATCCCGAACTACAGCTTGTGCTAGCCGGGAGAGCAGGCTGGAAGAATGAAGAGGTTTTTGAACTCATAACAAAATACAATTTAAAAGACAAAGTAAGATGTACCGGATATATCGAGGAGAGTGATCTACCTGGACTTTATCAGGGCGCTCAACTTTTTGTATACCCTTCCTTGTATGAAGGTTTTGGTTTACCGCCACTTGAGGCTCTTGCCAGTGGCACACCGACTATTGCGTACAATAGTCCAAGTCTTGATCAACAATTTGTAGATCATATTGATCCTGCAATGCTTGCAAATGAAATGCAAGCTCTTATTGACCGCCCACACGTAGCAAAAGTGCATATTCTTACATGGAAAGAAGTAGCTGAAAAAACCCTCGAGGTGTATGAAAAAATATAGTATTATAAATAAAACTATGAACAGAAAAATTTTTATTCCAATACTGATTGTCGGACTCTTGTTTGTAATTTTTCGCAATAAAGTACAGGCTCCAACTAAAGAGCGAGAAGTTGCCATAACGCAGAAATCGGCCACCCATGCAAGAATCCCTAAAGGTTGGCAAACATATACCGATGGTAAAACTCAGTTTAGTATCAGTTATCCAGCAGATTTTGAGATATCAGGCTACGGACTAAATACCCAACGTATTGTCAAAAAGGTACAGACCATGGGACAGGGACCGAGTAATTTCATCTATGTCTCCGCTATCCTTGAAGGTGATCAAAATAAAGACGGACAAATATACAATTTTAATAAAACACATCTGGATTCACTTGTTTCTATGAAAGTGGGGGAGACCAAACCCGTGGCGGGTGAGGAAAAAGAGCTCGAACAGTATGTCACATTTAGCCGACTTCCCGATATGAGAATCGGGGGCAATACGGCTATGGCTTTTGTCAATATGAAGCCGTGGGAATTCCCAGCAGGTACCAAAGAATACCGATATCTCATTCATCAAAAAGATCGTACTTATATTGTGGGCGGCTATATAGCAACAAGCGCAACCGATGAATATAGCATCTCAGAGACACTTTATAAAAATATAATAGATACAATACAGCTACCCTTGCCGCCACAATAGCCTTTAACTTTACATTTTTTACCGTCCTCTTACATACTTCTTTGCTACTGTAGCGTAATCTGTATAGAGCAGTGACCTGTTACAATATCGATATGAATCTTGGATATATCAAAAAAAGATCTCTCGCACTACTGGATAGCGACTACTATGTTCCTCATAACAGTATTTATCGATCTTTTGCTAAATTTAGCATATTGACTATATTTAGCCTCACCATACTTTTTATCAGGATTTATTATCTCTCTTTTTTTGGCGGACATCGAAATACATATATTATCTTTTACCCGGCACTCGTGCTCTGTGCACTGGGAGGAGGCCTCGTGCCGGGCATCACTTCTACGCTCATTTTTGCAGTAGGCTCTCTCTATTTTTTACTTTATCCCTATAATACCTTTGAGACTTCACGTTGGGAAGACAAAATAGCACTGGTCATCTTTACAATGGGAGGATTTTTTATAAGTATAATCTGTGAAGCACTGCAACGAGAACAATTTAGGAGCTACATCAAAACAAAAAAATTGCAACGAGTGGGAGAACAGCTCAATAATGCCCGTACCGAACTGCACACCATTTTAGAGAATGTCGCGGATGGCATAATCGTACGTGATGGTGAAGGAAAACCGGTGTATGCCAATCCCACCGCACTCAAACTGTACGGGTATGAAGGCAAAAGAAACAAATTTTACACATTGCGCGAACTCGATAGAAACTTTGAAATAATAAATGAGGCTGGTGAAGTTTTTTCTTCAAAAAGTTTGCCTGTCGGACGGGTGTTGAGAGGGGAGAAAGAAGCTGAGGCTGTACTTTGTTTTCGGAATAAAATAACTAAAAAAGAGTTTTGGTGTATCTCCAGAGTACGAGCAATATATGGCCAGAATAATGAGCTCCAACTAGTTGTAATTGTCTTTGCAGATATCACCGAACGGCGCAGATTAGACCGTCAGAAAGATGATTTTATCGGTATTGCAAGCCACGAACTCAAAACCCCAGTCACTAGCCTCAAGGCGTATGTACAGATCATGCATTCTCGCTTCACCAAGAAGGGTGATGAACAATCAGCTCAATATATGGCCAAAATGGATAATCAAATCAATAAATTAAATCTGCTTATCCAAGATTTACTCGATGTCACCAAAATTGACACGGGTAAGATACAGTTTCACAAAGATTTTTTTGATTTTAATTTGTTGGTTCAGGAAATAGTAGAAGAAATGCAACGAACTACAGAAAAACACCATATCGTAGCCCAACTTGAAGATACGGAAAAGATATTTGGCGACCGAGACAGAATAGGCCAAGTCATGACAAATTTTCTTTCAAACGCTATAAAATACTCACCTCATGCTGATTCTATTTTGGTCAAAAGCCATCGCGATAAGACGCATATAACGTTTTCAGTAACAGATTTTGGTATCGGTATATCGAGAGAAAATAATACAAAAATATTTGAACGCTTTTTTAGAGTAACCGAAAATAAACAGGAAACATTTCCAGGAATTGGGTTGGGGCTGTATATTTGCGCGGAAATTATAAAAAGACATGAAGGCAAATTATGGGTGAAAAGCGAGGAAGGGCGTGGATCTACGTTCTATTTTAATCTTCCGATCAAACGGTTGGGACAAGGATAAATAGCTCTGATTATTTAAGAAGAGTCGGAATCTGGATTGGGCATGAAAGACCAAGACAAATACGCCTATTGAAAACAATTTGTTCGAGTGTCCAGACCACCCCAAGCACTGCAACAATAAGAATCATACCTACGACTGCTGCCTGAATACGCTCACGTGCAGCCTTAATATTATCTTTATCACCGCCCGAAATAATCCAGTAAAATGCTCCCGTCAACATATAAAATAACGCAGCTATCCCAGCAACCGCAAAAAAGCCACGAATGCCAAACGTGAGTAAATCTGAAAGGGTAGGAATTTGAAAACCAAGATTGTTTACGTCTATCATAATAGTAAGTATACTATATCAATAATTAGTATACATTTTTAATTTAGAAAATAACATATGCCACATATTCATGACTATATAGACCTGACTATTGCAGCATATGTGGTATATGATTCTCGGATTCTTTTTGTACATCATAAAAAACTAAATAAATGGCTTCCCCCCGGAGGGCATGTGGAGCTTGATCAAGACCCAGAAGAGGCTCTCTACGCTGAACTTTTGGAAGAAACAGGTCTTACTGAAGTTGATATTGAAATACTTGGCAATAAACCCACTATTTCCTCTCCGGGAACAAAATTTTTATATGCTCCGACTTTTCTTGATATCCATGATATTTCAAACACCCATAAACATATAGGCATGACCTATTTTGTAAAAGCTCACACAGATGCCATAAAACTCTCCGAAAAAGAGCATCATGCCATACGTTGGTTCACACTCATGGATATAGAAAATCCACAGTACGAGATATTACCAGCAGTAAAATATTACGCTCACAAGGCTATCCAACAGTGTGTGAATAGTTAGGGCAAGCTGCCTTCTTCACGTAATTTTTCACGGATTACTTTACCTTCATATGCAGATCGTTCAAACAATGGAATAGCCTGAACTTTATATCCGGCATGTTTGAAAAGCTGATTTACCCATTCATTATTGCCTATAACTAAATCAATGTTCCCGGCTTTTTGTATTGCGTCAGCTAGCCATACACTATCGTC
>CAZMJG010000042.1:0-9746 GCA_964566675.1 uncultured Gammaproteobacteria bacterium
CGTATATTTTGAAGCTTGTTTTTGCAAGACATCTTCAACTTTATCTTTTTTTGTAAATGAATATCGCCAGTGTTCATTTTCTAGCAGTCCATAGGAATCGTACAGATATCCTTCAACTCCGTCTTGTTCATAGGAAACAAACCAGATATTCTCTTTTTTATTTTGTCTTAAGGTCTTGTCAAAAAGTTTAAAGTAGGTTAAAGATTCTGGTATTATGGAAACTACCTTCATATCAAGTAGGTTAAAGGGCTGTGTAAATGAATCCGCCACATCTGCATTTAAAGCATAAAAAAGAATTTGTTTTTTTCCTTCACTCTCTTGGATGAGGTAGTCGCTTGGTGTAGCGGTGGAATCTATCTTGATTTCATTTTGAGCTTTTTCCTGTATAAAAGATGTAAGTACTGATTGTGTGACATCTACGGGTAAATCGGAGCGGAAGAAATGAAATGAATCTTGAGGTAAAATAAGAGTGACATCTTTTTCTTTAACTGGTGCGCTTGGAAGAGTCTGAAGTATCTCTTTAATCCCTGACGCAATAACATCAGGATTGGCTGCTTTACCATCCTGTAGGAGATTTACTTCCAATTTTTTTTGAGTAAAAGAAGTCTCATACTGTCCAAGAAGACTCTTTTTCAAATGAAGAATTTTGATATATTGTGCACCTAGATATATATATAGCATTAAAACTATTATAATAGTAAAAATAAAAAGAAAGCAAGAGTAAAATATTGCATAAAGTTTTAAAGTATTAAAGTCATAATAAAGATTGTTAAGAATATTAACTAAACTATGTCACCAGTCGATCAGATTAAAGAAAAATTGGATATTGTTGAATTTATCGGCAGATATGTACAACTGAAAAGGGCAGGGAGGAATTTTAAGGCTAATTGCCCGTTCCATCAGGAAAATTCTCCTTCATTTGTGGTTTCACCCGATCGCCAGATATGGCATTGTTTTGGAACCTGTGGTACCGGAGGAGATGTGGTAACTTTTTTTATGAAATGGGAAAATTTATCCTTTCAGGAAGCCTTGCGCGAACTGGCCCCCATAGCTGGAGTGCAGCTTGACACTTCTTCCTTTGATGATAAAGAATTTACACAGAAGGAAAAAATACTCTCTATCAACAATCTTGCAGCACGATACTATGCTCATATCCTGCAAAATCTTCCCCTAGGCAAAAAGGCGCGCGACTACCTCATAGGTCGTGGATTGAATGAAAAAATTATTGCAACATTCCAAATTGGATATGCGGCTGACTCCTGGGATTCCTTAATGAAATATTTTCATACAAAAAAAATTAGTGAAAAGGATTTATTTGATGCAGGCCTTGTCGTGCAGGCAAGTAGTGGAAACAGATATTATGATCGTTTCCGTAATAGAATTATCTTCCCCATAAAAGACCCGAAGGGGAGTGTGGTCGGTTTTTCGGGTCGTGTACTTAATCCTGATGAAAAAGGCGCCAAGTATGTGAATACACCTGAAACGATGGTGTATCATAAGCGAGAGAGTTTATATGGTATTCAACTGACGCGTGATGCAATACGCAAATTGGAAAATGTATATATAGTAGAAGGAGAGTTTGATATGATCACGCCCTATCAACATGGTGTTGAAAATATTGTTGCCATTAAAGGATCTGCACTTACTTCGGAGCAGTTGGCTGTTTTGAAGCGATATACTACGAAAATTACTCTTGCACTAGATACAGACGAAGCCGGAATAGAAGCCATGAAACGAGGCATCAGAGAAGCAGAGAAAATGGATTTTGATATACATATCGTGCAATTTACCAAAGGTAAGGATCCTGATGAAGCAGCACGTGCAGATAATCTGACATTTAAAAAAGATTTGAAGGGAGCAGTCCCCATTTATGATTTTTTGCTTGGCCATTTTAGTAAAAAAATTGGCACACAATCACCATTTGAAAAGAAAAAAGTGGTAGAAGAAATGGCTCCCTATGTGGGTCATATTCAAAATCCAATAGTTTTTTCTTATTATGTCAAAAAACTTGCACATCTTCTGGAGGTTGATAGCGAGAGTATCCAAAAAATGATCAGATATCAGAGAAATAAAGAGAAATTGTCTTTTAAATCTCAAACATTAAAAAAATCTATTGTTTCACCAAGCGAAATAGAAATAAAACAACGTTTTATTGTAAGTTATCTCTTGCAACAGGAGAATGAGAATAATATTTTCAAAAAAATAATTTCTTTACTAGATGCCGAGGATTTTCCATATCCAGCCTATCAGAGTCTCATAACTGAATTAAAAGCATATTCGATACAGTCAAGTGAATTCGTATTCACCGATTTTATTAAAAGATTGCCAGCCCAACTTCTGCCAGTTGCTGATGAGTTATTCCTATCTGAACTTTCCGCAGAAGAACTCTCTACTCAGCAGCTTGCGAAAATAATATATGAATTAAAAAGTTTAAGTTATCGTTATTATATGACAAAATATGGGGCTGAAGATGAATCGAAGGTTTCTGCCTATAGTCAACGACTAAGAAGCTTGAATAAAAATGAAATAGAAAATCAGTTATAAACATAGTACAATGTAACGCTATGATGAATCGAATGCCAAAAAACATAAAAGAACTCCTTCGTCAAGGTCAGGAAGAAGGCTTCCTCGTTCAGGAAGACATAATGCTTGTCTTTCCGGAGCCTGAAAAACACATAGAAGAAGTAGATGAATTTTTTGATACTGCTTTCAAAAAGGGCATTGATATATTTGAAACAATTTCTACACGAGAAGAAACAGAAGCAAATAAATCTGCTGAGGAAATTGAAAAAGAGCTTGAAAAATTGGTAGGTGGTAAACATGGAGAATCTTTAGATCCTATAAAAAAATATTTAAAAGAGATAGGCCGCACACCTTTGCTTTCATTTGAAGAAGAGATAGATCTTGCTAAACGCAATGAAAATGGCGATGCACTCGCAAAAGAGCGTCTGATTAAAGCAAATTTGAGATTGGTTGTTTCTATAGCTAAAAAATATTTGGGACGTCGGCTTTCTTTCCTTGATCTTATACAAGAAGGAAATAAGGGTCTGATACGAGGTGTTGAAAAATACGACTGGAGAAGAGGTTTTAAATTCTCGACATATGCCACTTGGTGGATACGACAGGCTATCACACGAGCTATCGCTGATCAGTCTCGTACTATTCGTATACCAGTACATATGGTAGACCAGATTAATCGATTCTACAAAACTCAACGCAAACTTATGCAGAAGCATGGGCGTGATCCTGATATTAAGGAAATCGCCAAAGAAATGGAAATATCTGTTGAAGAAGCAGAAAATTTGATGCGTATATCGCAGCAACCGAAATCATTATCTACTCCAGTTGGAGATGATAAAGAAGCGACACTAGAACAGTTTATTGCGGATAAATCTAAACCATCTCTATATGATGCTGTGTCGCAGGAGCTCCTGAAGGACGCATTACAAGAGGTCCTTGAGACTCTTTCACCTCGCGAGAAAAAGGTGCTTATAATGCGTTTTGGTCTGGAAGATGGCAAACCCAAGACCCTTGAAGAGGTTGGTAAAGAGTTTAAAGTGACACGTGAGCGTATCCGACAAATAGAGGCTAAGGCAATTCGAAAACTTAAACATCCCACACGCGCTCGTAAACTCAAAGACTTTCTTGATTAATTTCGGAGCTCACTATCAGCAATATAGCGATAATATGCTAGTTTAACTCCCTCCGTGATCATAAAGTAGCTGATAACTATACCTAATATAGTCAACATATCTCTCATCGTAGGCGGTGTAAACTGGAAGAAACTAGTGCCCAAATCAGAATAAGGTATGAGGATAGTTACCAAAGCCGCAACAGATGTAAGAGCTATAATTATCCAGGGTGGTCGTTTTGCCTTGTAAAAAGGCTGTCTGGTTCGTAACGAATAGAGAAGTGCCAATTCGGTAAGAATACTACCGATAAACCAATTTGTTTGTAGTACAGCGGGTGAAATTTGGTAAAAAAGTCCGAAGAAAATAAAGTCAAAAATAGTGCTGATAAACCCTAGTATGGTGGCGATAAGAGCAAAATCACGTAAATTATAGCTTTCAGGTTGCTTGATTTCTTCCGTATCCACTGAGTCGGTTGCAATTGTGATTGATGGAAAATCAGAAAGCAAATTTACCAACAGTATCTGTATGGGGAGCATGGGTAAATAGCTAATAAATAATGATGATATTGCAACTGCGTAAAAATTGCCGAAGTTTGAGGCGAGTGTCATCTTGACGTATTTGATGGTATTTGCAAAAACTTCCCGGCCTTCTTCTATCCCATCAATGATTACATTGAGACTGGGGTTGAGTAATATGACATCTGCTGACTCGCGTGCAATATCACTGGCACCATCCACTACTAGTCCAACATTGGCACTTTTTAGTGCAGGAGCATCGTTGATCCCTTCTCCCAAGAACCCCACTTCAAAATTTTGTTCAAGGATATCTACTAACTGATGTTTTTGATGTGGTGAAAAACGTGCAAATACACTCATCTTTTCAGCTATGTGGCGTTGTTTTGAATGTGGCAACGCAAAAAAATCCTCGCCTGTAATGACTTGATCTGAATTATCGGTAAGTCCAATAGAAAATGCGACAACACCTGCTACGGTTGCACTATCACCAGTAATAATTTTTATATTAACTCCCAGTTTTTGAGCTTTTTTGACTGCTGCAATAGTGCTCTTCTTTAAGCTGTCGGAAAATGATATTGCTCCTGTAAGATCGAGATTGTTTTCTTCTAGTTCCTGCGTATATTCTTTATTTGTTTTTGTATGTTTATGAGCAATTACAATCACACGTCTGCCTAGTTTTTCTTGCTCTTTAATCCAGGTATATATTGTTTCAGGAGGAGATTTTACATGAGGTAAAACTGCTTCAGCGGCTCCTCGTATAATCAAAATAGGCTTGTCATTTATATCAACAAGAACACTATTACGCTTTCTATCAGGATCAAATGGTATTTCATGAATGAGTTTTGTGTGTTTTAAGGTGCTCTGATAATCCTTTGAGGCTTCAAGAATAGCTATATCAAAAGGATCTTTATGTTGACTTTGTAAATTTATGGCGCATTCAGCATGGGTTAGGACATGTTCCTTGTCATTGAAGATGTCTACCACCGCCAGTTTATTCTCGGTGATGGTACCTGTTTTGTCCGTACAGAGTATTTGTATGCCACCAAGATCTTCAATTGCAGAAAGTCTTTTGACGACGACTTTATGTTTTGCTAGTCTCACCGCTCCTCGGGAAAGTGAAAATGTAATTACCAAGGGGAGAGCTTCAGGAATTACGGCAGTGGCTAAAGCAATTGCAAAAATGATTAGGTCTCCAAAATTGGTGTCTCCGCCTTTAATGATAATATTTGCCACCAGTATAATGGCTAGGGTAATGGCCACAATACGCAGGATAAATGTGCTGAATTTTGACATTCCACGTTCAAAACTACTGACCTGATGCATTTCTACGGTAAGTTTAGCGATAGTTCCAATATATGCATCGGCCCCTGTAGCTATTACAACTCCCAAACCTGATCCACTAATAATATGGGTAGCTGAAAAGGCAATATTGGTTGCTTCGTGAATAGCTGTCGTGACGTTCTCACATAGTCTTTCTGATTTTGACGCTGGTTCCGACTCTCCAGTGAGTACTGATTCATTAATAATAAGATTACTTGTCTCTATAAGTCGTAAATCAGCAGGCACAATGTCTCCTGGCTGTAGCAATACGATATCTCCAACGACTACTTCATCTACCGGGATAGTTTGTTCATGATTGCCTCTGCGTACTTTTGCTGTTGCGGTGGTATAGCCTTTCAGTACCTTGAGTGCTTGCTCAGAACGATATTCTTGAAAAAAACCAAGACCACAATTGATACATACAAACAATAAAATCATGGCGCCATCTATAAATTCTCCCAGTGTAAAAGATAGAAGAGCTGCCGCAATAAGCAAGTAAATAAACGGAGAAATAAACTGTCTGATAAATATGTCGGTCCATTTTACCTGTTTCGCCTGAAGAAGATTGGGACCATATTTATATAATTTATTTGTTGCTTCAGAGGGTGTAAGGCCTTGTATGGTACTTTGAAGATTTTTTAAAATATCTGATGGTGTTTTATTTAGATATTGTTGATATGCTTGCTCTTCAATAGTATTTTTCATAATTACATGTATTTATGCTATCTCAATAATAGAGTAGCTAGACCTAAAAACACAAGAAAACCTAGTACATCAGTAGCCGTCGTAATAAAAATCGTAGCTGAGGTTGCAGGATCTTTTCCAAAACTTTTCATAACTAAAGGTATAAGTGTGCCAAAAAAGCCTGCCACAATAAGGTTGGTGACCATCGCAATACCAAGAACAATAGCAAGCCAGACATCCCTATTTACGATGAGCACCACGGTAGCTACAATAACTCCATTGATAGCACCATTGATCATACCAGCCAGAATTTCTCGTTTGAGTACGGGCCAGGCGGTACTAAATTCTATTTCGTTTAGAGCTATACCACGTACTAAAATAGCTAAGGTTTGGGTAGCTGCATTCCCTCCCATACCAGCAATAATTGGCATATAGACCGCAAGTAATACATATCGAGAAATTGTCTCATTAAATAGTCCGACTATAAATGCAGCCAAGAAAGAGGTTGCTAAATTGATGATGAGCCATTTATACCGGTGAGAAACCTTTACTCTTGTGCTATCAGTGACAGACTCCTCTTCATGTACACCTGCGAAATCATAAAGAGAGGCAGATTCTTGTTCTTCTATAAGAGAGAGTACGTCATCGGAGTAGATAATACCTTTTACAGAACCGTTATCGTTGAGTACCGCTATTTTATTGTGAGGTTTGGCTTTAAATAGCTCTATCACATCGTCTTTGGTCGTCGAATGATGGATACCAGCAATGCTTTTTGTATATTTTTTTACCAAGTCTGAGGGTTTGGCAAATCCCAGTTCATGGCCTGGAATATAACCTTCTAGTATGCCACCTTTGGTCACAATCATTACCGGAAGTCGTCCAGTTCGTTGCTCATGAGCTTTAAATTTTTTCGCAACTTCGTATATAGTTTCTTTATCTGTCACTTGAATATAGTCAAGGTTCATAATGCCACCGGCAGTGTTGGGGTCGAAAGCAAAAAGTATCTGAATGTCGTTTTGTATACTCTCATTCATCATTTCTATGACTTTTTTCCGTTGTGATTCACTTGTTGACTGAAGTATATCGGTGGCTTCATCGGGATCAAGAAATTCAAGCGCGGTAGCGATTTCTTTATTGGGTAGTTTACTGAGGAGATCATAGAGTATATGTTTGGATAGTCGTAATAATATTTGTGACTGTTGTTGAGGAGTCTGATTACGAAATACAAAGATTCTTTCTTCAGGGTCGAAGATTATTTTATTCATCAGATCTCTCATTTTATTAGTATTGTGGGTATGTTTTGCCATGTGTGTTTACAGTATAAAAATAGTTTAAATAAATCTCTATTGCAAGGAGTAAGAAAAAAATGTACATTTATATCAATGAAAAAGCCCATATCTCACCTACAGAAGACACTCAATGTCTGGGCTATTGTGCTTATTTTATGGAGTATGTATAGAACATACTTTAAAACAGAACTACCTATATGGTTTGATGAATTTATCGCCAAACCTCTAATCTTTCTTATCCCGGTGCATTATTTTATTACTCACGTTGAGAAAAAACATTTTTTTGAAAATATAGATTTTACACCTCGACATTTACGTTCAGATTTCCTGATTGGCCTTGGGGCAGGTCTCCTTTTTGTTATGTCAGGATTGATCGCTTATTATATGAAACATCAATCTCTGCCTCATATTTTAGATGTATTTTCTCCTTCATTATTTTTGTATACGCTTGCTGTTGCGTTTGCTTCAAGTATCACGGAGGAAATATTATCGAGAGGTTTTGTGTTAAAACGGTTGGTTTCCGAATCCAATAATGCGGTAAGTTCGGTATTTTTAGCCAGTTTTCTATTCTTTTTTCTACATATACCTATATTATTCTCCAATCCTGATATGCGAGGTATGATATTACTACAAGTTATGGCAACTGATATACTCCTGAGTTTTGCTGTGTCCTTTATCTACTTACAGAGAAGAAATATCATGATCCCAATTCTGATACATGCCTTCTATAATTTGAGTATTTATCTATTCTTGCAGTAACTACTGCGGTTTATATATCCAGAAGATTTCGTCATTGTAGATTTTGATTTTTTCTATATCTTTCTCGGGTAAGTCTGTCCCTTGAAAGTCGTCCGGATATCCGACATATACTGCGTTTGTCTTTGCATCAGGGGCTGCAAAATTAAATTCAAATTTGTCATATCTTTCAACTTCACCAAAGCCATACTCTCCTAGTTCTGAAAGCGTAGCCTGCTCCTGATACTGCGCCGGAGAATATGCTCTGTAAAAAAGAGTAAAAATATATGGTTGCCCAAGCTTTTTTGTTATATAAAACGTGTCGGTTTTTTCATAATTTTTATCTATATATTCCGAAAGTTCCTTGTAACCACATTGCCAACCATAGATTGCTTCAGTCTTTTGAGGATAATGGAAGAAGTAAAAATCCCATGTAAAAGTGACATAATAAAGGAACGCTCCAGTGATGAATATACCTGTCACAAACATGATTTTGTAGCTTTTTATAGAGTGTAAAAAATGGTAGACGCCGTACGACGTAATCATAATGATTGGCACAATCATAAAAAAGGATCGGGTGAGCGAGTACTCCTGCCATGTGAGTGCGGCGCTCATGGGAGCAAATAACAACGTTGCGCTCAGCAACCACCTAGAGCGTTCTTTATTGTGAAAAAGATAATAAAGACCAATAAGCAAAAATAGATATTCCACAGCAGTAATGGGTGAAATCCCTGGATACCCAAATCGCTTATTTGCATCACCATGGATGACCAAGAATTCTGGTGAAAAGTAGGAAATATATTGTTTAGTGAGCACTTGAGTTGCTTGATGTAATTTATTGTGTATTATCCGAATCGGATGCTCTCTCATCTGCTCATCAATTGATAGTGTAAATCCCTGATTATTGATAAAGAGGAGATTGCTTACACGATTGGTAGGAGTAAGGAATTCGGTAGTAAAAAATATTGCAACTGGGATGATAAAAATCAGTATACTTTTAAACAATACGGAGATATTTCTTTTGGGTCTAAAATATAATATCCCTCCAAGCCACAGTCCATAAAACAGCATAAACACTTTTGCAATATGATAGGTAAAAAGAGCAATGCCATTTATAATTGCAAGCCAAATCACCCACTTCAATTCATATTTTTTCATTATTTTGGAGAGGATAAGTAGTGATAAAGCCCCTAAATGCATGATGATGATCGCTTCATGAATATGCCGTGAAAGAATTTGAATCCAAGGCGAAATACTGGCAAGAAAAGCTGCAATAAGTGCAATCTTCTTATTCTCTAATAATTCTTTGGTAACTGCATAGAAAAGAAGTGGCGATAATACTCCTAGTAGGATAAATGGTAGACGCGAAGAAACATCATTAAAACCAAATATAGCAAGTGACGGAACTATAGAATAAATAGTTACTGGCAATTTATTTTCTCCAAATGCTTTAAAACGAAGCGGCATAGTGGCTCCATATTCATCTTTACCTGTCTTCAGTATAGAATAAGCATTATACGCAAACGAAGCTTCATCTGAATTAATGCAGGGCCAGTGGATATGAAAGGCAT
>CAZMJG010000043.1:0-9430 GCA_964566675.1 uncultured Gammaproteobacteria bacterium
AGTATTTGACAAAATAAAAGATGCTGCTTCTCAAGCATGGGAAGCTACTAAAAAAGGATTTGAGGCAGGGAGATCTGCAGGACTAAAAGGCTATGCTACAGGAGGATGGGTGGACCAGACTGGTCCTGCTATATTACACAAAGGTGAGTATGTATTATCCAATGGAATGCTCAACGGCAATCAAAGCGTAGATAATCGGGTGCTGAACAATAATAATAGTCGTAACGTAAACATTACAGCAGTCATCAATAATCCACTCGATATGGACCGGGTACTTGATGACATGATGTATAAAATGAATTATGCTTATTGACGTTTCATACGCTATATGCCATAATTCCTTTCCGTACTTTTACACGGATGGATAATAATTATACACACAGTTGTTACTATAGGTATTGACTATTGGTTTACAATATATTTACAATGTTGTAAAGGAATATCAAACTACCTTGAAAATAATATGTGTATAGCTTATAATATACAACTACGAAGCGATACAGAGCAAAATACCGAAGAGAGGGATAGTCTTATAAAACGAAGCCCTCTAATTTATTCACTAAAATTAGCAAAATAACTTACCCGTTATTTTATACATCAAGTTCTAGCTTGATGTTAGAAAAGCCAGGAATAGGTTTATACCGACGCCTGGTTTTTTCTTTGCTTAATTTCTCGAGAAGTAACTTCTCTTTTTCAGAGATAACGAAGGTAGGGTTAAGTACATCATCCATAGACGACGCAATAAAAATTTTGTTCATAGTCAAAAAATAAATATATTAATTTGACTATCCCCTCTCCCCGATACTCTACTCTGTATGCAAAAAGTGCTATAAACGACTAAAGGGCTCTGCCAAATTGATGGCACGAGCCCCTTAAAAACAATTTCTTATTGTTAGATAGGCTCGTCATTGAGATTTGCATCTCATGTACACTCGTCAAAAATTAATAATTACGCCGTCTTATTAATCAATGATCGAGCCCTTTAACCCAAAAAAAAATCTACTATGTGCGAACTTTAGGCAAGGCTCGAGTACCTTTGGCAAAGTTTTACCGTTGCCAAAAGCTCACACACAATAGATTTTAATGTACTCGATTTTTTAATTGTTGCTTTGCCTTCAACAATATTCACATTAGTGTGAATAGGTATAAATATACACTACGAGTCTCTACCTTGTCAACATTCAAAATAATTAACCTCAACTCCATACAATATCAATGTATGGTAAAGAAAATCACAATTAATGACGGCCTTGAGTTGACCCCTGAAAATGGCTACTTACTCCAAGATATACCAGGCTTGGGCTTTGATACTAATTACTCGGTAAATACTATCTTGTCTAAACATGGCGCAAAACTTGGCAACGTGACATATACTCAGAAAAATGTACGCATTATATTGATTGTCAATGGTGGTACACCTGAGGGGCTTATTGAGAAGAGAAACAATCTTTTTAAGTATTTGACAGTCAATAATTATAGTCCTGATGATAAGACTACATTTAAGTTTTTACTTCTAAACAATCTTGAAGTTCAGATAAGCGGTGTAGTTAAGAAAGTAGAGTCTCCGATAAATTTAGATACCATAGTAGAATCACCGATATCAATATCGATTGAAACTGAGTTTCCCTTCCTCACATCATCTAAGTTGTATCAAATCCTTGTCCCCAAAGCGATTGGAGGAGGTGCCGCTGTACCTATGGCTATACCTCTAAATTTTGCCAATGGTGCAGCAAATTCTTATACCACCGTACCGAATGGAGGGAATATCTTTTCGTATCCAGTGATCCGCCTTGTAGGCCCACTTACTAATCCTGTCTTGCTTGATGTTCTGAATGATAAAAATATATCACTAAATATGACCATTGCTGAAGATGAATATATAGAAGTTGATAGCTTTGAAGAGACTGTACTCGATCATGATAGTGCGAATCAACTTGATAAGTTTTCAGGTAGTTTTCTAACTGTGCCGGCTCGAGAGGATAATAGGTTTAGACTTACCTCAGATACTACAGAGGTCGGATACGTCACGATTACTTATCCATATACCTATGTCGCAATATAAAGTGTATGTGAAAAATAAAGCGCTTTCGTCTACGTGGATACTTCCGGTAAACTCCGGACTCATTGACTACCGACTCAACAATGTGCATAGTGGAACGGTATATATAGGGTTGAGATACTTAATCGACTATCTTGCAAAGCAAGGAACTAATCCGAAAGAACTTTTTGAAAGTGGATTCATGAATATGTATATTGAGCAGGATGATGCCCTTATTTTCGCTGGATATATTTCAGATGTTCGATACAAGAAATATGCTCAGGCCGCAAATTGTGAAGTAGGATTCAAGAGCTGGCTTGGCTACTTTGAAAATCGATACTATAGCGGGTCATTTACTACGACGGACCAGGGAACAATCGCCTGGACTGCGCTCAATGCGGTGAATGATATAGGGATAACGGCCGGCACAATAGATACAACTACCTCACACACTAAGACATTCAACGAAGATGATGTCGCAAAGATAGTCAAGAACTTCTCAAAAGATAATATAGCGGACGGCTTTGACTTTGACATTTCTCATGCAAAAGTGCTGACGATCAAAGATCATATAGGTGTGTCTCGACCAGAAGTGCAATTTGTGGATGGTCGAAATATAAAAGATGCAGATTGCTCAGTGAAACTGGTCGGGAGCGTGTTTACGGATGGGAAAATACTGGGGGGTGGAATAGGTGAAGATCAGATAGTTCGCACATATGATGCAGGCGCAGGGTATGAGACCGCATGGCATAAGCAAGAAGCGCTCATCAATGATGTGAATGTGGAAAACACCGCTATACTTGACGGAAAGATTCAAAAGTATGTAGAGAAACATAAGAGCCCTATACGTGTCGTATCTTTCAAGACGTTAGTGAGCAATCCCTCATTCCAGAGTTATGCGGTGGGTGATGATGTGAAAGTTAAAATACCAGACTACAGCATAGATGATATGTTGCGAGTGCGCAAGAAGACCCTATACTTTGGTCAAGATGAATATGTAAATTTAGAATTCTCATTCGATGAATAATATACTGCTATACATACAACAACTAGAAGCGCGCGTGCGAGAACTTGAGAAAAAACAAGTATCTACTATACGGCTTAATGGTCTCATACTTAATGAGGTCTCATCCCCTGCGACTCCTGCCACTAATACGGCAATCGTGTATGTAAAATCTGACGGTCTACTCTACTGCAAGGATGATGCAGGAACGGAAAGACTAGCTACATAAAAAAAATATATCTCCATCAATACAATACTCGTATGATAGAAAGCGAACCGATGGATGTAGTTCGAGCGACAGACAACAGCTTTGAACTCACCGTAACAGACAAGAATGGGACTGCTATAGACCTGACTGGAGGAACTCTCTTTTTTACGGTAAAAGCGAATGCTACGGATTCAGATGCAGACGCACTCATCAAGAAAGACATTGTAGCATTTGATACTCCTCTCACTGGTAAGCAAATACTCACCCTTTCAAAAACTGACACAAATATATCTGAAGGCATGTACCACTACGATGCGAAGTTCAAGGATTTCAGAGGGATTCTTTCGGCAATAAAACGAGGAGTATTTAGCGTGTATGAGAATATCTCAGATCGTGAGACGGCCAGCTCATAAAAAAAATATGGGCTATCTCAATACAATCTTGATATATCAATTAGACATTTGAATATAACTATATGGCATTTACACAACCTCAATTTGAAGTAGGACAAAAAGTAACAGTAACAGGAGATGCTAAAGTCTCTATCAGCACCGTTGTGGAGCAATACTACAAGGCTGAAGGATGGAGCTACAAAATTACTGCACGCTATTTTGATGAGGAGCTTAATGATATGGTAGATGGATTTAAAATTTGCGGCGAAGCTGAACTTGCAGCCGTACCTGATCAAGAATAATATGAAAGCGTTTACAGATAGGACTTCAAAAATAGGTAAGGTATATCGTCGCCTTTACTCGGGAGATAAGCTGAAAATGCTTATTGAAAATGAACTAGGCATAAGTATGGATTTTTGTCTTAGTGAAAAAGGTGTCCTCGACTTTGACGGCCTGTGTGAAGCGGCATTGCAACATGGAATATCAAATGAGAGACTTTCTCAACTTCTTCATGCTTCAGCTAAAAAGCAGTTTAAGAATAATTTTTTGTGGAAGTGGATCAAGAGAACTTTTGATTTGGATCTTGTTATCCCCTATATCACTGGTACATGGACCACAAAGGCAATACTAGATAATCTTGTAGTGACTACCGGCCACGCATTATATGCGAGCCAAGTGGCAGGACTTACAACCACGCCAGCCACAGCGATCGCGGTAGGCACTGGGACCACAGCCGCAGCTGCAGGAGATACGGCACTTGGTACAGAGGTAGGAAGAGGAGCAGCTACTATCACACAATTAACGGTAACCACCACGAATGATACTACTCGATGGGTATGGACATACACGGCAGACGGCAATAGAAATATATCTGAAGAGGGAATTTTTACGAACAATGTATCGGGTGGAGTACTACTCGCAAGGCAAGTCTTTACGGCGATGCCACTTGTGCTCAATGATACATTGCAATTTACACACAATATTCAAGCTTAATTTATGGCTAATCGAAGAGTGGACCAGTTACCAGAAAAGGCGGTCATAGGAAATAGTGACTATCTCTTAATTATAGATAATGAGGATGAGGGAAAAACGAAGAAAACTACAAATTTAGCTTTACAAAAAAAGAACTTAGCTCGAATGGTAGCTATGAATATATTACTAGGCATATAAAACAATGAATATTTCAGTAACAAATATATCTTTCGACGCTTCCGCCAAGACACTCACATTTCTTGATTATGCTGAGGATGGTGTTGTCCTTGAGCGTATAAAGCTAGTTGTGAATGCTACGAGGAATACAATCATAATGAATATGGTTGATGCAGGATATGGGATTGACGAAGTCGATGGTAACATTGTAACGCTTGAATATGATACTGCATCAATGAACGATACTGACAAGATATACGCTGTATATGATGATCCAAATGGAGCGCTACGTGTAATCCTAGCAGGTCTCATAACAGGAGAGGATTTTACAGATAAGGTATTGGGTGTTACTCAGAAACCAGTATCTGGCCAAATATACACATCATCAACATACGGTCAAGCAACTACAGGCGTCATCAAAGATTTTATAAAACCTGCACCCGGTAATCTGCGATCGTTTTATGCAAACAGAATTGATACAAGCGGGCTCATATGGATCTTATTTTTTAACCAGACGACTATACCTGCTACAAATGCAACCCCTCTAAATGCTTACAGGATACCTTTTCCACCTGCAGCAGATGCAACGCATCCAAGCGAAGTGAAACTAGGATCTGATTTTTTTGAGGGAAACGGAGATTGGTTTACTAACGGCATTGCATGGGCTCTTTCTGTAAACAGAGATTTAGTCGATCAAACAGGTATAACAGGAACAAACTTCGTTATAAGAGCTAAATTCACTTAATATGTATGGTCAAATCGTCGTCAACATACGGTCTCAATATGAATCAAGTATTTCAGGCAGGACCTGAGATATTTGGTAGTGTATTTCCTGAAGGATTGGCAAGATCATACTACCGTTACGTATATAGTAAAGGCGTTCGTCAAGTCAGAGTACCGCTTAAACCGATAGGCAGCAGATCTATAGATATAGCTTGGCAGAAACAAGCGTGCAGACTTGCAAAAGAATACTTCCCCTATCTATCTTTTGGTTCAGGTATTGGACATCCTCATAAACCTGAGGATTGGGATGCTCTTCTTAATTTTATGTATAACGATGAGATACCTTGGATACTTAATCAAGGAGTCTTCGGCCCTAATGATGTATATATGCTTTGGAATGAAGCAGAAGGTTCCGCTTCTAATGTGGGCGTATTGAATGTATCTCGATCAAGTAATGTGGTAACCGTACAATATGGAGATCAACTAACAGGAACGCCTAAAAAGCATATGCTTCAGAATGGTTGGGAGATAATCTGTCAGTTTGATGTTCTAGGAGTAACCAACAATCAATTTGGTGGACCGAGATCAATAACGTATATTGATGAAAGCACCTTTTCATTTTCAAGCACTGGGGCAAATGGTACATATAGCAATCCTTCTGTATCGGGTAATTTTTGGCGATTTCATCCTCGAGTAAACTTTAGGATGGGAAACTGGATGGCTCAGCAAATTAAAACTAACATTCCAGAATTTAATCTCAAGACTTCAGTCTCAGCCCTTCAAGGTGCTACACAGGATAATGAATCAAACTCCTCAACTCGCAATGTATTTTCTAATGTCTACTATATTGATCATGCAATAGCTGTCGGGCGTGGGGATTATCTTGATTATATAGATCAGAATGTATATAGCTATACCGCAACGCAAGCGGCCTACGAGAAAGCACTGAATTATTTTAGAGCAATGATTAGCAAAGGTTACAATGCGTTTGGACCTAATCATTTTCGTGTTACTGAATGGAACCTCTGGCATAATTCGACCGCCTGGTATACTAATACACCACTTGCATGTAAAAACTTTGCAGAAAGGCTTAAATATTTTGATAGTCTTCCAGGACTTGTCCACTTCTTATTCTGTTTCGATTGGCAGAATTACGAGTGGCTTCAGGTTGTAAAACCATACAATAAAAGTATTGAAGAAGGAGCTAAGTTTAGGGATTGGTGGTATATATGGATTGATGAACGGCCTAAAACTGTAGAAATTAGCAATAATAACCCCGTACAAATTTCAACCATTCGCGATTTTCCTGCAATTATCAAGTCAAATAACGTTGGATTTAATATAGGGCAATATGAGCAGAGTGGTACATATAACGCATCAAAAATAAACAATATAATCAACTTTTGGAAATCGTCCCATGTTACTCGTGCTAGAGTAGCAAGTGGTGACCCTTCAAATCCATTAGCTCTAAATGCCTGTAGAAATCTGGCACTTGCAATTAAAAATGCAGGAATAGATGTGATGTTCGCACATAACGCAGGTGCAGCCACTGATGCAAACTGGTCAAGTACGGTAGTTCCACAGGCATATTCATTTGTTGAGTGGGCTTATAACAATGGAATAACTAAGGTGAATATGTTTAATGAGCTTGACTATAGGCAGACTACTCCACCTTATGCTTTAACTAATTCTGTACAAAAACAAATCGATTTCTATGATTATATAAAACCTCTATTCCCTACGATGGAAATATCGTTTGCACTTGCGCAGTCTTCAATGGAATATGTTGGGGCTCCGGGAGGTTGGATACAAAGAAAGATTGAGGTCAATGCTAAAGGTATACCCTTAACATACAATTGCTACGGTGACAATGGAGATTTCGAGCAATTTAAACAGCGTATTTTAGACTTAAAGGAAGCATTCCCTAATCTTCGTATTACTGAATGGAATATAAATAGCGCATGGGGTGGCTTTCCTGCATCTACTTCTGCTCAAGTGGCAAGAATTAAAGAAAAATTTGAGTTCTTAGCTGCAGAAGGATTGATCAATTATTTTTTTACGTGGAACTGGGATCATGTAAATAATGGACAGTTTTCTTTGCAGCTTCCTGATGGAACATTTAGGCCCTGGTATCCTATTTTTTTTGAAGAGGTTCCCAGAGAATTAACAACACTGCGTGAATTAACAAATGCACGCGAGATATTACCAGCATGACAGCATACACAAAATCATTAAATGATGGAATGATGCCACATGACGGTGCCGGACAAGCCGTCTTGTTTGATGGTGGCGGCGCCCATGTCAACCTCGGACTTATGGGAAATATGGGCAGTAATTTGGGCAGTGGATTATATATCAAAATTGATTTACTATCTGATTTTTCTGGAGATGGCACACTTATTGGCACAGGAAGCAGTGGCTCCCAATATTTTAAAATTGGTGTCAATGGTGGAGGTGTGGACAGATTCACTATAACACTGAGAGATAATGCTGGACTGAACTTGTCTGGTCGTGTACATTCTCTACCGACTAGAGACAGAAATAAAAGAACTATAGAAATACAGCTCACACCATCTACTAATACCATAGAAGTATGGGTCAATGGTGTAGCTCAAACAATTGTATACACAGCGCAACAATCACCTACCACATTTGTAAACTTCACTCGAAAAGTATCGGTCGGATGTAGAGATAATGGATTTGGAACAAATGTCGAAGGATCAAGAGGCATATTTGATAATCTTCGTATTGGTATCAATCCAAGTACACTATATGGTATATACAATTGTAATGATACCTCCTTTCCAATTCAGGATTCATCGGGAAATAGTAATCATGGTACGGCCGGAGGCAGTCCTCAGCTAGTTCTCGGATTCGATCAAATGCCAAAATCCATTGGCAGAACCATCACAGACTCAATGGGTTTTATCGAGATATTCACTAAAGCACTCACCGCCTTCCGTACCTTTACCGACTCAATCTCCCTGCAGGAATCAATGAGCAAAGGCGCAAGTAAGACCTTCACAGAAGATACTCCAGAGATACTCCTCATAGATGAAAATGGAGACTATATCGTAGATGAAAATGGAGACATATATCAGATGAGTGGAGCTGGCCTCAATCTTACAGAGACATTCTCAAGGAGTACAAAGAGATCTTTCAGCGAGCAGATAACACTCATTGAAACATTTACCAAAAAAGCTGTTCAGATAGCACGCACACTCATTATAGGAATCAAAAACGTAGGCACAAAGATATCCATTACTCAGATTCGCAATAGAATAAAGATAGAACGCCTCTAAAAAAATAAGCTCACTCTTCATACAATACTTGTATGAGATATGTATCTATACGAGAAGGAGCAGACGAACTCCCCGAACTGTCGGTCGCACATTTGACCCATGACTTGATCGAAAGCAGTGGTATAGTCGATGTCCCCGGCGGTCACTGGAATGTGACTGAAGATAACCCGCAAACAAGACAACTACGAATATATGATGGCCGTGGATACTTCAAGAAAGATGCCATGACTTATCATGGTTATTCTAGTAATGGCTCAGGGTATGAGATACTCACTATAGCAGCAAACACTTCGGGCAATCCACGAAAAAGCGCAGTTATCGCATATATGAATCTGTCGGCTACAGTAGATAATGACGGACAAGGAGTGCTCACTTTTGCGGAGATACAAGGAGATTCTGGCATATCTCCAGTCGCACCTACTGATCTGGAGATACAGACAGAGATCGGAGCTGGTAACCCATTTATACGACTGTGTAATGTAGATGTTGCAAATGGCGCAACGACTCTCACCACTTCACACATATCAGATACGAGAATATCTGTAATATATAATCAAGACATCTCTCCTAGTGACGGATGGAAGAAAATAGCCGAGACTCCTTCATATGTCATAG
>CAZMJG010000044.1:0-9390 GCA_964566675.1 uncultured Gammaproteobacteria bacterium
CTCGTATTGGCCTTATAGTACTCCTCACCAGTGCTCCTGCTGTCATAAATGCTACTATTTTTGATTTTTTTCAAGCCTCACTCATCGATGCTCCTATCGGTTGGGAGCGTTTTCGAGCTCAAAAACCTTTCGCAGATTTTTTTGAAATGGCAGGAATGCATAGCCTACATACCTCTCCACCGTTGCGGTGGATACTAGCGATTCCGGCAAGTATCGGTACTGCTATCATCTTTGCCCTCGGATATATGCAAGCGCGTATGAAGATATTTTTGAGTATTTACATCGTTCTATTTGCTGGAATGTTGGTTTGGAGCTCTATACTACATGATAATTTTTTTGTCTACAATCGTATCGTGACCTATATGCTTCCCTTGCTAATAGTCATTTTTGCCATAGGAATCGAGTATATAGTGAATCTAAAAAAGGTGATGGGTTTTGGATTCATCATTTTATTTGTCGCCCTTAATACTTACTCCGGGCTGGCTCTTGTCAAAAAATTTATGAATTCTCACCTTTCAGTAGACCGTTCGCTGATATCGTTACAAGCATTAGATAAAGAAACGACGATCTCCGAACCCGTGTATCTTGATCAGGTTATACTCCCCCAGATGAGCTATTGGCGTATGATTTGGATGGAATATTTTTTGTATCCCAATAAAAATATTATTTCACCTAGTAATTACGATAAAGGAAATCCTATAAAAGATGGCAACCTTCTCTTGGTTCAGACCTCTCATTTCTCCTATCCTCCTCCAAAAGTGGTACTACAACCTGTGGTATGGAGTAACGGATATTTTAAAGTTGGCCGAGTATGTCTTACCGATCAATGTTTGCTAAAGAAAAAAATACCACTTTCCTCAGTTACCATAGGTGCCAGTGAATATGAAGATGCGATGTTGCTTAAGGGCTGGCATGCCAATGAGGGCGAACATCGTTGGGCCAATGCCAAAGTGTCTACGGCAAGATTTGTTGCACCCCCAGGTGGATCAAGTGTCTTTGAGTTTGAGGCACGTAGTTTACAGGTACCCCAGACAGTCACCGTAGATATAGATGAAGTACAAGTAGGTACAATCGAATTAAAAAAGGATTGGGATGTGTATAGTATACCTCTGCATCTTATGGAGGGTATGCATCAGGTGAAGTTTACATTTGCAAAAGCGTATAAACCTTCAGAAATTTTAGGTAACGCGGATGCGCGCGAGCTCTATGTCGATTTTAGAAAAATATCGTTAAAATAAAAAGTATTGTATTTATATATGCCTGGTAGCAAACAAGTGCGGCTTTTCCTCGTAAGCTTATGTATGAGCTTTATATTTTTTTTCTTATTTGTTTACTTATTTCCTTTCCCTCAGGAAAATAAGACAGAAATATTTTCTCGATTTCTCCCGTGGGTTGCAGTGCGTACATCATTGTATACACCTTACAAATACTGGTGGCCTTTGGGTTTACTTGTTATACCTGTCTTTACCTACTGCGTTTGGTATCTACTGGCTTTATGGCAAAAAACTCCGCTGAAGGCGAAACAATACCTGGATGATATACGTGAAGATATGCCTCAGTTCAGCCCGATTGAGATTGGTATGGTCTGCGCATTTATACTTTTTTTTTCTCGTAAATTTTTCCTACAGTTCCTTTTATCAATTTTTTTACAATTATCATCACGTCAATTTTATTGCCGGTCCTATCAACGATGTCTTAGTAGGAAAACATCTTCTTGTAGATGTGAAGGCCCAATATGGATTCCTCAACATATTGCTAGCATCGTTTGTATTTAAATATTTGCTTTATTTTTCACATGCCAATATCCATTTTATTTCTATGATTCTAGGGTGTATAGAGTATCTTTGTGTGTATTTGATCTTGAGGATTTTGACTCGCAATACTCTCGTCAGTTTTACAGGATTGCTGTTTATTACTGCTATACATTTCTATGGTGTGTTTGGATTTCTTTTTCCCTCGGAGTTATATGTCTGGCCAGGGGGCAGTGTTTGGCGTTTTTTCCCCGCAATGCCATCCGCATTATTTTTATTGCTATGGCTTCAAACACAAAAAAAGATATGGTTGCATGTGACCCATATCGGAGTAGTAGTCGGTTTTTTGTGGAATCTAGAAGCAGGCGCGCCATTACTGTTCGCGTACTTGTCGGTGCTGATGATGCAATGGTGGTTTAGCGATAAGACATTCATGGATAAAAGTAAAAGAGCCCTACTTCACCTCGGCTACTTCATTGTTACGGGCATGTTATTTGTCGGGATTTATACTCTCTATATTTGGATTTCTATACAGCAGGTGCCTCAATGGTCTTGGCTTTTTTATTTTACCGCGTTATTTAATAGTGGATTTTTGCAGAATAAAAATGGTGCTCCGTTACCAGGAATTCATTACTGGCCTATTCTTATGTATGGAATGTCAATTTTTTTGACAATAGCACGCAAATATTATAAATCCCGATTAGCTATACAAGATCTTATATTTTTGAGCTTTTTATCTGTCTATGGATATGGTATTTATCGTTATTATATTGGCAAACAAAGTTCTAGCGATTTAGCTGCCGTCATCATCCCGGCAGGTATTATATTTATGTATTTTTTCTACCACATTGTTCAGAGAGTTTTACTTGTGCGAGTGAAAAGGATATACGTCTTTGCAGCAAGTATTATGTTTGGGTTCTTTTTATATCAGCAGACAAGATGTATCTATTGGACAGTCCGATTGTTCAGCGTACGTTATACCGAATTAAAAACAATTACCATAGATCCGAATGTCAATCATCCGCCTCGTAATCATATTATTGCGATTGAAAATACAGTTGTGAATACGATTCCTTGGGTAGAAGTATTGTCAACTATCAAAAAGATTGAAAAGTATATACCTGCGGGTAAGCCCATTGCCATTATTGGTTATTTTGATCATATTTTGCTTATGCAGTCAGGACGCAGTAATATTGCTGACTATTGGTATATCCATACCACGATGTATACAAAGGATGAAGTAAAAGATGTTGAAAAAAAATACTTGAAAGAAGCAACATATCTATTTGTAGATAAACGTATATTTCGCAATAATCCAACCGAGTATGTATCAGCTCCATTGCCCATTGGTGAACAAGTTATGCTTGAGTTATTCCAAAAACTTCGACCTTATTATGCTTTTGAGAAGGATATTGGGATGTTGTATGTATATAAACGCAAATAGTTTTATATTTTTAGGGTGTTTAATGTAGCAAAAAATATTTCCTCAGATGTACCCTCACAACTTCTTACGACCAGTATAAAAGTATTATCCTTTACGAGCACCGCATTGCGTACTATTTTATCCGACTTCTGTTTTGAAAGGTGAAGTTTGCTTATATGAGTTGGAATACCGTGTATTGTGGTCTCCACAGGTTCGCTTAAAGAATAGGGAGTATTTTTGGTCTGAAGCATATATTTACTGTAATTTATTGCTTCAAGAAGTGGCATGCTTTCTTTTATCTGACAGATTTTTATGCATTCTTTTCTTTTTGCATCCAGGGGTTTCATAGTGAGTATTAGGTCCTTATCATCACGCAGCTCCTCTACTGTCCAGTTGTCTGGATACCCGATAGAAATAGGCAAAAGATCAGAGGTAGGTGATGTATATATATTTTCAGGCGGAAGAGTTGGATAAAGAGTTATAGCTTTCCGCAATGCTTCTGCGTCGAATTCAAAGATACTTTTTGGTTCTCGTTTTATGATATTTTGCCTGTTGTTGAGATTGTATATAAAGCTAAAATATCCAAAGATAACCAAAGCAATAATAGCTATAGAAATAATTTTTTTCATGTAATCAATCAAGTATAATAGACAAGAAATGCGCTATTTTAACCTTTCCATCTGTATTATATACCTTCTTGTTAGTTTATTCTTTTATCAAGTAATCTGGATGCAAGTGTTGAAACCAGAGAATCCTTCAGTACTACTCGTGCAAGGAGAAACACCTGTATATGAGTTTGTGGCAGAGCATGTGAGACTCAATATCCTTTCAGGGAAAAATCCGTTTGGCTCGACAGATCGTGTTCTCTACCCAATGGGATGGAATATATCCATGGAAGATACAGCACCCTTTAATGGTTTTCTATTCCTTTTTCTCCGGCCTTTTCTTTCGATACATCAATCGTTTGTCGTGATTATGCTTGCAAGTGTATTTGCTTCCAATATCACGATGTACTGGCTTCTTCGCATAGTTGGTATACGTAGATCTATTGCTTTTCTTGCCGGACTTATGTATGGATTTACTCCTTTTGTATCGTATCGTATTACGGGGCATCCTACTTATATTGCTATGTATTTATTTGTTGTCCCGGCAATCTTTTTTATAAATTTGTATCAAAGTAGAATCGTCATTCAAAAAGTGCGGAATGCACTATTACTGGCGGCCAGTCTAGTGTTAATGCTCCTCACAAATTTATATTTCGTCATTATGTTTGTATTACTTATTGGTGTTTGGATAGGTTTTTCGTTTATATTTTCCTTTAAAAAATCCTGGCAGTCCTTTATAGATCTTTATAAATATATTATTCTGACTGGTATCACCTCAATCATTTTACTTATCCCATGGATTGTTGAGTTTATTGAAAATATTCGTTTTAGTCCACGTTCAGTACCTCAAGGTTTTGCAGATAATATAGCTTTTTCAGCAGATGTTTTTGGATTTATTTGGCCGCGCCATGTCATGATAGCGCGGCCAGTGGTAGAACATATCATTACAACATATGGCTATAAACCTTTTTTTTGAGGCACTTATTTATCCAGGTATTTTACTTGTCATAACCACCTTTATTTATTTGAAATTCAGAAAATCTTTACCCGTGTATTTGTTACCAGTATATCTCACTGCACTTACTTTACTTGTTTTTACATTAGGTCCCTTTTTGAAAATTGCTACCTTTCAAACTTCAATCCCTCTCCCCTACCTGGTTATTCACTATTTGCCATATTTTCAAATGGCGCGGGCGCCGGGCAGGTTTATTGCTCCGTTTGTTTTTCTCATGTGTATAGTATTTGCATTTGTCATTCAGAGAATACTCCAAAAAAATATAAAAAAACAAAGGCTCATGTTGGCAATTTTATTGACTATTTTTTTTCTCGATCACTGGCTATATATTGCTCCCCCACTTTCTATACCCATACCAAATAAAATTTATAGTTATCTTCGCAAGCAGACACCTACTCCCATTCTTGAAATCCCATTTACCATACGAGATGGACTCAAAAATCATGGGCATCTCCACTCAGTTTGGTCTGTTGAGCCTCAGTTTAGTCATAATCATCCATTATTTGGTATATATGCAGGCCGTGTACCAGATAATCAGTTCGCCTGGTTTCAGACCCATCCTTTTTTTGGACCTCTGGGAAGACTGATTAATATAGAAAATCATGATAAACAGCATTCATTTAAAGCGCTGACACAGAACCAGTTGCAGTCTGCGAGTGATTTCTTTGGATTTCAGTATGTATTACTCAAAGAAAAAGAAGATTATTCATCATATGCAACGAAGTTACTTTCGACGCAGTTCAAACCTATTCAAAAAGATAATGGATACATTCTCTATCAGAAAAAATCCG
This sequence comes from uncultured Gammaproteobacteria bacterium, assembly GCA_964566675.1. Lineage (GTDB taxonomy): Bacteria > Patescibacteriota > Microgenomatia > UBA1406 > GWC2-37-13 > CAZMJG01. The sequence goes on from CAZMJG010000044.1 coordinate 5,586, forward strand.
CAAAAAGACAAAGGACTACTTCCTATCGTATGAATACTAAAGATACTCAGTGGGTGCTTCTAGATGGTTGGTCAGCTCCGGAAAAAGAAGGCAGGTGGGCAACAAGTAATATCTCAACATTATTTTTAAATGCTACACCTCAGGCAACTAAACTGGTTTTCAAAGCTCATTCCTTTCAGCCCGATCAAAAAGTAAGTATTTATGTCAATAGAAAAAAAATTCACGTGCAGTCAATCACCGAGGCAACTAATATATATACTGTATACGTACCCTCTGGTGTCTTACGCGATTTGAACATGATACAATTTATTCCATCACGTGTGGTGCAGCCATCAAGCATCGATCCCAGCAATAAAGATACAAGGACACTTAGTGTGTTTTATGAAACTATCAAATTGCAATAATAGTATGCTTTAGTAGGTAAATGTCATGCAGTCTCGCTCAACGAGATCAGCATCTGTTTTAGATACTCTAAAGATCCTGAAATAAATTAAGGATGACATATTGATCTACATAATTCACATTTATGGAAACAAAAGAATACGATATCATGTATGCAGTCGAAGACAACCATTTTTGGTATCGTGGTATGCGTGATATTACAGCTTCTTTATTTGAAAAATATTTACCTGCCAAAAAAAATAATACAATTCTCGATGCAGGCTGTGGTACAGGTGCAGGGATAGAGTTTCTCAAAAAGTATGGCACGGTACATGGGTTTGATATCTCACCTCGCGCGGTTGAGTTTTGCCATAAACGAGGTCTAGATAATGTGATTGTGGGAAGTATTGATGAAATACCTTATGAAGACAGTAAATTTGATTTAGTAACCTGTTTTGATGTATTGGGCCAGCGTGAAGTCTCAAGCGATAAAAAAGCCATGAAGGAATTTTATCGTGTATTAAAACCTGGTGGCATACTTCTTATTCGTATAGCTGCAAACAATTGGCTGTATGGATATCATGATGTGGCAGTCCATACACGCCATAGATACAATGCTCAAGAGGTGGCACAATTATTTGAATCTCATAGACTCAAAACCCTTGGCACAACATATGCAAATTCTTTCTTTTTTCCTCCTATTGCTGTCATGAGATTACTCAGAAGACTGAGTCCTGTAAAAGAGTCAGTAGGTTCAGATGTTGATACCGTCAATCCATTGGTCAATTTTCTTGCCTATTATCCCCTCCTTTTAGAAAGTAAAATTGTCCGATATGCACGATTACCTTTCGGGCTTTCTGTCATCGGTGTTGCGCAGAAGAAACTATGAAAAAACTTGCCAGTCTGTCAATTTTTTTTCCTTTTCTCAATGATGAAGGTACTGTGGCTCGTCAAATAGAAGTAGCTTTTAACACAGCTAAATATTTTGCGCATGACATTGAAGTGATTGCGATACATGGCGGCAATTCACACGATAATACGCGTAAAAAATTGCGCGAGATGAAGAAAAAATTTCCTCAGCTTATTGTCATCAATAAAGAAGATAACTGCGAAGGGTATGCGGTGATAAAACATGGCTTTAAGCAAGCCACAAAGGAATGGATTTTTTATACCGATGGAGATGCTCAGTATCATTTGGAAGAAGATCTGCCAAAGCTTATTGAAAAAATGCATGCCACAGGTGCAGACATCATCAACGGCTATAAAAAAATACGCCGTGATGATACAATCCGTATCATTTTAGGAAAGTTATACAGTAAAATCAGTCGTCGTTTATTTGGCCTCCCTATCCGAGACACCGATTGTGATTTTAGGCTTATACGGCGTTCTGTCGCCAGTAAAATCACCTTGGAAAGTACTGATTCATCGATCCTGCCAGAGCTTATCGTGAAGCTCAATCAAGTAAAAGCCAAATTCGCAGAAGTTGCGGTGTGCCATTATCCACGGGAGTATGGAAAATCCAATTACACACCGTTTAGTTTGTTGAAGGAAAAGGTGATGGGTGATTTTAAATTATTCATGAAGATTTGGCTTTCAAAGTTGAATTTGCCGATTAAAAAGATACGTCAAATTCAACGATAATTTTGAGAAGTTGGTGAGAGTGGTGTGGGATCAAGATATCTAAGTGGTACACCGTCTGCTGTTACTCTCATTTGCATTTTCGCGATTGTGCGTCTGTAAAATTCCTCACCCGTGCTCATCCATATTTCTTCTATTCGCTCTCTCATCCCACCCGCTTCTAAGAGACGCTTAAAGATAACATCCCCCAACACTGGGAGGAGAATAAATTCTCTTACATCACTTGAAATCCAGCTATAGTTTCCATATACATTCCTTATTTTACGTATCTCCATTTGTTTGGATAGTTCTTGGGGAGCTTCCCGTTGAGCAATCTGTAGCAATTGTTCACTAGAAAATAGATCTTCACGAGGTTGTAAAGTATCTTGCATGAGACGAGCGGTCATAGATGAATAGTAAGTGTTTAGTAATTCTGTGAGTGTAAGATGGCGGCCTCCAACCTCCTTTAAAATTGTATGAAGGTCGCGACGCCAGTTTGTTATAAATTTAAAATTATTGTTACAGAATTTTAGGTTTTGAAGAGGTTGTACGTGCTCGTAAAAAGGGGCGGCTTTGCCCATAAAAAGATCGTTGATATCGAGTATCATTTTTCGGCTTTCAAATCTACTGGCAATAGCTGATTGTAATGATTCATTCCACAGTGCCAGAATATTTCGTGAACGATAAGATGGTTCATCAAATGTACGTTTATTCATAGATTCAAAATCAACAACTGCCTGATCTGCGGGTACATTACCAATCATATGCTGGTTTACTGTAGTTAATGGAAAATGATTATCATCGAAATTAATTAATGGCTGTCGTATCGATGGAATTGCTTGGGTATAGAGATGCAGTGATGTATTAGGGGATACTCGCTTGGCAGGTAAACCGAATTGTCGGGCAAGATCATATGGATTAGCATTTAGTAAATCTTCAGATGTCCTGATGTCGTAACGTCCATAGCCATCATAACTATGAGGCTCCCGGAGAGGTGTAAATTGTTGACTTTCGCGCCATTCGCCTGCTAGAGCAAGCATTTCATTAAAAAGAGAATTGGGATTGTCTGCTAAAAGATATCCCTCAGGATCCCAAAGGGCCCTTCTTATATGGTCCATTTCATGTTTGCGATTACCTCCCCATGGTACATTTTGCCAAAAATTACTGACTTTAGGACCTAATATAAAACCACAGACATCTGCATCTACCCATGATGTTTGTTGATTTTGTTGTGTATCGGGAAGCATTATAGTGGCGCTACTCTCCCGAAACCATTCCGGATCATAACCTTGTGGCCTGGGTAAATACATACATTCGGGATCCAATACAGGATAATTATTTTTAAGAAAATGAAGCCATTCACGAACGAAAGACTGTGCCGTCATCCCATATACAGTCCCCCACTCAAGCTCTTTTGGAGCAATCAAATAATGACCCCCAGACATACGTGAAGTCTGATATACTTCTACTTCATTATCACTTCCAATTAAGGCTCCCGGGAGTAGTATTTTAGGTTCTTCTGCTTTGAGCTGCTCGGCTACTAAATCCATGATTTCCCGAGCACGCACTGTAGATTTTAAATTTTGCTTTGGGTCAATATAAGGAGCGACTGCATCTCCATATGCAGCCATGCGCTCACCTAGTGTGCGAAGAGTAGGCTGTGGCTCTTTTTCCCTATATCTAATATTTTCAGCAGTCATACCCTATAGTATATCAAAGGGTGTGTACATATTCAATACATATCAACAAGACTACTTCACCACGACAGATTTGATATTCGTAAACTCTCGAATCCCCTGCGCACCAA
>CAZMJG010000045.1:0-9363 GCA_964566675.1 uncultured Gammaproteobacteria bacterium
AGTGATTTTTTCATATGCTTCAAAAAGTATGTATTTGCAGTATTCGAGTATTGGATTTTCCGCGGTATCACCTTCGGGGCCATACGCTTTCATGATTTTGCGTTTTATATCCTCTCGCGTATCGGTCATATAAATTGCCGTATCTGGCTTAGATTTAGACATTTTTAGTGCTATGGTACGGCTTGTTTTATCGGCACCTTCCGTGTCTATCGGTTTGCCAAGTCCCATCAGCATATGGTGACTTACTACAACTGGTTTCCAAAAGCCAAGCTGGGGACCAATCTCACGGGCTAGCATATTTACTTTGCGTTGATCCATACCGAGTTGTGTTATTTTTGCCCCTAGTCTAAATATGTCTGCACATTGCATACACGGATAAATGATTTGAGCAGCAGTCAACTCTGAGGTTTCATCGCGTCCCATGATTTCAGCTGTACGAATAAAGCGTTTAATTGAATTAGTTTTTGAGATTTGAAGTACTAGTTTCCAATAATCTGGGTCCTTTACGAGATCTGAAGCCCAGATAAATTCTACTTGAGAAAGATCCATCCCGCTGGCTTTCCATACTTCAATAAAATATTTGCCGGTAGTTTGTATTTTTTCGAGATCGCCCCCCATTTTATTGTTTGCCCAACCATGCCAATCTGCAACAAGCATTTTAAACTTTACACCGGCTTTTATCATTTTGTTTACATTGATAGCTCGAAGGATTCCTTGGGCGATATGTATTTGGCCTGATGGTTCAAATCCATCGTAGGCAATAAGTTGCTCATCAGATTTAAGCAGAGAAACTAAATCTTCATGGGTGATTATTTCTTCTCCCACCTCTTGTATGAGGGAGAGTCGCTCATCAAGTGTCATATTCCTGTATTATATCAGGTTTCAAAAAAGGTCGGACCCACTTTTTAGAGTGGGTCCGACCTTATAATATTTTTACTATTACATTGCAACTGCCGCTCCATCGGCGTATAAAGCTTTCTCATTTACTCCTTGTTCTGCGAGTTTAGAAAGTTTTTTATCAGTTTTTTCTTCTTCATCAAGCGTTTTTTTGAGAAGTTTTTCTGCATCTTTTTCGCCAAGCATTTTGGCATATACGATAGCGCAGCCGTATGCTGCAATTTCGTAGTGTTCGACACGTTGCATGCCTGCAATCATGGCGGCATCTAGGGCTTCGGGAGTAGTATCAGCACTGAGGACTTCTTCTGATTCTTCAAGAATTCCTTGAATACCCTTGCATACTTTACGTTTGGCGGTGATACCTGTTGATTCAAATATCTTCTCCAAACGCTCAATTTGCATTTCTGTCTCTTCCAGATGGTCTTCGGCAGCTTTCTTTAGTTTCGCACTAGACAGTTTTTTTGCACTTTTTTCAAGAGCTCGAGCAATCCGATACTCAGCATCGTATAAATCTTGTAATTCATGTTGAAAAAGATCAGAAAGTGTGTGTAATTTCATAATAATGTTGAAATTGGTAATAGGTAGACTATAAAAAAGGAGCGTGTGAAAGCGATCAAAGCTAGATAAAATGCGTGTAAGAAGGCATAGTATACATTACGCAAGAGTGCAAGTAAATGCGTCACAAATGCTTATTTTTTCGGTTCGGGTTAGACATTTTATTTCATATTCACGTTTGGTAGCCTGAATGCGGGTTTTTTGGGCTTCATAATAACGCAAAATCACAGGACGTCTGTAGCGAGTATATTTCGCTCCGCCAGCAATTTCACCATTGTGCATGCGTAGGCGTTTTTTTAAGTCTGTAGTGATTCCGGTATACAAAGAACCGTCGTTACATTGCACAATATAGACAAAGTAGAGAGAATCTTTCATAATTACATGATATCAGAAATACGTATTTTGAGCACAAAATATGTATTGAGTTTGACAAGACGAGAAAAAACTGATAATGTTAAGACTAGGTATTACTTACAATAATCTATGAAAAAGACAAAACCTAAAACAAAATCAACAAAAGTATCTAAACTTAAAAGAAAAACTGTGGGCGTCGTAAAGAATTTAAAAAGAAAGCGCAAAAACAGCTAATTACATAATGTTAGTATGTTGACATTAAGTGTCAAACATTCAGTGAGAAAGAAAGGAGGTGTGTGATACATGGATCAAAATAAATTATTTATAGGAAGTTTACCTTGGGCAATCAATAGTGACTCTCTTCGAGACTTATTTTCAAAGTATGGTGAAATAGTCGAAGCAATCGTAATTACTGACCGCGCAACAGGTAGATCAAAAGGGTTTGGATTTGTTACTTTTGCAACAGCAGAAGCAGCACAAGCAGCATTGGAAATGGATAAGCAGGAAGTAGAAGGCCGACCAATAGTTGTAAACGTCGCAAAACCGAAGGAAAATCGTGATGATAGAAGATAAATTCTGTTACTATCCGTTATTGAAAGTTAGTTCATTCAAAAGCGGATAGTTTTTTTTTGGATTGTGATCAATATCACGGTCATATCTACTGACAAGAGATACAATACGTACGAAATACGTATTATATAACTTATGTCAAAAGAAACTCAAAAAGAATGGAATAGGCGATCTTTGCGTCCGGGTTTACCGAGTGTCATGTCTTTGCGATGGGATGAGGAGCGTTCACAAGCAGCAACTTCTGCTTTGCAAGAAGAATTACTTGCCGTAATGGGTAATTTAGAAGGAAAGAGATTATTAGAGATAGGATGCGGTATAGGAAGATTGACACCATTTTTTCAGCAATCTGGAGCAGATATTGTAGCAGTTGATTATAGTATGGGTATGTTACGTCGAGCCTCAGGAAATATACCAACAGTTCCGTTTATTAATGCCACAGCGGAGGCTTTACCCTTGAGTAGTTGTGCCTTCGATTCTTCGGTTGCAGTGACTGTTTTGCAACATATAGTAGAACCAGATGAGTTTAAAAATGCTATTGCTGAAATCAAGCGTGTAACACGAGATTCAATCGTTATTTGTGATGAACTGCGTTTGGAAGCCCCAGAAAGAGTGTCTCCGTTTACCTTATTGAGAACTATTGAAATGTTTAAGGACCTGATGCCAGATTGGCGTCTTGCGGAAGAAAAACAGTTTGCTTGTATTAGTGATCTATATACGATTATGCGATGGGAGAGATAGTCATTGTTTGTTGTGTCTCTAGGCTAATCCTTCTATAATTCTCGATTGAAATAAATAGGAAGTTTCTTCACCAATAGAAAGTATAAAGCAGTCATTGCAACCTTTTATCCATAATTTGCGGTATAAAACCTCAGTTTTTTTGGAAGCTTTAATTTCCTGATTACAAAAAGGACACACATATTTTATTGAAAGATCTTTTTTTATTTTTCCCCGCATGTAGACTAAGTATACCAGTAAAGAGAGGTATATTACGACGAGATCACTTTTCAATATATTCAATTAAATCTCCTCCTACACGGTAACCTGGCCTCAAACGATAGAGAAAATAGCGATTTGCTTCGTTTACTTCCGTCCCATCTATCGTAGACATGGCTGTCGTGTAGCCGGCTTTTTTTGCTAAATCAATAGCCTGAACATCAAAAGAACCTGACGGATACGCAAATGAGTATACCGGGATATCATATTTCTCCTGTAGTATTTTCCGACTTTCTATGATCTCGTATTGTGCCGTCTCAAAAAGTTTACCTTGGAGTGGGATATGGTGGACTGTATGTGAACCAACTTCTATGAGTCCGCTATTTATCAGTTGTGCAACTTGTTCTTCAGTCATAAAATCGGAGCCTCCAGTCATGCCAGGTATCACATATGTAGTTGCTTTGATATTGTATTTTTGAAGGATGGGTAAAATATCAGTTACCACATCCCAGTGACCATCGTCTATGGTGATAAGAATAGGATCCTTTGGCAAATTGCGCCGATGATCAAGTACTTCACCCAATTCGCGAGCCCACATAAATGTGTAGCCAGCCTCCTTGAGTGTTCTCATCTGTAGCTCAAATGTCTCCGGTTTAATATTCATTGATTCACGAAAAGGGTCATTTTTATCGGTGACATATTCGACATAGTGGTACATGAGTATCGGGATCCGGAGCGTGACAGGGGAGAGTGTGCCTGGTATCTGAGAAAGGACGTCGTCGGGTATTTCTCTCATCTCATTGTGAGGAGTCTCAACTATTGGCGTTTGTTCTTTATGTAGCCGGAACAAATAAGGGGCAGTGTAAAAAGTGCCGACAGCAATGATCATGCAGCACACAATTTGGAAAAAAGTTATATATCGTCGCCAAAATAGATTGAGTGTATTCATTTAAGACCCATAATTATAGGATATTTTATGTAGAATGCAAGGGGGTTCTTGTTAGAACGGGCTTAATGTTGTGGAACTTTTGTGCCAAGTACGTATTGAGCAAAATAATCTGCAAAATGATCAGCCTCGAGCACATATGCATACCCATCCAAGTTGTCGTGTGAAACTCGTGTCATATCAAATTGAGCAATCATTTCATTGATCTGAGACATTAACACAGATTGTAATACAGCTTCGGTGATCTGCCCCTGAATTCCTAGTTGGAACATCTTTCCCAGTTGTTTTAAAGCTTCTTTTTTATCCTCTGCCTGAAGCAATTTATAAGCTTCCTGCATGCAGTGACGCATAGACTCAAGATAATGAGCCACTTTTTCTGCTGGGGGGAATTCAAAGCGCGCCGTTTCATAATCATCTTCTGAATCATGTAGGACACCACCCATTACCCCTTGTTTACGCCATGTGTCACCAGCTTGTATTTTTACAGGAATCTGTTCGCTATACTTTGCCGCAATTTCAAAATACTTATTAATAAAGGGTATATCAGCACCTATAAGTATTTCAGTAGTCCTTAGTTTTCCTGGAAACTCTGAGCTTAAGTTAACCATTGATGAATAGCCCGTATATAAACTCAAGCCATCACTCCCTGTACATGCAATGCGATGACATTCACGAAACCAGCTTTCAAAATACTGGGGATTATGTAATACATGTTTAAACTGATTATTGTTAAAGCTATAACGCAAAAAAATCGCAAGATCTGCCATATTGGATAGATATGCTGCTGATATTTCATTAAGGCTCGTGATTTCTGGTTCTCTTACTAATGACTGCCAAGGAACAATAGTATTTGATTTATTACGTATTTCATTTTCGGTTTCTATTAATTTTTCTTTATCTATTTCTTGTTGTCGATAGTATTGGTCAAGATATCGTTTCTTACTGCGTGTTGCAATATGCATGAGTGCGTCTCCCATGGTAGTCGCATTGATAGGCTCTTCAGTTCGAGTTTTTATTATGCTCTCCACTTCGGCTTTATCTAAAGGTTTATCCCATGCACTTTTGAGGGCTGGGATCTGATTTGGCATAAAAGTTCTTTCTATCCAAGCATGTTTCAGCAGCTCACTTTTTGTTGAATCCATAGCTGAAAGGGAAAAATTTTGATTGGTACACATGTAACGTATAAATTCAAGTAGCTCGCCGGTTGCTTCTGGATTTATTTCAAACTCTTCATTAAATGCCTGTTGCATTAGGAAATGGTTGTGGATATCATTTCTGTATCTTAAGAAACTAAGCCAGTTCAATGATTGTAATCCTTTGGTTTGTAATAACTCTTTTTTTCCATCAAAAAATTGATCATTTAAAAAATATTTTTCCAGGCTTTCAGCTATAGAAAATGGAATTTGAGGCCTTAATATAGGGTGATTTATGATCGCCACAATTTTATTTTCTGTCTCTGTTTCTAAATCATGATGTTCCAAAAAGAGATCTTCTTTGGTTTTAAGGGTAAGTTCTTTAGGAATATGCGAGGCTTGTTCTGTCTCCATTACTAAAATATATCATGATTTTTTTTGAAAATATAAGGAAGGGAGAGTTATCAAATGTTTTTTGGAAACTCTAGTAGTGATATTTGGGTACACACCGATGAGTGTTAGACCTCATTAAATTTAATGTATTAAGCTTAATTAGATGTAAAGGGGCGTGATTAATTTTTTCTTTTGATTGTTCTTTTCTATAAATTTGGCACTTTTTATTCATTTTTTTCTGATCCCTCCAGAGGCCTAAAAGGCTGGACGAATTTAGAACCTAAACTTTTTATGTGATCACATTACTGTGTGATAGCAAGACTATAACTGTTTAATGATCTTCCTATTATCTATTATATAATTGTAATATGGAATCTACATCTCCGCCTGAAGTTGCAAAATTACTAGGTGCACGATTTGGACCAGAAGAATACGTTGCAAATACTCCTGGCCTTTCTGAACCTGCAATACCTCGTGCAGTGTTAGCTTTACAGGCATTCAATATAGCACTTGATGAACTGAACTACACAGGAAGCACTACGCCTGCTATTATATTTTCACATAATTTATCAATAAACAAAGTACCACGAGTCTCTGCACTTGTAATTAATAATGAAAATAGGGAAAAATACACCTTAGCCATCGATGTAAGTGCTAAAGTGGCATGGAAAGCATACCCTTTAGTATCAATAGTAAGATTCAAAATAAAAGGTATGACAGACGAACAGATAGCAAAAATGACAGTTATAGAAACAATGTTTGAGGAAGCACTGCACTACACTGAATGCGTAGAAGGTAAAATCTCAGAACAAATAGGACGTAATGGAATGCTATTGGGCTTTAAAGGAAAATATAAGGATCAAGAACATGAAAAAAGAGCGGTAGCATTTCGAAAAAGACTGATTGAAAAGTATAAAAATTTATATGAAGGTGGAGAAAATATTTATACTTAAGTTTTCAATGTTAGTTCTTTGCACTATGAATTTAATATATGTATTCAGGAATTTTTTTGGGGTGACCGACGGGGCTCGAACCCGCGACAGCTAGCTCCACAGGCTAGCGCTCTACCAACTGAGCTACGGCCACCATTAAACTATCAAGCACACGATGTGCGTAGGTTATTATAACAAATAGGTACGATTATGAGTAGAGGCTACTTTGCCAATCAGGATCTGTCTCGACAGTCAGATCAAGGAAAACTTTTTTATTGGTAGCAAGGGCTATCTCTTTGCGCGCATAGCTTCCCATTTCTTTTATTTTACGGGCTTCATGTCCGATAAGCATGCGTTTATACCTATCATCGGTGGTGAGGATACGCGCCTTTACATAGAGGATACCATTTTCACGTTCGGTGATTTGGTCTACTACAGCGGTAGTCGTGTATGGTATTTCTTCGCCCATCATGATAAATACTTTTTCTCGTATAAGCTCAGCAATAAAGGTTTTACTATCCATGGAAAGGAGTGGATAAATGAGATCTTCGGGGATTTGAGTGTCTTCTGTATTTCGCTCGGGAAGGAGTTCAAATATGCGCTCCATAAGGGGCTTGATATGCTTCCTTTCAAGCGCAGATATATGAAATGCATCTTTAAATTCATCTTCTAAAAACGCATATTGAGGCATATATTTATCATCATTTAAATCGGCTTTATTAAAAACAAGTATTACCGGCGCTTTTACCTGTCGGGCCAATCCGAGTACACGAGCTTCCTCGTAATCACGGCGTCTCGTAGGATCGATAAAGTAGAGCACCACATCAGCTTTTTTATTGAGTTCACGCAAAGCACTTTCATTGATCTTTTTCGACATAAAGTCGGGGGCTTTATCAAAAATACCAGGGGTGTCGGTAAAAATGATACGACCACGTTCATCTTGATAGAGTCCTTGTATGGGGAAACGTGTTGTTTGAGGCTTGGGAGAAGTAATAGCTACTTTTGTGCCAATAATATTGTTCACGAACGTGGATTTACCTACGTTTGGACGCCCGAGTAATAGTACAATTCCTTCTTTCATGTACCTATTGTATCATATGGCACGCAAATAGGCTGTTTTTTAGCAGGTGTTTTGGTACAATAAACGATACTAAAGTATGCGGGATCGTCTAATGGTAGGACAACGGACTTTGGATCCGTTTATCATGGTTCGAATCCATGTCCCGCAGCACGATAATACTTAAGTAAAGGAATATCGCATTCTCCTTCAACATCCATCCTTGTATAATAAGTCTCCAATGATGATCAACTATTGGCTAGATATACATAAAAAGGAAATAATTATTGTTCTTCTCGTATGTGCTGTTGTATTTGCATGTTTATTGGCTATAGCATTTACGAGTCAAAAAAATAAAATTACATCTGAGAAAGTTGCAGCAACCTCTATTCCGTTAGCTACCCAAAAGCCTATTCCAACAGCTACAACTCCGCCATTACCTACGAGCATTCCGACTGTGGTTCCCACAATTAAACCTACTGTTTCTTCTTCATCCAAAATATTATTTGGCATTGGTTCCCAAGCTGGTCCTGCTATGGATTATCGTCTTGTGCAAGAGGCTCCGGTGCATATGCTTACCAGTTGGTACAATGGCACCAAAGATCTCGAGTGGATGAGCGTACAGAAAAATGATCTGATACCTCGATTATATGCGAGCAATTATATTGTCCACATTATTACGTGGACTGATCTTCCTGAAGAAGAAATTGAGACGTCATATGGTCCCGCATGTGGAAGGGCATACCCGGTTTCTTCGCAAGTGGTCGAGGATATGAAGCAGCTTGCACAGATCTATAATGGCTCTGGTACGATGTATGTCTCGCTATTTACTGAATTTCCATCTTTTACATGTGTAGATAACAACTGGAATGTAAATGAAAATTATTGGCGCAAATTACAAGATAACTATCGGATGATCAAAGATAATTTTCATCAATATGCACCGAATTCAAAAGTATCGCTCTCATGGGGAGGCTGGCTGAATCGCTATGATGATACTACAAATCAAGGCGGACGTTCATTATTTCCCTATTTCGCAGAGGTAATGAAAGAATCAGACTTTATTTCTTTTCAAACTATGGAATCTGATACCAATGCGCAAGATATTACCAATATGACGACTATATTGAGTTCATATGGTAAACCCATAATGCTTGCTCACTATAAACCTTCAAATAGTTCGAGTGAAGTATTTGATGCTGATATGCGGGAGCTTTTTACTGATTCAGTGATACAGCAACTTACAAATAAAGGATTATTTGCAATTAGTTTCATGGACGATGAGATGATCAACAACTCAGAAACTTCATATCAACTGGTCAAAGATGGTATTAGGAAATATGGAAAATAACACATTAAATATTCCCTTTGACTGTCTGAATAATAAATGAATTTTCTTATGGGTACTTGAATCAACTATCTTTTTCGATCTATAGAAATATCTTCATGAGATTTGGGATCTTCTAGAGGTTCAAGATGAGTGAGGATCGTCAGTTGAGGAAAGGCTTTAGCAATTTTTTCTTCGATTTCCTCCGAGATATCATCAACCTTGTTGCGGCATTGTCCGCCCTCTATTTACTTCGACTTGCCGAA
>CAZMJG010000046.1:0-9245 GCA_964566675.1 uncultured Gammaproteobacteria bacterium
CACAACTAAGTACAGTAATTTCACTATTTGTCGTCCTTATTTCAGGTATTATGTATATTGTGCTTGTTTTTGGACCAGCACTTTTTGTAGGCTGGAAGAAAGGCATATGGTGGGGTGTTGGCACTTTGGGTATTACACTATTATTACTTTGTATATATGTTGGTTTTTTTCTGCTATACCTTTTTGTAAACAATCAGCGAATGTATCCAGGGCCAATTTATTTGGATACGTTTTCTTCACCTGCGGTAGAGAGTAGTTATATGAAGTAACATCACACAATCTGATAGTATATGATATGGAGATTTATCTTGAAATAAGTTCAATCATAGTTGTTGCCCTTCTTGTCTCAATGTTGATGAAGATTTTGCGACAGCCTTTGATAGTGGGTTATATTTTTACCGGGATTTTGGTCGGTCCTTATTTCTTAAATCTTATTCATAACAGCGAAGTGATTGAACTTTTCTCTAAATTAGGAATCTCCATACTGCTATTTATAGTAGGTTTAAATCTAAGTCCAAGTGTTATTCGAGAAGTTGGCAAGGTGTCCTTAGCCACGGGGTTGGGGCAGGTTTTGATTACTTCCATTGTCGGTTTTGTTATTTCGCTTGTGCTAGGTATAGAGCGAACTGCTGCCATGTATGTAGCTATTGCTCTTACCTTTAGTAGTACTATTATTATTCTAAAATTATTATCCGATAAAGGCGACCTGAATAAACTATATGGACGAATAGCTATAGGATTTTTATTGGTACAGGATATTGTGGCCACTCTTATTTTGCTTGTGACATCTTCTTTTGCATCAGGCGGTAGTGGAAGTGTAGTCATAATCGCAATGATGACTATACTTAAAGGAGTTCTTTTGATTACATGCATTCTTTTAATAAGTAAGTATGTGTTGCCTCGACTTAGCCATTTCATTGCCAGTTCTCAAGAGTTGCTTTTTTTATTTTCAATTAGTTGGGGTTTAGGACTGGGGACTCTTTTTACCATTCTGGGTTTCTCAGTGGAGATAGGGGCCTTGGTTGCAGGTGTTACCATGTCCATGACGCCGTATGCGTATGAAGCATCTTCTCGTCTGCGTCCACTTCGGGATTTTTTTATTGTGCTATTTTTTATACTGCTGGGCTCACAGATGATATTAAGTGATTTAAGCAAATTATTTATACCGGCAGTTATACTATCCTTGTATGTCCTCATTGGTAATCCTGTAATTATGATTGTGATTATGAATTTATTGGGGTTTAGTAAACGTACTAGCTATGCAGCTGCTCTTACAGTCGGACAAATCAGTGAGTTTTCCCTTATTTTAGCAACGGTTGGTTTTCAAATTGGTCATCTTTCCTCAGAAGTATTGTCTTTGATTACTCTTGTTGGGCTTATTACTATTTCACTTTCAACGTATCTTATTTTATACTCAGAAAAGATATATCCTTATATTGAAGGAGCACTAACATATTTGCAGCTGAAAAAGAATAAAAACGATACGAATAACGATCGCCATTATACTTCAATTCTGTTTGGCTATCAACGGGTAGGAGCAGATTTTATTGAATCTTTTGATAAACTTGGATTGACATATCTGGTAATAGATTTTAATCCTGAGGCTATTGCTCATCTTCGAGAAAAAAATATTGCTCATCTTTATGGCGATGCTTCAGATCCAGAATTTCTCCAGGAGCTTTCCCTTTCAAGAGTTAAATACGTTGTATCAATTATTTCTGATGTAGAAACAAATTTGTTGATAATTGAAAAAATCCGAGAAAGGAATGCGCATACACTTATTGTGGTGGTAGGACAAAATAAAAGCGAGTCCTTAGCTCTTTATGAGGCTGGGGCGAGCTATGTCATAATGCCGCATTACTTAGGAGCTCAATATGCAGCTCGAATGATTGCAAAGCATGGTTTATCTAGCAGTGATTATATAAATCTTAGAGAAAAACATCTTCTTTATCTTGAAAAGAAAGTAGTATAAAGTCAGAGATACTTCATGTACGTATGATAATTTGCTTAAAAAGTTATATAATTGTATATAATGAGCGAAGCAGATTTACAGTACATTTTTTTCTCTTATTTTATTGGCATCGGTCCTGTAACATTTGATAAATTGATAAAACATTTCGGTAGTTTAGATACGTTGTATCATGCTAAGTTGCAGGAGCTAAAAGTTGTATTAAGAGAATCAGTCGCACACGAACTGAATGATTTTAGGAAAAAATTTCATCCGGAAAAGGAATACGAAAGTCTTAAGAAGAAGAATATTACAGTAGTAACACGTGAACATTCCAGTTATCCTAGTCAGTTTAAACATTTAAGCGATCCACCCATTTGTTTGTATGTTAAGGGTGATTTTAATAAATATAATTACGAACGTGATAAATACTTTGCGATTGTGGGAACACGCACACCAACCGATTATGGCAAACAGGTGGCCCATAAGTTTGCCAGTGAACTTTCGCAGGCGGGGTTTGTTATTGTCTCTGGACTTGCCAGTGGGATTGATACTGTCGCACATAAGGCAGCGCTTAGTTCAGGTGGTAGAACTATAGCATTCCTTGGCTGTGGGGTAGATATTGTATATCCGCCAAGCAATTTACATCTATACGATGAAATACTCTCTCACGGTGGGCTTATCATTTCAGAGGTACCACCGATGATGCGGGTAATGAAAGGACTATTTGTGCAACGGAACCGATTGATTTCTGGACTTTCACAAGGGGTTTTAGTAGCAGAGGGACTGAAAGATTCTGGGTCTCTTATTACCGCAAAGTGTGCACTTGAGCAGGGGAAAGATGTTTTTGCGCCTCCGGCACCTATCACTTCAGCCCAATCAGCAGCTCCTAATCTGCTTTTAAAAGAAGGAGCAAAGATGGTGCTTGGTATAGAGGATATTTTTGAAGAGTTTAATATGTCAGTTACTCCCGCTACTACTGCAAGTGTTTTGACTTTACTTAATCCTCAAGAGAAGGATATTTATACATTACTTGCATCAGAGCCCTATACCTCCGATGAACTTGCGCGTAGTTTACATATACCGATTTCTACGGTATTAATGTCAATATCCGGTATGGAACTGAAAGGTGTTATTGTCAAAGGTAGTGCCGGCAAGTATCTGCTTACTTAAACTGCATCAACTTTTTTTAGTCTACGAATATATTTGGGGGTGTGTGCTGGTTTAGTCTCAAGGTATACATCAACCATTTTTTGAGCATCTTCTTCGGTCGTAAAATTGGCGGCAATGGCTAAGACATTTATATGATCATCTCGACGAGAATCGCCCACATGTGCTGGATTTATACCTACCACAGAATAGACACCCTTATATCGATTGGCGGCAATTGATACTCCAGCGCCAGATCCGCAAATAACAATGCCCAAATGTTCTGAAGGATTTTGTAAAACGGCCTGTGCAACTTTTTGCGAATAGTCAGGAAAATCATCATCGGGATCATAAGTATAATTACCTAAATCTTCTACACGTATATTTTTATCTTGTATATAGGATATAATTTTGTCCTTAAGTTGATATCCACGATGGTCAGCTCCGATGAAGATGGTCATAGCTATTAGTATAGCACGAAGTAATCTAGATGAAAAGTATGACTATTCCATTTTGTAAAAAGCATTTCTAATGAATGATCCTTAACAAAGAATTACTGTACAATACAATTATGATCGACACTCATTGTCACCTCAATTTTAAAAGCTTCAAAAAAATATTGCCGGAAGTTATTACTCGTGCGAAGGATGCGGGTATTAAAAAAATTATTATCCCGGGTACAGATGTGAAGACTTCAAAAAGAGCTGTTGAAATAGCCAGTCAAAATGATTTGATTTTTGCGGCAGTAGGTATACATCCTCATCACGCGTATAAAATAGTTAAACGGGAAGAATTAAAAGAGAATAAAGATGAAAAAACAGTAGAAAATGAATTACAAGAGATTGAGAAGTTACTCATGCAGGAAAAAGTAGTGGCGGTGGGAGAAATCGGTATGGATAGACACATGTATGAAGAGACTGTCTATGAAAATTATGTGGTGGATGAAGAATTTATAGAAATTCAGAGGCAATTATTAAAAAAGCAGATAGAACTTGCCAAAAAATATAGAAAAAGTCTCATTTTTCACAACCGGGAAGCTAAAGAGGATATGCTTAATATATTAGAAGGTCATTGGGATAGTTTATTTGAATATAAAACTGTTTTCCATTGCTGTGAACCTGACGATGAGCTGCTGAGATTTGCACAAGCACATAATATCTATATAGGGGTAGATGGCGATATTACCTATTTTCCGGAAAAACAGGCATTTATAAAAAAAGTACCTCTCAATATGCTAGTGTTGGAAACAGATAGTCCTTTCTTGTTGCCTGAACCACTCAGAACACAAAAAAAATATCCAAATGAACCTCAGAACATAGCGGCTTTTATACAAATAATTGCCGATTTAAAAGCAATAAATGTTGAAACCTTACAGGATATCACAACGGCAAATGCGGAAAAACTGTTTGGTTTACCCAAAAGCGCTACTGGTGAGTAACATGTGAAAACAGATTGCCACCACAAGTCCTACCATATACGAATCCATGTACCATCCAATAAAGGCACCAAAGCCAAAGCACCAAATATGGAGCCAATAGGTAAAATTCTTTTCAACCCCTACCATCATATGCATCATGACGATGTAGGAGACGCCGATAATAGTAAACATGAGCCAATCCATAGGTTATAAAATACTGTGTACTGCACTAATCCAGCCTTGCGTAAAGCGTGATGGGTCAAATTGTTGAGCTCGGTCAAATACTTCTATACTCATTTTTTCCTGTTTCACATTGTCGAAATAGAGCTCACTGATCTTCTGAGCTATGTTTGCGGGATCGTGAGGATTTGCAAAAATACCAGCATTTTTTGCTACCTCATGAAACACGGGTATATCGGCTAGTACAGACGGGGTGCTCATATAGCCGGCCTCAATAAAGGGAAGACCAAAGCCTTCATCAAGCGAAGGGAGCACGTTCATCCGAGCGTGTTTATACAGGAGCATGAGGTCGATATCAGGGACAAAGCCCGGGAAAATAAAAAGAGGATTGTTATATGTCATTTTAAGAAAAGAATACAGAGAAAGTTGCCAGGGATGTGGGCGATTTTTAAGGATGGCATCTCTATTTGCAAAAATATTACCTACACAGACCAAAGGTATATTCACTTTTTGTATAGCTTGGGCCAATGTTGGCAAATTTTTATTCCAGGATGCATCTCCCACATACAAGATGAAATCACGTATTGGACCTATGATATGCTCCACACCTGCAGCCCGGGTGGGAAGCTCACTGTATTCGGGCACGGTACGATCAGCTTCCGTATGAAAAGGGTGATGGTGAGCTAACGACTCCTTATGAGTGTCTAGGTGTGGTAAAAAAATTCTAGGTACAGTCGGGTAGATAATACGTATCTTCTTTTCGGGAATTTTGAGGTAAAACATGATATCTTTTTTGCTTGCTTCCGAATCTGTGACTATGAGATCTGAGTATTTGAGTAGCCATTTATTCACATATTTAAAAAATGTCCCTTTCCATCCTACAGGAAAGTTGTTTTTATATTTGAGCGGGATAACATCATGTACAACTGTGATTTGGCGTCGTGCTAAGCGGCTATACTTGAGGGGCTTTTGGAATATATTATAAAAAGGATTTATAAGAATCCCGTCAGGAGGCACTGTTCGGTAATCATTGGTGAAAGCAAATACAGCATTTTGAAGGCCAGTTGCCGCATCATACTGCTCACTTTGTACTTGTCCAAAGCTATCATGGAGTGTCTGCATATATCGACCGACTCCTCGTACAGCGCTGAGCTGATCGGTGGTAGTAGGATCTAAGACATACGCAAGTGGGTTCATATATGCTCATTGTAGCAGCATCTAGCAATACATTCTAGATAAAAGATACTGTATAAGAGAGAATAATATAATAAACTAAATATGTCAAAAAAACTGACAGATAATTTTACAGGTGTATATCCTATTTGAAAGAGGTTATCATATGTCAAAAAAGTTGACATTTATTTTGCAAGGGTGATGAACGTAAAGGAATAGCCTTTTGTATAGATCTTTTCTTCGTCTATTACCGTTTTAAAGGCTGTGTAATCAGGGAAAAATGCATCACCCTCAAAATCGCCCTGTACAAGGGTGAGATAGAGGCGGTCTGCTACTAGGATACCTTTTTTATAAATCTCGGCGCCACCAATTATGAATATTTCCTTTTCATCAATCTCTGTTGCTTTTTTTAAGCCCTCTTCAAGAGAAGTAACGACTGTGCATCCGGGGATAACTAGATGTGGATTACGGGATACGACAATATTGAGCCTATTGGGAAGAGGTCTCCCTATGGAGTCGTAGGTTTTTCTACCCATGATGATTGGGTGTCCAGACGTAATTGCCTTGAATCGCGTTAAATCTTCGGGGATTTGCCAGAGAAGTTTATTATCTTTTCCAATTGCATTATTTTTCTCTGCTAACGCGGCAATCATACTGATTATTGGAGTCCTAGACTGAAAGTTGGTAGTATACATTATTAGTACAAAAAAAGTGATGTATTTAGTATCGATTTATCATAGAAATGCGTATATGTGACATATCATTTTTACCTCATACCGCTACGGGTGCTTTTATAGCTGGGTGAGGGTCGTAACCTTCAAGTGTAAAATCATTAAACGTAAATTCAAATATATCTTTCACGTTCGGGTTTATTTTTATAGAAGGAAAGGCTTTGGTATCACGTGATAGCTGTTCTTTTACTTGGTCAATATGATTTTTATATATGTGGGCGTCGCCAAAGGTGTGTACAAAATCACCTAGCTTAAGTCCGGTGACATGTGCAACCATCATGGTAAGGAGCGCATATGAAGCGATATTGAAAGGAACTCCCAAAAACATATCTGCACTTCGCTGATACAATTGGCAGGAAAGTTTTCCCTTAACTACATAAAATTGAAAAAGAGTATGACAGGGTGGTAGTCCTGCTTTTGCCATTTCTTCGATATCGCTTGCATTCCAGGCACTTACAATAAGGCGACGGCTAGCAGGATTTGTTTGGATTTGAGCTATGAGATTTGCTATCTGATCAATTTCATGACCATCTGCTGCTTGCCAATGGCGCCACTGTACACCATACACAGGTCCTAGATTTCCCCATTTATCTGCAAATTTTTCATCTTCTTTTATTTTTTGTATGAAATCTTTTTGAGAAAGTATCTCATTTCCCTCCGCTTCTTGTGTCTTTTTATAAAAACGATAAGGCCAGTCATCCCAGATATGTACATCATTGTCTACGAGATACTTAATGTTTGATTCTCCCTTTAAAAACCACAAAAGTTCATGGATAATCCCACGAAGATACACTTTTTTGGTGGTAAGTAGGGGAAATCCGTGAGAAAGATCAAATCTCATTTGACGACCAAAGACACTGTACGTACCCGTACCGGTACGATCATCTTTATAGACACCATTTTCCATGATGTCCTTGAGCAAATCTAAATATTGTTGTTCGCTCGTATTCATAGTTATTTGCTTCCCGTTGATCCAAACCCGCCGCGCGATTCCTTTTTAATACTTTCTACTTCCTTAAATTCGACAACTTTGGCAATTTGTACAAGCAATGCCTGCGCAATCCGTTCACCTTTTTCAATAATGACATTTTCTTGAGAAAAATTGAGAACCTGTACGCCAATTTCGTCTTTATCACCATGGTAATCTTGATCAATAACTCCAATCCCGTTTGCAACCATAAGGTTTTTTTTGATGGGTGTTGAACTTCGGCTTGCGAGCATAAGGAAATATCCTTCCGGAACTTCTATGATGACATTGGCTGGTATGATAGTTGGTTTCCATGGATTTATAACCACAGTTTCACGGGCATATAAGTCAAATGCGACAGCACCTGGTGTTTGATACTGGGGAAGTGGTAAGGTTGAGTCTATACGTTTAATTTTGATCTGCATATGTAGCCGATTATAGCAGGTAAAGAGGTGGGTGGGAAGAAGAAAAAGCTAAAAGCGAACCTCATTTTTGGTTAGACTGTCAGGACTATAGTTATAGGGTGTATGTTAAAAAATAAGTCTGAATGATGTTTTTAATATCTAAATATATCATTCCACACTTAGCAAGATAAGTACGTAAAGACTTGTAATTGATTCATTGTTCAATTAAATATTATTTTCATTCACTTATTTAAAGATCTAAAAACGTTTTTTGAGTTTTTCATACAAAGTTATATTTGCTCTCATAGTATTATATTTAATAGCCTAGTGCAACTGTTATTACTTACTTTTTATAAATGATCTGTATTATAATGTGAAATATGTTAAGCGGATATTTAAGTAAGGATCAAGTTTACGAAATTGTAAAAGAGAATCAGTATTCGATTTGTGAACCCAAATTGCTCGGTCGTTGTTTTTTGGGTGAGTTCAAAAATACTTCCGACCTCCCGGCATTATCTCTACCTGGTGGTGATTTAGGCGAGCTTGCTATTTTACTTTCAACAGCACAGAACTATGGATTTGAAATTGATCTGAATAAGGCCGCTGATGAGCTCTTTCAGCTAACAGGTGGAAATAAGCATTTAATCTCAGAATCTGCTAAGAATGAGCTTAAAACATGTCCTTATTTTAGGCATATATTTGAAGATGCAGCCTCCTATAACCTTGATCCTGCTTCTTTAGAAAGTCTTTTAAAGATATTAAAAAGTTTTGTGCCTGAATTTGAGATCCCGGCACAGCGCAGATATATACACGAACACGCATTTTTGATATTTGAATCGTCACAAGGCCTCTATCCTCAATATTCTTTTGAGACAATGGAAGGATCACTTGAATCTCGTATATTGGTGTTGCATAAAACTCTTGTAGATGAAAGGCATAAGCTATTAGCTCAAAAACTTATTGATAATAAGTGCGTGCAGCTGTACGATAACCTTGATTGTGATTATTTATACGAAGTACTGTCAGAAACAACCGAAGTACATATGTACGAAACTGTTCGTTTTATTGATCCTAAGCTCCCTATTTATTCAGTCAAGATAAACGAGAAACAAGATATCTCCATAGAGCAGTTTTAACTTCATCTTATACGTCGTTTTTTTAATACTCCCTTCAATTGGCTTTTTTGGGATATATTCCAAAAAAATTTTTAAAAAATAAGTTTAAGTGGATGGGTAGTTTAAATTTGTGGATAATTTGTTTATAAGTATTTGTTAGT
>CAZMJG010000047.1:0-9220 GCA_964566675.1 uncultured Gammaproteobacteria bacterium
TCATTTTTGGTGGTTTCATAAAATTTCTTAATGCTGTCTATACCTGTACTCCATCCGGCTCGGCCTTTTCGTATAGCATCTGTGAGTCCACTATACGCGTCACCTTGTAGCCAATTTTTAGCTGATTCAGACAAAAACTGACAAGCTTCAGCTGTACGAGAGATGACTCCCTCGCCCGTTGCAGATCGATCTAAGAATTGCCCGGCGATATCTGCAGTAAATTGCATACCTAAGTCTCCTGTACGCCACGCCTCAGCAAACCATGATACACGGTTTTTCATAAAATTACGGGCACTGTCATAGGTAGCCATATCTCCAGCTGCCTTCCACTGTATTTCCCTTTCCCCTTCCTTAGGCTTTTGCATGACTTTTTCGGTCATACGGGTATATAGTTCTTTAGCTCGGCTTACCTTAGCTTCCATATCCCGATCGTTTTGATATCTATCGCGGAGTATACGATCGATACTTTCTTCATCGACTCGATATTGTATTTCACTTTCATCGTTGTTTAAATCTCCGTACAAAATACCTAGCTTATTTTTATCAGTCGATTCCTGCTGTCTTTTGCGCATTTGCTGTATACTCTCCATACGGGTAATTTGTTCCACAAAGGTTATATCATTGAGCGCTGTTTCCCATCGGTAAGAAATAACATCATCCTTAGAAACGCCATCTTCAGTCCACCGTCCTCTTTGGTTTTCTGAACCAACAAATTCTTCAAGCAATTCTTGTCGCAAAGTCACACCATTTTGAGATGAGCGCCGCTTCTCCATACTAAAAAACTCAAGAGGTATACGCTCATATAGTTGTACAGTCATGGCATTATGCACCGTTTCTATAATCTGACTTTTGGCAAAAGGTTTATTATCTTCTTCCTTTGAACCAGCTCCCATGAGTCTTTTTTTCATAAAATCCCAATACTCTTCTTCATTCTGGATATCTGCATACATAGCTTTACCTACGCCTTTTTGAAAATATCTTCGATACATAAATTTAAAGAGCTGTTCATATTTTGCTTCCTGTCCTAGCTGTCCTTCGTGTAGCGAAAGACTATCATCGTTTAATAAGAAAGAATCCATATAATTTTTCAAGACATTTGTACCTATATTTTCTATGGATTTCCATCCTTTTACAAAGGCCTGAGGATCATTTAAATTAAAGTTAAAATCCTGGGTTTTACGATCTATAAGCTGAGACATCCAAGGCATATATGCATATTTCAATCTCCAACCTCCATATGAATCAACGCCTCCCATCTTACTGAAATTGTGCATAGCAATAAGAGGTGGGCTATCTTTAAAATCTGGATGATCAAAATAAGCCATTTTGCCATTTGTAAAGGAGTCTTTCCATCTTTTTTTCCCTTCTTTGAGTAATTCATCGGGATGAAATTTTGTTAAATCTTTAGTGCCAGGCAAAAAAGGAAGTCCCATGAGATACACGTCTGCCCCAGCACCCCATCTCTTTGTAGCGTCCCAAATATCAAACACACTGTTCTTGGCCAACATCCCTTCTCCTAGATACGTCTCCCCTCCCTCGTCTGTCAGATTTGGATCGGCATAACTTGCCAGTGACTGCATCATAAACTCTTTTCCAAACGCTTCAAGGCGTGCGAGGTAAAAACTTCGCTTTATTGCCCAAGGTGGAACACCTTGTTTAGAAAAATAGTCCAATAAATTATTAAGGGTATTTCTCTCTGCTCGTGGCAAACTATCAAACACTTCTGATTCCAGATCTGGCGTTTTTCTCCAGTCTACCCGGGCAAAAAGTCGCTTATACTCACCTTCCAAACCTATCACAGCGGCACGGATGATTTCGTTATAGGGTAAGATATTTAAACTATCGATTGTTTCTGTATTGAGCGAGCTAGAATAGGATGCTATACTACCAAACAAGCCTCCTTTATCGGGACCGGGAGGATTTCTCATGAGGTATCCAAAGTTGAACTGGTATCGAAGAGCTCCCCTTTCAACTTCAGCAATTTCTCGCAGTGAGTTTATGAAGCGATCAAACTTTAGGCTTTGAAGTTCTGCCATAGGCACAGTAGTCGATTCTATTTTATTTGTTTTTTCACTATAGTATTCACGTGTTTCCCGATTAAAGCCATAGAATGTAGGTAGTCTTCTCAGATTATCCCCATTCTGTTCCACAAACTTTTGTGCGTTATCGGCCAGCCGACTGAGATTGCCTGCGATCGTTTCCTCAAAGACGCGTATCGGATCTGCTGCATAGCTACCCAAACTCCGCGCTACTTTATCAAAATCTTCATTGGGTGGACGATCTAGAGTAGTTGAAAATATCGAATTTACCATATATAAAATGCTTTTATGCATTTCTTCCGTTACTCTTTTTTCGGCCTGTTCTCGGGTCATACCATTTTCTTGATTTGTCTTGTTTTGACCTCCCGATACATCAGTGAGTATCGTATCTACCTGCTCTTGGTAATAATTCATAAAATCTTCGACATTTCCATCTTTTATTGCCCGATAAAATAGTTCTGCATTTCTGTTTTCCTTATTTTTTTTATCCTTGAAAATGCTTAACAATTCAATTTCTGTATAGGAATTAGATTGTGACCGTCCTGTCATTTCCAGATTTTCACTAGCTCGTAGACGCCTAAAGTCATTTACCTCTTTATTACTTTTTCCACCTGCACCCGTCCGTGCTGCGTCAGAGATCGCATCGGTCAACTGTCTATGGATACGTGGGTTGAGGACAGCCAGCTCTCTAAAATCGGCATCGGCCAACACATCCGTGAGAGGGTTGTTGATTCTTTTGTTAAACGCATTTGACAATACTTTGAATACAAGAGGCAAGCCCTGTTTTCCCATTTGTAGATCATAAGGGCTTAGTTTTGTGCCCAACTGATCCAATAATCGAAGAGTAGGTGCATTTATATTTAGATTATTGATGACGGCCTGAGAATTGACAGTGCCTAGTAGATTAAGTATTTTATTAACCCACAAATTCGTTTGTAATTCTTGATTTTTTAAAGAAGGGGTGCTTTCATCAAGTGGATCGCCTGTAATTTCTTGAGGATTAGGATTGTTTATTTGATCTGCTTCTAAGTCTTCAATTGCTTGGGCCTGTGCCTGGAATGCATTGAGCTGACGTATAAATTCTTGGGGATCTTCAAAAGCAGACGCTATATCATCATTTTTTTTGTAAATATAAGCCTCGACCCGGGGATCCATTTCGGGTGTATTTGGCTGAGCTTGTGATCGTTCCTGAGAAGCGGTATCTAATTGTTGCAAATCCTGTGCTTCTGCCATAGTTATATTATACCATTTTTAGTGAGCTAAAGATACTATAAGATATATCTAAGCTCAATCATGCTCCCTTTCTCCACGTAGTAAGAGCCTGACCGATTACAAAAATGGAAAGAGAAGATGTACGAAAATAATCTGAAAGATCACAACTCAGACACGTCACTTTCGCTCCTCCACCAAAAAATATCACCATATCAAATAGCACGATAGCCGGAAGCAGAAGTAAGCCACTAGCTATGTAGACATGTTTCATGCATTTATGATATCAGATATACTCTTTAATTACTCAAGAGAAATATCGTCGCTTGTAGGCTCCGTATCGTCATGGACCGGTTGATCTTCGCCTTCTCGTTTTTTATCAACGACAAGTCTTCTATCTCGTCCTTCACCCATGGAGTAGCTTGTAAGTTCAGGGTATGTCTTTGCAATATGCTCGTGCATTACTCGACGTTCATAGGATGAAAATCCTCGAAGATATGTGGCGGATTGTCGCTCTTGTACTTTTTGGATAGCGGTATCTGCGATATAGTGAAGTCTTTCTACTTGTTTTTCTCGATAATCGTTTACATTGATGAGCAGATTGGCTTTTTCACCAGTTTGTTTAAAGATTACGACTTCAAGAATTTTCTGCAAAGCTCGAAGTGTATCACCATGTCGTCCGATCACTGTTGGAGCTTCTTCGCCGACCTGTATCGAAACATGATACATATCTTCCTCGGCAGTTACTTCAATTTCGGCCTTTTCGACCATTTTATTAACAAGTTCTTGGGTTTGCTGTTTAATGATTTCTATTTTATCCATATACGTAAAATCTAATTTTTAATGCTGGATTTCTGTTCAGTTCGATAATGCTGGATTATACTAAAGAGCGAAAAGATATTCCAATAAAGTGACAGTCCCAAAGGTAATGAGTAAGAGAAATATCCAATCATAACAGGAAAAACATATTTCATTTGCGTACTCATTGCTTTCTGAAATTCATCGGCGGTACTAGGTTCAGTTTTTTCTTCTTTATCTTCTTTCTTTTCTATTTCCTTTTCATCTTTCTTCTCTGCCACAGGGGCATGGTCTACCATAGTAACTTTATTTTGAAAAAATTGCAAGCCTGCCGTGATCACGGGTACCAGTAAATAGTACCAACCACCTGATTGTGCTGGTGAAAGAGCTAAATTGAGTCCAAAAAAATGCGGATCTATAGTTTGAATCTTTAAAAATGGGAAATACAATTTTTCATTAATAAGTTTTACCGCTTGACCATCTCCACCGTGAGAAAGAAATAACTGCAAGGTTTGATACAATCCCATAAACATAGGAATTTGGACTATAGCAAAGAGACATCCGGTAGCCGGATTTATACCTGCTTCCTGATAGAGACGCATCTGTTCCTGCTGCAGTTTTTTGGCATCATCTTTATGTTTTTTCTGAACTTTATCAAGATGTGGCTTGAGTTCTTTCATTTTTTTTGCAGTATCCATCTGCTGCTTAAAAAATGGATGCATAAGTACTCGAACCAGCAAAGTAATTGAGATGATGGCAAAGCCAAAAGCACCAGGAAGACCCATCTGCAGGAATAATTTATAAAATCCTACTAGTACATTTAAGATCGGATCGATAATAATCGTATTAAAAATATTTCCCACAGATTGTATGAATGTTAATAATTAGGAGTTTATACCAGCCCTTGCTGAATATAAAGTATTAGACAGTAAGTGATTCTCTGCCCTTTGCTCTTCTTCTTTTTAAGACATCCCGACCTTTTTTGGTTGCCATTCTTTCGAGGAAACCATGAGTGTCACGTCTTTTTTTCTTTTTTGGTTGATTTGTCCTTTTCATAATTTAAAAAATAATATAATAATAATTCTAATGAACTTATTGTTTGCCTTCAAGTATAGATCTTTCTTGACCGTAAAACTGCTTCCACACTGCCTCAGTTACAAACGGCATATACGGATGAAGTAATCGGATGCTTTGAGAATATACTTCTTCTAACTTTTGACAAACCTCAATATTACCATTTCGAAGGTCTTCTTTCAACACTTCTACATAATGATCGGCCAATCTATGCCATATAAATTCGTACATGAGATCAAATGCTTTAGCAAAAAGAAACTTTTTAAAATAGCCATGATACTTTTTTTCTACCACAATCCATTCTTTTTGTAACTCCTTGATTGTATTTTTAGTTTCTTGAGGTGTTGTTATCTTTTTTTGATTTTTATCAAGATGCAACGTATTTGTTTTATTCATATAGATAAATCTTCCTATATTCCATATTTTATTTGCAAAATTACGCATTCCAAGAATTTTTTGCTCCGAAAGTACCACGTCGCCGCCTTCTTTAGTACCAAAAATCAAAGCAGCTCTGAGTGCATCCGCGCCATATTTTTCAATCATTTCCAGCGGATTAATGACATTGCCTTTACTTTTGCTCATTTTCTGCCCAAGCTTATCACGTACCATACCATGGAGGAATACATGTTCAAATGGCTCCTTTTCAGTTTCAAAATAGCCAACCATTATCATGCGCGCGACCCAAGCACGCAAGATATCATAGCCTGTTTCCATAACCGCAGTCGGATAAAAATAGTTAAAGAAGTCGTCACCGGCTGCCTTGAGCGTCGCAAATGGCCATTGAGCCGAGGAAAACCATGTATCAAAGGTATCCTCATCCTGCACAAAGGCACATTCCCCACATATTTGGCAACTCTCAGGCTTTTGTGTACTTACAAACCAAGCAGAATCTTTTTCTAATTGGTGCTCTGTAATTCGTAATTTATTTACGCACCGATATGCAGGTATCCTTATACCCCATACTATTTGACGAGAAATATTCCAATCAATAAAATTTTCCAGTATCCTTATTAATTGCTTTTTAAATGATTTTGGATGAATCTGAATTTCATCATTTTCTACGAGCTTGATTGCCCTATCAGCAAGAGGTCGAATATTGATAAACCACTGTTCCTTAGGTAAAGGTTCCAACACAGTACTGCATCTATAGCAGACTTTTTGAACCATATGATGAGGGGTAATTTTATCTATAAAGCCACCTTCTTCCAATTTTTTAAGGATTTCTACTCGGGCATTTTTTACACGCAGACCATCAATGATGCCTGTGTTTTGCATTTTGCCATCAAACCCAATAACTGAAGGAAAAGACAAATTATGTTTTTTTGCTATTTCAAAATCATTAAAATCATGATTGGGAGTTACTTTTACCGCACCTGTTCCAAACTTCATATCTACATATTCATCAGCAATAATAGGTATCTCACGATTGATAAGAGGCAGTACAACAGTTTTGCCAATAAGATCCTTATAACGTTTATCTTTAGGGTTTACCATGACAGCCACATCTCCCAGATATGTTTCCGGTCTAGTCGTAGCTATGATAATATTGCCTCCCTGTTTTACTGGAAATTTGATGTGATATAAACTTCCTTCTACTTCTTTATCATTTACTTCAAGATCAGAAAAGGACGTACCGCATGAAGTACAATAATTGACAAGCCTGTTTGCTCTATAGACCAATTTTTCCTCATGCAAATCTTTAAATGTTTTATATACTGTTTTGATAATATCTTCGTCCATCGTAAATTTCTTTTTAGACCAATCTAAAGCAAATCCAAGACGACGAAGCTGATTCTCCATTGTGTCACGATTCTTCATCACAAATGTCCAAATATCTCGGTATAACGTTTCACGATCAAAATCGAAACGACTTTTGCCTTCTTTTTTAAGATGTTTTTCGTAGACAAACTGTGTCTCAATACCCGCATGATCGGCCCCGGCAAGCCAAAGAACTTCGTGCCCTTGCAACTTATGGTAACGTATCATGACATCTTCATACACATACATTGCATGCCCGAGATGCAGATCGGCATTTGCATTTGGTGGAGGGAGAATGATACAAAAAGGTTTTTTTTCTTTGTCTACAGTGGCTTCAAAAAACTTTTGGCTCTCCCAAAAGCTATATAATTGTTCTTCATGTTGCGCCGGAATGAATTTGCTTTCCATATATTTATATACTTTATTATACGATTGGACTCATTTATATCAAAATTAGCTTGAAATTGCAATATAAGCATAGTATCTTTGAAAAGATATGGAATGGTTTATAACAAGCGTAACTTGGTACGGATATCTTTTTATTATCGGTCTCATTTTCTTTCCTTTGGCGGCGAAGTTATTTTCTTCTTTTGTAGATTATGGCTATCCATTTGCCAAAACAATTGGCATTATTTTGGGAAGCTATATACTCTTTTTACTGGGGATTCTACACATAATACCTTTCACTCAAGAGAGCATCCTATTTGTCCTCGTGCTTACCTGTATTCTTTTTTATAAAGTCCTCAAATCTCAAATAATAGCTATAAAAAAAATGACTGCTCGTCAACTTCTACTTATTATTGGTGAAGAATTACTCTTTTTTCTTTCGTTTATTTGGCTAGTTATAGTAAGAGGCCAAGAACCTTCTATTCATGGCTTAGAAAAATTTATGGATTATGGATTCATGCAGTCCATCCTACGAAGCACCTATTTTCCTCCTCTTGATATGTGGTTATCAGCAGATCCGACCATGTTAAAAGGTTATCCAATAAATTACTATTATTTTGGACATTTGTCTGGCGCTTTTCTCATTAAATTTAGTGGAGTTTTTCCTTCAATTGGATACAACTTTATTTTGGCGACCATATTTGCACAGGGTATGACACTCGCTTTTTCCTTTAGTGCTAATGTTGTATATCTATATCAACGATATATTCTAAAACATATAAGACCGCTTACCATAATCTTATTTGGGGCTCTAGGATCATTCTTAGTTAATTTTGCTGGAAATCTTCATACTATATATTTGTTTACCCAAGGATATCCAAATGAAAATCCTGAACCATTTTGGAAAATATTTCAGTCAATGAAAATGATTCAAAGCACAATGGATTTATCAAATACTGGTCTTATAAATGCCATCGTAATAAATTCTAAATACTGGTATCCCAATGCAACACGATTCATCCCATTTACGATACATGAATTTCCGTCATACTCATATGTGGTAGCAGATCTTCATGGACATGTTTTTGATATTCCTTTTGTGCTGCTCAGTCTAGGGCTAATTCTCACTTTTTTTATAAACAGAACTTTACTGTGGCCGCAATCTCATACCGGTATAAAAGAATTTTTTATGAAACTCTTTCGTAAAAAAACTCCTTATTTAGAGAAACAGCTAAATAGAATTCGTATAACTGTATTTGAAGGTTATATGGCAGTGATTTTTGGATTTTTGATAGCAATACATTACATGACCAATGCATTTGATGGGCCAATTTATATGTTACTCCTGATGGGTATTTTTCTTTATATCTATCGTATTTCAGTCTCACTATTTGCAATGATTGGCATTATGGGTTTTTCGTATGTATTATTTTCGCTTCCATTTTCATATTTTTTTAAACCTTTTGTGTCGGGCATTGGTGTAAACTGTCCACCAACTTTTATAACATCCTCTTTAAAACCGCAGGCTGATGGTTTGATGAAAATTGGACCATTTATTTTTGAAAAAGCAAACTGTCAAGTATCTGCACCTTGGATGCTCTTTATACTTTGGGGCTTCTTTACAATCTCGGCTGTTTTACTTATAGTAGCAATTTATTCACCGAAAAAAAAGCGTTTCGAGTACACACAATTTGACATACTTGCATTTATCTTATTTTGTTTTGGTTTTTTCCTTATTATTATTCCTGAATTTTTTTATATCAAAGATATATACCCCGCTCATTTTCGAGCCAATACCATGTTTAAACTTGGTTATCAGGCATTTATTATGATGAGCCTTGCTTCTACCTATGTCCTCTTTAGATTACGCACGCTTCAAGGCCTCAAATACTGGATTTTACAGGCTTTATACCTAATACCCCTCGTACTAGTAGCTCTCTATCCTCTCATGGCCT
>CAZMJG010000048.1:0-9046 GCA_964566675.1 uncultured Gammaproteobacteria bacterium
TTTCCACTCGCCAACTGGTGCATTACATGTACTGGTATCTCCCGGGATACAGTATCGGCGAGCCATAGAGTTATCGGCGGTAGTCCCGTTGGAGGCGGTTGATGAAGAACCCAAGACAATTGCTTTCCCTCGGTTATAATCTATAAGAATTTCCTCGGGAGTGAGTGCGTCATTATATATTTTGACTTCGTCGATCATGCCTTTCCAATATTCTAAGGCATTGAGCTGTCGGCCAATATACCCCAAGCTTTTAGTAAGTGTCCAATTTTTAGCGGCACTTGATCGCAGTACTCCATTGGTATACAAATTGGCAGTAACACCATCGTAGGTTAGGCAAACATGATACCACGTATTTAGTACAAAAAAGTTTGGGATTATCAGGTCATCAGACCAACCTCCGCCATAGAGATCGGGACCATTCTGACCTATGAACATGGCATGACTATTATTTACTTCGCCATATGAGACTGCCATTCGATAACTGCTGTCATTGATGCTGCTATTTAACCATGCACACATAGTACGTGGTGATGTGCCACTGGGAAGGGCTGTCAGGTCAGTCATTGTAAGATAGTCATTTGTTCCATCAAAAATGAGTGCATTAGCAAATTTGCCGTTATTAGTCCATGTGGCATCGTTTATAGTTGCATTATTTCCACGTCGGCTTGAATCATTGGCTGTAGATCCGGAACCTTCATCAAATTTCCAATAAGAAACCTGGGAGCCCATAGGAGAGCCGCCCAGAGGATGGCCTGCATTCATATCTTGAGTTATTTGTCTGGGCGTACGGGCAAAATTGTAGATTTTGACATCATCTATTGCTCCCTTGAAAAATCCACTCCCGATACTACTTCCGATACGAGGTGCTGTATTTGGAGCTGTATTATTTAGTCCAACTGTTGCGACATTCGAGGTCACCCCTACACCATTTAGATATAACGTATGTAAATCGGTGACTGAGTCAAATACGGCGGCCACATGATACCAGGTATTTGCGGATAAGCTTCTGGCATCATCGACAAGGGTTATTGTACTTCCAGAATCCGGTGAGCGAATGCCAAAATACAATTTATTATCGGAGGCTATTGTCAGTTGTACTCGTATCGAGCCATCCGAGGCTCGAGGTTCTACATAGATATCTTGTTCAGTGGAATTGAGGACATAAGGCTTAATCCAAGCATTTATTGTAAATTGGCCGGCTCCTTTTAAACTATTATTAGTACTGGTCTGGATATAATCACTAGTACCATCAAAACTAAACGCACTGCCATATTTACCAGGTACCCATTTCGAACTAGTATCATTTTCGGTAGTACTTGTCTCCCCGGTGAAATTGTCAAAATCCCACGAACTAGAGAGATTGCCACCACCACCGCCGCTTGTTCCCAGGTTACCTACTCCCAAACCCCAGGTCCCGGCACTGGTGAGTGCATTATCGGCCGATGAAATGACTTCAGCGCCATTTACATATACTTTTTTTGCCGTATCAAACAGCTCAAGCTTCAGCACATCGCCATTGGCGAGGGTAGTGTCTACTGTTCCCAGACTGGTCGCCGTACCACTTACTGCTTTATACAAGGTCAGACTGTTGGTGGCATGAGCATTGGACATGATGCGGACGTAATATAAGTTGCTGTTATCTGTCCTTCTGCCAAAAATATATGCTGGACGGGTGTTGGTATCTGTCGGCATCGCACTGAGCGTCACCGATATCGACTGATCAACCCCGACAGGCGCAGGTTGCGCTGTATAAAACTGCCCAACACCAGATTCTGATCCTATTGCAGTCTCCAGAATGTCAGTAGCTGCAGTAACCTGCATATTGGTTCCTGCCGTTGTGGTATCAAGTACCTCAGTCCAGCTCGTCCCGGTATCTGGGGTATGTGAGGTGATTGCAGTATTGCTTCCTTCTGTAAAAGTATCATATACGGTTGTGCTAAAGATTGATCCACCTAGTGTCATAATGGTACCCGTGTTGCTGTTGGTTGAGGAATCAATAATTGTATTGCTATCGCCTCCCTGATTATCATCGAGTTTCCAATAGGCGAGGGGCCCGGGTGAATAGTTGTATAAGGCTCTGACTTCGTTTGGTGCAAGAGTGCGTCTATATATTCGAACATCATCCAGTTGCCCATCGAGGGCATTTTGGGCATTTGATGTACAATCGGTATTGGCAGTATAACCGAGCGTCACACAATAAGAGGTGTTGGGTATACTTCCATTTGTAGCGGTTGTAGCTACCAGTTCACCATTTAAATAGAGTTTTAGATTGCGACCGTCATAGGTCCCGGTTACCAGATACCATTGATCCAGATTGATTGCGTTTGGAGTCACCACACTAGGGAAGGTGGTACCATTGTTGATAGAGAAACTTATTTTATTTTGATCAGTGATATACATGTACCAGCTGCCATTATTTGCCCCATCATAATAGTATTTTCCGATGATTCTCTGCCAGTCCACTGCGTTGTCACGATTAAGCCAAGCAGAAATTGTAATGTTTGATGTATTATCAAACACATCATTATCTGTAGCATAAAATTGTCCGGAATCAGCAAGGAGGGAACTACCATATTTACCTGTAGCCCAACCTACAGTAGCTCGTTGAGCAAGTGTAAAATTGTTGCCTGAGGCATCAGAAGATGTCGTCCCTGTACCCTCATCGAGTTTCCAATGAGCCACTAATCCGTCGGTTAATTTACGATCCAAATCGCTGTCTCCGAGTTGTGCCGCGACTCCTCGTACAGATCCCCGTTCTATAAAATCACTTGCAACTTGGGAATCACTACGAGCATATTTATATAGTCGTACTTCATCTATAAATCCTTGAAAATAACCACTGCCAATATTACTTCCAATCCGCGGTGCATTTGAGCTTGGATTTGTATTGTCTATAGCAGCAACTGCGACTGAAGATGTTTTACCAACACCATTTAAATAAAGAGTATGAATATCTGTTGTAGCATTAAATACGGCAACCACGTGATACCATTGATTTACTTCTAGGGTACGATTATCATTTACCAGCTCAATAAAACTTCCCGAATCAGGAGCGCGCACACCAAAGCTTAATTGATTACTCGAGTCAATAGTAAGCTGCGCCCTTACCGTTCCATCTGAGTTGCGAGGTTCGACATATATATTTTGTTCTGTACCATTTAGTCGAGTAGGTTTAAACCAAGCAGAAATACTAAATGTAGAGAGGCCACGTACGGTATTTGAAGTAGGTGTCGAGACATAGTCATTGGTACCATCTAAATAGATACATGAGCCATTTATACATTCGGTGGGCGCCTTCCATACAGGCCCATTAGTTAATGTTCCATCTGCGTTATTACCTGAAGCATCTTGTGCTGTCGTACCAGTACTTTCATCAAAGTGCCATGAGGCCGCAGGGGATGGTACCTTTTCTTCAGCCGTGCGTGTTGTTATAGAAGGATCTCCACCGTTGGGAGTGAGCGTAGTTACCCCAATAGTCTGGCTTTTTGATGTTGCTGTGCCATTGCCATAGTAGACATAGGCAGCATTTCCGCCATTTATGATGCTTGGAAACTGTATTTCATAAGTAGTCGCAGCATTGTTGCACGTACCCGTCCTTTGATATCGTAATGGGTTGCCGTTTATATCGGTAAAACGAACGTCATCGCAATCGCTTTGTATTACACCGTCACTAATCAGTTCAGCAGTATCTAGGCTAAAAGTGACAGAGCGAGGTGAACTGATGGCCGCATTATGAGTAAAATTTATGGATTGACGGTAAAGAAAATTATCATCATACCAGTTTGCAGAGGTTGTATCGCCTTTTTTTAAAAAGAAAAAAATGCCCGTCAGACCAATACAAAGACCCAAACTGACCACCATGAGAAGATATCTCTTATTTTTAAATTTCAGCTGCTGAAATAGAAGGCGGAAATAACGCATATATTAATAATACCTAGTTTTTTCAATTGTTGAAAGGCAAAAAATGAAAGAAATTGAAGACTTTTTATATGATTTTTATTTGAGCATAAGGCAATCGAGAGAGTATCTCTACAATCCATATAATAATTTGCAGCATACCATAGGCGACCCAAGCTAGTATAAATCCGGCATTCCACCAGATATTTCCTATCATTAATATGATAAGTCCAAGTACCATAATAGGAGCCACCAGCCAAGAGATGAGAATATTGGCAAGGGGAGCCACAAGAGAAATAGATCTAAAGTACCAGAAAATAATAGGAAGGGTAAATACTTGCGCAGCCACACTTATGCGTAATTCTTCATAGAAATAATGCCAAATATGCATGCGAGGAGTTTTGTCTGTCGGAGAAGCTGTACTTTCATAATTTCCAAATAATATGATTCCTAGAGTTGCAGCAACAGAAAGCTGAAATGAAATACTAGTCAGCCATGATATATTTATTATGATCATAATAACACTAGAGAGAAAGAGAGTATAAATTGCTAGTGTCTTGCGGCCAAAGAGACCGGCAGAAAGGGACAATACTCCCATAATTCCAGCACGTACTACTGGTGGCTCGGCCCCTACAAACCATATAAAAAAACTGATAGCGGCGATGGTAAATACTACAGAAAGTCTAAGACCGACTCGATTTACTATAAGATTCATGATTATGGCCGATAGCATAGATATGTTTGATCCCGAGAGTACAACGATGTGGATGAGACCCACTATTTTGAGTTGTTCATAGAACGTGTCAGTCACAAATAATTTTCGTCCAAGCACCATTCCATTGAGGAGCGACGCATGTGGCTCGGGAAGATAGCTATTTATAAGTCCGGTTAACGTGTCCATGCTCATAGAGATACACGAGTTTTGATATCATCAAATACGCTTTGTTTCATGGTTTTTTTGGAAACAAGCTCATCTAATGTTTCATAGGGTCTGCTATCTATAATCTTTTGTGCGGTAGTCGGACCAACTCCAGGCAGCATATCCAGTTCCTCTTTGGAGGCTGTATTTATGGATATAGTCAGGGCGTCACTTGTTCCTGGATCTTTTTCAGGTCGCGGGGTTGTTACGGCTTCACCATCTGTGAGATACTCAAGAATTTTAGGGGATTCTTTAAATATGCCACTTGAAATATCTTTTTTTGAAGGTATATATATTTTCTCCTGATCTGTCACAAATCGGGCCATATTAAAATTTCGAGATATATATCCACTGTCCGCATCACTGGACATTCCTCCGGCGAGTTTTATAATATCTGCCAGTCGCGCTCCCTCAGTGACTTCATAAATATCTGGTTTAAGAATTGCCCCTGCTATATCAACTGTAAGTATTTCTACTGTAGGTGTTGGGCTCTCGGGTTCAGGAGATACTTCTATAGTCGCCGGCTTGTCTGTTGTGGCAAGGGTATCTTGGAAATAAGGAGAGACCGTAAAGATGGTGATGCCAAGTGCCGCCACGAGTAAAACTATTTCTATACTATGTGTTCTCATAACAGCCAATAAATGATTGAAATCATGCATAACTATAAGAAGAAATTGGTAATGCAAAAAAAGTATATCAAAAACGCAGACAAATGTGTTATGTATTTGTATATCTTCTTAAGAAGAGCACTCCTATGCCAGCAATTATTGTCGCAGCAAGGAAATAGCTTATATAAGTAAAGGGGAAAATGACAAGATTTTGAGATATTTGTTCATCCTGAGCTCCAGCGGAAAGCAAAACTCCGAGTCGATATCTCCCAGTAGGTAGCGGCGAGGCCTGAGGTAGGTCAAGTTTAATGCGTGAATGAGCGAGGATATCTTTTTCACTTATGGCATTTTTTTTGTTATTAAATGGCAATATTGAAAACAACCTGTCTATCTGAAAAGTGCCAGTCAATGCGGTTCGGTTTTTACCTTGATTTTCTACGAGAATATGGCCTTTTATAGGGTTTTTACTGTCAAGAAACAATAGAGATGGAAAAAGAGAAAAGCTAAAGGTTTTTTCAAGCTGTAGTATAGGCGAACTGAGTTTAGATTGAGTAATGCCATTTTTAGAAACCGAGATGAAAATGGGAGTGGCGATTGCGCCGTTGATTTTGATAGTACTTGAAGTCTCAAAGCCTTGCGAACTTTGAGTTTTTGCGGCTAAGACATAATAATAATCACCATCCTTAATATCCGATGGAATATCAATTACCAGCGTACCTGAAAATTGTTCTTTTGCGAGTAATAAAAAAGGAGTATCCACGGCTTCCACAAAGGTAAAATCGGGTTGGATAGACGATCGCTCAGTGATAGGCAATACCGTATAGTTGCCTACTGAATCCGCATTTTCAAGTATCATTAGGTACATGGTGGTAAGAGTCGCATCGCCGTAGTTACTCAATGTGTAAGGTAGTGAGATAGTAGTCCCTGGTTTGGCTATGATATTGCTTTTTTTGGGCGATAGTCCCAAGTTGATTTCTTGCGCTTGGACTCTTAGTGGCATTGCCAGCAGCAACAGACTGATAAAGAGTATGATATATCGCATCTTTTTATTATAGAGTATTATATGATCGGTCGTTATTATTTAGGTAGAGCCATAATCTCCACGTTCGTATTGTATACAGCTTCTTGTGTCGAGGGAGGGGGTTGTAGTTTATAAGACATTTTTAGGGTTCGTATCCCTTCCATTTTATTATTATTAGCAATAATTGATGGAAATTGAGGACTTAAAGGCCGAAAATAGAGGCCATTTTTGAAATCGGGTGGGCTATCGAGGCCTGAAATCGTATATCCAAAACCATACGAGTCTTTTTTAGTCCATTCTTCTGCGTGTTGTGTTGTGCATGTGTGCGTTTCTCCATCACATAGTGTTGGTTGAAAATTCCAAGCCTGGCTAGAAGTTTCATCATCATTTTGTACTGCAAACAGAGTATAGGCAGTAGGTGTATCGCTTCCTGTTGCTATTTCTATTGTGCCTTCATGATCGCCTTTGCCGGCTATACTACCAAGTCCTATACGACTTGAAGAGATGGAGAGCTTAAATTCACCTTCCTGTTGAGATAAAATATAGCCTTTTGTGTTAAACAAATCACGTTCTTTTATCGTGAGTGTATCGGTAGTTTTAGGAGCTGGGGGAGTGTTGTCTGTCTCGTCCAGAGGAGATAACTCGAGTTGGTATCGACCTCCTTTAAGAGTTTTTTGAGGATCAGTCACGACCGTCGGTAAGAGGTCATCGGGAAAAAAATCCTCAGCATATACCTGGAAGGGAACAAAAAATATAAATATAAGCAGCAAAATATAATGCATGCTTCTATTATAGTATAGTTAGTCGTAACTATTATTCAGTCACTTCAAGATTTATTTTCAGAGCTGGGCTCATGGTGGACTTGATGAATGCCGCTTTGATATTTTTTCTTCCAACCGATTCGACAAATGCAAGTACATTAGCACAGATTTCTTCGGTACTTGAGGGCAATTTAGCAACCATTTGGTGTATCAAAGGAGCTTTGCTCTCAGATTTCCAACGAAGAGTACCTTTTTCAAATTTTTTAGCTACTTCCTCAGGATTGGCGCTTACGGTGCCAGATTTTGGATTTGGCATAAGTCCTTTTGGTCCGAGGGTACGAGCAAATTTTGCGATACGAGGCATGAACGATGGGTGAGTGATCAGAATGTCAAAATCGATTACACCTTGTTCAAGCTTTTCGATAACTTTATCGTCAACGATTGCAACACGTACAGTTTTACCTGTGCTATATGGTAGTTCTACCTCTCCTTTAAGACCATCTTTGAGGAGATTCAAATGAAGTTCAACAGATTCGGCAAATTTAGCGAAAGCTGCTTTCTTGATTGCCTCAACTGCTTCAGATAATTCGTATACTTTTTCAATATCGAGTTTCTTTTTGGCTTCTTTATAGTTTTTTCCACGTTTGCGTGGAGCTTTTTTTGGCTCGGGTGCGGGAGCTGCTGTTTTAGGAGCAGACTCTACATGCTCTCCGGCTTTTTCACTTTTTTCTACGAGTTCATCCGAAATTTCAGGGTTTTCTCCAAGAATTTTCTCCATTTTTTTGCGTTTGGCGCGCTCTTTTTGATCTTTTTTTTGTTCATCTTCGAGTGATTCATCTCCGATAAAACGTGTTCTGATTTTTCCCATAGTATATAATTACAAATGACTAATGCATAATTACTAATAAATAACTAATTACTAACATTATTCATTAGTAATTAGTCTCTCGTCATTATTATTCTGTTTCAACTCCCATGCTCCGTGCCGTACCGCGGACAATATTCATCGCCGCTTCTACACTAAAAGCATTTAAATCATCCATTTTTTCTTTGGCAATTTCTTCAATCTGAGCTACTTTAAGTTTACCCACTTTTTCGGTATTTGGTTTTCCTGAACCCTTGGGGAGTGCAATTTTCTTCTTGATCATATCAGAAACTGGAGGCAGTTTCGTGATGAACGTGAAGGAACGATCTTCGTAAACGGTGATTACCGCAGGGATAATATTCCCTTTTTGCTTTGCCGTTTTTGCATTGTATTCCTTAATAAAATCCATGATAGGTACACCATGTTGTCCCAGTGCTGGACCAACTGGAGGTGCTGGAGTTGCTTCTCCGGCTGCTAGATTGAGTTTAAGAATTGTTTTTACTTTCTTTGCCATATTATTAATTACGAATTACTAATTGCAAATTACGAATAATAACAGTCATTGACCATTCGTCATTCGTAATTGCTAATTGATTAGAGTTTTTTTACTTGTAAAAAGTCAAGTTCGACTGGTGTTTCTCGATCAAAGATAGAGACAAGCACACGAATTTTACCTTTTTCATCATCGATTGCTTCAACAGTTCCCAAAAAGTCGGCAAATGGTCCTTCGGTGATCTTGACGGCTTCTCCGACAGAAAATTTGGCTCGAAATTTTGGCTGTTCCTGCGTGACGAATTTCATAATAGCGTTGACTTCCTTATCTGAGATTGGGGTGGGTTTGGTACCTGCGCCTATGAAACCGGTGACGCCTTCTGTTGTACGTACCACGAGCCATGATTGATCATTGAGGAGCATGCGAACAAATATATAGCCAGGGAAGACTTTTTCTTTTTGTTTGCTTTTTTTACCTTTTTT
>CAZMJG010000049.1:0-8931 GCA_964566675.1 uncultured Gammaproteobacteria bacterium
AAAATCCTTGCCTTCCCTGAAATAACTGAAGAGGAGTAATAATTCGTGTCAAGATTTTATCCGCTCGTATCGTGTATAATCCCGGTTTACAATGCTGAAAAGTATCTTGATGAGGGCATGTCGTCACTACTCACTCAAACATATAAGAATATTGAAATTATTCTAGTTGATGATGCGAGT
The DNA here is from genome assembly GCA_964566675.1 of uncultured Gammaproteobacteria bacterium. Classification (GTDB taxonomy): domain Bacteria; phylum Patescibacteriota; class Microgenomatia; order UBA1406; family GWC2-37-13; genus CAZMJG01. Next base: position 181 of record CAZMJG010000049.1, read on the forward strand.
AGCGATGACAGTTGGAGTATTTGCGAGAGGTACGCTAATGAAAATAACAATGTTTTTGCATTTAGAAAAGATACAAATTCAGGTGCTCCGTTGCGTAGTCGTGAAAGAGGGATAGTAGAGGCTCATGGTGAATGGATTACATTCATGGACTGCGATGATTATGTCAAGCCAGAGTATATCGAGCACTTAGTTGAGGCTACGCAAAAAGGCAAATATGATATTGCAGTTACCGGATATTCAAGACTGTACCCTGATGGACGTATAGAGGATTTTCTGTGGGGTAATTATAGACAAAACACCAAAGAGCGCCTCAACAGTTTCTTTAAACATTACTTCATTGATCGAAATTTTTGGACTGACCCATCTGATACGGTTGGACAAAATTTAGTCAGAGCAAGTTTAGCTAAAAAAACAGATTTATCAAAGTATCCTGATATGGTTTGGGGTGAAGATAGTTTAATGGCGTTAGCTTTCCAGTCTAACAGTAAGAATGGAATTAACTTTGTTGATCATCATGATTTCTTATGGAGGCAAGTGGAGGGATCGGGATCGCATGGTGGGTTCTCTATGAGAGCAAAAAAAGTTGATTTTTATAAAGCATGCTTTGATATATTTAATAAAAATAAAATGCTACCTTTGGTCTCGGTTATAGTACCTATATTTAAAGTAGAAAATCACTTACGAGACTGTCTTAATTCGATTGTTTCTCAAACATACCCAAATATAGAAATAATACTAGTAGATGATAAAACGCCGGATAGCTCGGGTGATATAGCCGATGAATATGCCACCAAAGATAGCCGTATTAAGGTAATTCATAAACAAGAAAACGAAGGGCTTAATAGCGCGCGCGCTACGGGTTTTATGTCGAGCTCCGGAGAGTATGTTTTATTTGTTGACAGCGATGACTTACTGGATGAGAGCTGTGTTGAAATTTCTCTAGCAACTTTACTTAGAGAAGGTTCAGATTTTGTAAGATTCAGTATGAAGGTTTTTGAAAATAAAAATATTATTGATCAAAATGAACAGTTTAATCAAAAGCTGACCATTCTTGATAATAAGAAAAGCCTCTATATGACTCAATTTAATCCCGGTAAACATTTAGAAGATCTCTCAATGATAAGTATGACCGTATGGGGTGCAATCTACACTAAAAAGTTAGTTGATAAAGTGGATTGGAAGGAGACGAATTTCAGAGTATACGAAGATAATATATGGACACTAAGATTGCTGGAAAATGCATCAAAAGGGGTGTTCCTTGGCTATATAGGCTATTACTATAGGAACGACGATACGCAAACTGATATGCTGAGTAAGAGACTCGTGGGTAATAGTATTAATGGTAGGCCAATTGGGTACATGGAGTTCTGGAAGTACCTTTGGAGTGAGTATCGTCGCTATAATAAAAAATACAAAATTGGGGCAGAAGATGTAATTGACCAAGTCGTAGACCGACTTTACCTAATGAGAGCTGGTCAGCTGACGGAGGCTCATTTATGGAATGTAGAAGGTAATGCCAAGTACCTACCGGAAGCAAGCGATCTATTCTGGAGAAAGATAAAGTCTCTTGAAAATGAAGTTAATATAACTAATGAATACATAAAAAAAGTAGAGCATGAAAAGTCTCAAATTATTCGAGAATTAAATATATCTCTTGAGGAGTTGAAGACTCATCTATCCGTAAAACGGTCTCTTAAACTAAGCCTAGGGAATGTTAAGCGCTATATTTTAAGAATAATAAAGAGGATATGAAACTATGTATACCAAACCACTTGTTTCCATAATCGTACCTTCATTTAATGTTGAAAAATATTTTAAAAAATGCCTGGATTCAATAAAGTCTCAGACTTATAAAAATTGGGAGTGTATCATTATCGATAGGCCTAGTACTAAAGATAATACCACCAAGCTAATAAAAGAGTATATTAAGGGTGATAGGCGCTTCGTATTTATACGCCAAAAAAACAAGGGTGTTTCTGACGGGAGAAATGTAGGATTTGAGGTATCCAAAGGTAAGTATGTTCAATTTACAGACCCAGATGACTGGCTCGCTCCTAATCTTCTAGAATTAGCCGTAGAGAGAGCTGAGTCAACAGGTGCCGATGTTGTTCAATTTGCGTGGAGTAATTTTTATATCCAAACTGGAAAAATTGTGCCGACCGGTTTTATGCCATTTGCACGTCAATTACCTGAAATTTTTTCAGTAGCCAGTGTCGGTAATGACTTTTTTAAATATGGTGAATTTTATGTAAATTCAATGAGTAAGCTATGGAATCGTAAATTTCTTCAGTCTGCCCACCTACACTACCCAACCGAACTTAAGAGAGCGGAAGACCTAGCTGAAGTATCTAGGTTAATTATGAGCGCGTCCCGAATCACCTATCTAGATGAGATTCTATATTTTTACAAAGTTGACGAATACCAAGGAGATAGCTTGTCGAACTTTACTTCTGATGATGAGCATAACCTTGATTTTTATAAAGCAATTATGATAGTTGAAACGAATATGAAGAAGATGAAGCTTCTTCCGAAATTCAGCGAAGGATTTTGTCGGTTAGCAATAATAAATTCCGTCTATGCGTTAAATATGAGCAGGTTGAATATTGCGATAAATAGAGAAGTGTACCAATGTATACGTCAAAAAATTTTACCAATAATAGCAGATGAATTAAAAACTGTTGATGTAGATATGTTCGAGTTGTTCTCTCAATACGATCACGACAGTTACATAGACCGTCAGATAAAAGAGTTATTTTCTGATAATATCAGTAAGCAAAGTTACATCAACAAGTTAGAATTTGAAAACCTAACCATGTGTAAAGAACTAGATTCGGCGAAAGACGAACTTAAAGACCATCTGAGAGTCTTAAGATCTGCACGACTTACGGTAGGTAATATTAAAAGAAGCATCCTAAACAAGTGAAATATAGAATTATTGTTCCGATTCTATAAACTTAAACTTTATATACTGTATAATCAAACTAGAATGAAGAAAACTATGTTAGTATCAGTAATTATTACATGCTACAATTACGGAAAATATATTGAGCAATCAATAGATAGCGTTATTAATCAGTCCTATGAAAATATTGAAATAATCATAATAAACGATGGCTCTACGGATGATACACATACTATATGTACTAATATAGCTAGTAACAATAACAGTATCACATACATTCAGAGAAAAAATAGAGGAGTTATTGCTAGTAGGAACGAAGGGCTAAACCTAGCTCAAGGCGATTACGTCCTATTTCTTGATGCAGATGACTACCTTGAAAAGAATTATATATCCGATACGATTAAAGTTTCTCAGAATGAGAGAGTAGATATTGTCTACACGGATTATCAAATGTTTGAAAAAAAAGATGAAAAAAGTAATTTTCCTGACTATAGTTTAGAAGAATTAAAAAACCACAATTTTATTCATATAAGCTCGTTAATTCGCAGATCCGCTATCAAAAACAAAACATTTGATGTAGATATGGGGCGCTTATCTCATGAAGATTGGGACTTTTTCCTGAGTCTTTGTATGGCGGGGGCTACGGCTAAAAAGTGTAAAACCACGGTACTGATGTATCGAATTCACGATATTAGCCGCAATAATACACTTTTGGATGATGTCAGTAGACTTAACTTTGCAAAATTATATATGTTTGTTAGCGATAAATATCCCGAGGGATATCCAACAGGAATGAATTATCTATCTGGTAGAGTATTTGCAGACTGGTATATTAATATGACACACTTAGCCAACGGTTTGCTTGATGCGAATAGCTCACTAAGGGAGCAGGTAGATCAACTTACATCACAAAATATAGTAATTGAAAATGAGTTAATGATTATAAAAAAAAGCAAATATTATAAATTATACAAACGCCTTAAAAAAGCTAAGTCGCGTATAATGCGTAAATAGATAAACTTGTAATATACTGCTAAAAGCAATATTATAGAAAGAGTTAATTTGCGGGGGAATATATTTTAATGATAAAAAAAACTACGGTTGTTGTGCCAATTTATGGAGATTTGCCATCTCTTACTCAATGTATAAAGTCACTCATTCAATACCTTGATACAGAAAACCACAAAGTGCTACTCGTTAATGATGTAGGTCCCGATGCTGACGCAATTGAAGATGCGGTACTAAAGCAAATAAAAAATAAGCCTGGGTTTAAATATGAACGCAACCCGGCTAACCTAGGTTTTATAGGAACGTGCAATAGAGCGGTCTTTGAGCTTGATGAAACGGATAATGACATCTTACTCCTAAATAGTGACGCTGTGTTGACGAGCGGGGCTCTTGAAGAGGCGATAAACGTCCTCTATCTTAGTGAAAAACATGGAGCAGTTTGTCCGCGCAGCAGTAATGCGACGATTGCATCTGTCCCGTTTCGCTATCATACGCCACGTGAAGAGCGTGATACAAAATACGCCTTCAAGGTGTATGAAAAAATAAAGCCTATCCTACCGCGCTATACAGTATCACCGGTTGCAGTTGGTTTTTGTATTCTTATTCGGCGTGAGCTTATTAATAACTATGGACTTTTTGATCCTATTTATGGACTTGGGTATAGTGAAGAAAACGATTTTTGTCTTAGGATAAATCAATACGGATACTCATCTGTTATTGCAAACCATGCTTTTGTGTACCATTTAGAGAGCAAGAGTTTTACGAGTGAAAAGAAAAAGATGCTGGTTGCTGCCAATGAGGCGAAGATGATAGAGAGATATCCTTTTTATCAAGATCTTGTTACTCGCTATATCAACCAATATATAGACCCAGTGGATTGGTTTGCCGATGTTATAGCTGGAGAGGGAAAGGTGAAGATACTCATAAATCTATTTCATCTCCCAACGGCATTCAATGGCACTTCTCGTAACGCCCTCTCTTTCTTGGCTACTGCAAAGCAAGAGATCGACACTAGTAAATACGAGGTTGTCGTAACAGCCCAGAAGGATGCTATCGTCTATCACAATCTGCATAGTTATGGTTTTCGAGTTGTCGAACCTAGTAAACTAGATGAAATATTCCACATTGGGTATGTTCCTTCGCAGGTTTTCCATCTTGATAACCTACAGTTGTTGAATAAATACTGTCTCAAGATAGTAGTGTCGGATCTTGATATTATTGGGATTCGCAGCAATGCTTTACTGGCGAACAACTTTGATTTCCGATCGATTGCGTATGATTCATTTAGGTTCTCGGATCGGGTAATTTCCATCAGCAAGGCTACCCTGGATGACACTGTTGATTATTACGGACAACATCTATTGAATGGCGACAATTTTACTATCATACATCAAGGTTTTCCTGGCAGTACGTTTGAGGCGGAGGCATCAAGCAATGAGGATGGATTGGTGCCGGATTCGATACTGAATAGCGAGTACCTTCTTATTTTCGGCAATAGTTATCCTCACAAGTTTATTAAAGAAGCAGTTACTGCATTAAAAGGTAATACAGCTCACCCAATCGTTGTTTTTGGTAGACCAGGGAAGAATTCAGAAGAGGACAATATCTATTATGTACAAAGCGGCAGTATATCAGACGCCTACATCGAGAGGCTGACAAAAGGGGCGGCTGCAATTGTGTTTCCTTCTGTATACGAAGGCTTTGGTTTGCCAATCGCGGAAGCTGCGTTTTATGGAAAGCCAATTATTCTTGCAGATACGGTGGTGTCTAGAGAAATTGCCAGTCTCTTTAAGGGGTTAGAAAAGAAGTTTTTCACCAATGTGGGCGATTTGCCAAAAGTGGTTGAATCACTACTAAATAAACCGGCAACAAAGAAGGCGCAAGCAGGTATCAGGACAATGGATGATTACAATAGGGATGTTATAACCTGTCTCGTTGAGGTCATTAAAGAACCAGTCAATGATACCGCGTTGCGGAATAGGTGGATGTATTTTAACCAAATCTCAGAATATACAAGCAGCAGGCCTCCTGGCAGGGTAAACATGAGAATACGGGCGACAACTTATCTTCGTACGAAATCTCCAAAGGCATACAACAAAGCACGCGATGTGTACAGGAAATACTTGAAGGGGTAGGGAAATATGCTAAAACAGGCCATCGCTGTCATACTGTTTGCAACCACGGCAAGTATTATCATGAGCGATACTAGTGAAGCTGCGGTCCGAAGGGTACCTAGTGAGTATCCTTCCATCCAAGCTGCCATTAATAAGGCAGTTAATGGTGATACAGTTGAGATAGCAAATGGGGTGTATCGTGAAAATATTGAGATCGTCAATAAATACATCACAATCTGTGGCAACGCGGACAAGCAAAGTGTTATCTTGGCTGGCAATCCCGGTAAAACAACTATCATGATCCAGAATGTTCCTGCGGTTGCTGGTAATAAAACAATGATTACTGGATTGAAAATAACGGGTGGCAGCGCGCCTGATGGGCAAAGTGGCGGAATAACTATTGCAAATAATGCCGACCCTGTTATTCGTAATAACACTATTGAACATAACACCTCCAAACACGGGGGTGGTATATTGATATTCAATAATTCCAATCCTCTTGTGACAGAGAACGTCATCCGAAACAATACAGCCCAGCATTTTGGTGGTGGTGTGTTTGCTGTCCGCAATTCCAGTCCAACGATTACAAATAATACCATCGAACATAACAACGTCAGTGGTGCATCAATTCCTAATGGAGGATCATCAGGAGCGGGTATTTATCTAGAGAATATCGTCACCGACCCGTCGGCGCGATCAAAACCAATCGTCACAAATAACATCATTCGCAATAACCAGGCAGAGTTTGCGGGTGGGGGGATTATGCTGCGTGTAGGGGTCGACGCTATTATCGATGGTAATACTATTTCACAGAATAGTGCGGCCTACGGTGGCGGTATTCATGCAGAAACGACTGGTAGTGATGTCGTAATCGCGTCAAACACCATTACTGGCAATACTGCTCCTCATCGTGCACAGTTTGGCGGTTCTGGATTTGGTGGCGGGGTATCTGTGTATGATAATTCTAAGGTACTGCTTTCTGATAACACGATACAGTCAAATCAAAGTACGAATGGCGGAGCTGGTGTTGTTGTGGCAGAAGGCGCCCAGGTAACCATGAGACGCAATATAGTGACAGGTAATGCCGTTACGGGTACTAGTGGGAATAGGCAAGGTGGTGGTGTGTATGTTGCACATGCCTCGGTAACCGCAACAAATAATAGCCTTGTTGATAACAGCGCCTATTTGGGCGGTGCATTTGCGGCCATTGCTAATAATACAAAGCTAACTGCATTACACAACACAATTGTTGATAACAAAGTTAGCCACGGTACGGGTGGCGGAGCGTTATTCGTCAATAATGCTAATAATGTACAAGTAACGTTTCGTAATAATATCCTCACGGGTAATCAAAAGTACCAAATATTCGAAGATTTTGGTGCAGGCAACCAAGGACAGGTTAATAAGGCGTCTATTACTAATAACCTGTTTTGGAATAGTCAAAATGGAGCCTATTTTAACTATGTCTCAAATGGGTTGGCAAATGCGACGGCAGTCAACGCGCATGCTTCGGTAAACAGTAGTGGTAATATTGATGGATCACCGGATTTTACTGATGAATCAGCACGACACTTTACCCTCATCGACACATCAGCGGCAATAAACCAGGCAGCCCCCGGGCAAACCGAAGACAAACGACAAGCAATACGAGACAGTCAACCAGACATAGGTGCCTACGAATATGCAGCGACTCCGGTAGTAAAAAATCCTGTCTATCGATTTTGGAGCACCAAAGATAGGTCACATTTCTACACAATCGGCATCCATGAACGCGACGCGGTTCTTAAATCGTATCAGCCATGGGAATGGCGTTATGAATACATCGCCTATGATGCTTTTGTAGGGCAAGAGGCAGATACTACCCAAACATACCGATTCTATAGTCAGGCGTATGGTGGGCATTTCTACACCATCAGCCAGTCAGAACGCGATAGTCTGATTGCAAACCCAACGACCAGTCAATGGGTGCAGGAATTACCGCACGGTGGGTTTTACGTATATCCAAACGATTATACCGGCACTGCCGCCACAGCATACCGATTCTGGAGCCCAACCTATCGGCATCATTTCTATACCACCAGCACGGCCGAGCGAGACCACATCATTGCCACGTACCCATCAAACATCTGGACGTATGAAGGCCCCAGGTTTATGGTACCCAACTAACCTACTCCACCGGAAACTCTAATCCTAAATTAGGACTCGTCGCACTCGCCATACCTTGTCCTGTCGCCACAGATCCTCCCGCCTCTGTGTAATAATGCAACTCACCAGTATTCGCCTGAAAAGCAGCATAATAGACATTGTTCGCAGTCCGACGAACAGACGGGCTTGTACCGACTTTCATGCCTTTGTTGGTGTCGGCGGTCGTAGCACCATTTTGGTAACGCCACATATTACCAGAAGTATGTTGTACCATCACGGTATAGGTTGACGGTGAAACACCTGCGATGGCGGGATTTGTATTGGACGCCATGTTAATCCCCAAGCTCTGTCCATATCCCGCCGCCGAACTATACACATACGCAACCCCAGTATTAGCCTGAAAACTGGCCACCCAGGTGCTGCCACTCAGCGCGGTAATGGCCGGGCTGGTAGTTGCGGACATGCCTTGCCCTAGATTAGTAGAACTACTTCCACCACTTGTTACGCTATACATATACAAATTTCCGGTATTCGCCTGAAACACCACTCGCCACCCACCAGTCTTGAGCGCAGTCATAGCAG
>CAZMJG010000050.1:0-3233 GCA_964566675.1 uncultured Gammaproteobacteria bacterium
CGCACTTTCCGGGCTTCAGTGAAATAAGGGAAACGAATAGTTAAAGGATTTGTGGGAACTTCTGTAAAATCATCGTGTCTTTTTGGAGTTATATTTATAGGTATAAAGATTCGTGTAGTATTGGCAACCTGTCCTTCATATAAAACTTGCCCACTTTCATCCAGTTCCTTTACTATTAAATAATTATAATTTAGTTTTACCATGTAATAATTTGGGTAATTATTCTCTAAAACGGCAGAAATAACTGTGGGTGAATTTGGGTTTGTTTGATCAAGTGTTATATTAAGGGATTTATCAGGTACTTCTGCGGCTTTGATAATTTGAGTCAAAGGGAAAAGAAATGAAAAAATCGCCAGCACAGTTATTAGATATTTAATTTTTTTCATATATTATAAAAATCCAGACATAGCATCCTGCCATAACTTTAAGGTTTGAGCGTCAAATGTTTTAATTACTCGTTGAGTATCATCATCAAAATCATCTCCCATTATGGAATATTTTTCGGGCCGATACCAATTGCTATAGTAGCAACCCGTATAGCATCCCGACGTAGGAAAGTCTACTTTCCATTTAGGACATGTGGTGGTTTCTAAGTTATCTATAGATGGGTCAGGACTACAATTCAGTGGTGCAACATAAGTCGCTGGTGCAACCTTATCTGTTACATATTCATCATGAGCTTGAGCAATAGAATGACTTAGCTCATGAGCTACTGTGGATTCAAATCCATACAAAATAGGTGCCGCATCAAAAGTAAATCGGAAAATAGCGACATTTCCCGGATCACTAGTTACTCCAAGTATGTATCCAAAAGACTCGAGGCTGCGGACTGCCTCATCTGCATTTTCCGTAAATTTTTTCGTATAGTGAATGATGACATAGCCATCTCCTTGACATTGCTGAGATGATATACTGGCAATATTTTTGTCCCAACAGGGTCCTTTACTCCCGCTGGTAGGATTTATAATATTGCAGTGATTTAAATTGTAGGACTTATTAATATCAGTGTGTAGCTTAAAATTAAATTTTTTTAAAACAGTACCTAAATTTGTGTCTTTCAATGCAGATATGGCCTTGTATGAATCTGTTTCAAAACTGCCATAATCATTATATCCTGAGGGTAAAAATACAAGATCATATTTTTTTCGCACATCTCCATTTATTTCTAAAGATTTACATGTAGATCGAATAGGAGTTGGAGCGTTTGGTGTGGGTGTCGGAGTCCAAGAGGGTCTAGGCCCTGACACAGTACTTGTCGGTGTGGCTGTCGGCGCACCTACTTGTCCACAGGTCGTTGTGCTGGCATTGCAAGTAAGTCCTAGGAAACAACTGGTACCTGGTGGGATACCGACATCACTTGGGTTACAACAGCGAAGACCTTGATACCCGCACAATGAGCCAGGAGGGCTAGGAGGCTGACAGATATTGCTCGTACAAGTTAAACTATTAAAACAACTAGTACCTGCAGGTACAGGGTCTGACGGATTGCAGCAACGAAGTCCTTGGTATCCGCAGGTTGCGCCTGATGGAGGAGTGGGTGTCGCAGTTGCACCACCTGGAGTAACAGTTGGAGGTACTGCTGTTGGTAAATTACCAAAATCTTTGGCTGGTGCTCCTTGCCAATAAAATGGTTTATGTATCGAGATAAGAGGACCATCGTCGCGCACAATCACTTCTACGCTGTTGCCCGAAGCAAGTCCCAGAATTTGACTGGGTGCAATTTCTGGAAGATTTATAGGACTTTTATCCGCTCCTGCATTTTGTTGATTCTTAGCACCTGTTTGAGCACGATTATAAGCATCAACAATTTGCTGATCTACACAGATGCCGCGTATATAAATCCAGTATCCCCCTCGGCAATCTTTTTTAGCACTGTTTGGATTGGCGGGATCTGTGAGGCAACTTTGTTGACCGACAGTACCTTTTATATATTCTGAGCGACTGATATGGACGGTGATACGATCGGCCGCAGCAAAGACAACCAGACCTTCTTTGCCACCACCAATATCGTACTGTGTATCAGGCATTTTCACGGGATCACCAGGACTTATAGGTACGCGAATTGCAGGAGCATCACCTTTTACCGCTGTATCGGCACCCTGAAGAGCCGCATCTTTATATTTCATAAAATAGGCATCTGCAAGTTGATTTGGCTTGTAGCCAAACATTGTTCCAAGCATCCCAGTCACTTTACTGTCGGTTGCTCCAGGTGGTGCATCCTGAAAATTGAGGTACAAACTTTGAGTAAGTACCGGCTTGCCATCACGTTGAGCTTCAGGGATTGTCGCTGGTACAAAATATGAATAAAAATCATACTCGTGTCTGTTGCTACTAATCGGCCAGCGATTCTCCATATTGGCCTGGTTCTGTTCTGTAGAGCCTAGAGGAACGGTTTGGTTGGAATTATATGGGCAGCTAGGAGTTTGTGCTCGAGTGCCGATAGGTTTACTTTTTTGATTGAGAGAAGTGTTTAGAAAGGTCGCTACACCAATGAGAGTAAGTACTCCCAAAACAACAAACGTCGTAATTTCACCTTTTTGCCATTTTCTATACATATAGTAATAAATATATTCCTTACATTAATTTAACTATAAAAAAAATATACATGCAATACTATTTACAATTAATATATGAAAAAGATTTCACTAATGTTCTAGAGAATATATAAAAAGACTGTCATAGCAATATGAAATAATAAGCATCTTGACATTAGATATATCCTATAGTATAATAAAACTATTAGAAATTTCATTATTTATATGGAATTTGCACCTTTTGCACCTATAGCTAGAAAATATATAGTACCTGTTGTATTAGCAGCATCTGTAGGATTGATGACTGGATGTGATGGAGATAATTCACCAAAACATCACAAAATTATCCAATGTCCTGGTTATACAGTGCTTGTAGGAGATGAATGTCTTGCTACAACGCCAGATCCCATAGTGGCAACACCTCAATCGCTATATTAAATCGTTAAAATTAAAAAATATGTAGGGCCTATCTTACGATAGGCCCTTTCTTTTTATTAATCATTAGCATTTGCAATTCGTGTATTTCCTGTTACAATTATATTGTTATTTTTTCATGTTTTTAGCTTAAGGGCAAAGACTGACAGTTTTTTTGTGAAAGCATTTTATTTTTCTTTTCAGGAAGTATTCCAATCAGGCTTCGTTTTGTCTTCTTTATACAGTAAATCTCAGTTACGAGATTCTCTCTCGAGAGGGGGTGAT
>CAZMJG010000050.1:3243-5096 GCA_964566675.1 uncultured Gammaproteobacteria bacterium
TACGTAGGTAATCTTCTTTATGAAGTAACCGATGATCAGCTTCGAGACCAATTTTCACAAGCTGGAACAGTCGTATCAGCACAAGTAATTCGCTTTGCAGATAGCGGTCGATCCAAGGGATTTGGTTTCGTTGAAATGGCAACTGAAGAAGATGCTCAAAAAGCAGTAGAAATGTTTCATGAGCAGGACTTTAGTGGTCGTAAAATGATCGTAAATGAAGCTCGCCCCCCAGGTGAACGTCGTCCACGCTTCGGCGGAGGAGGCGGTGGCCGTGGAGGATTTGGTGGTGGAGATCGTCGCCACGGTGGTGGAGGCGGTGGAGGTCGCCGATTTGGTAATCGCGACAATCGTAATCAGAATTATGGTGACAGACAAGACTATGGTCAACAGTCTGATTATGGACAACCAATGGAAGACGATATGCAAGATATGCAATAATATTTTGTGTTCGACTTTAAAAGAGGCATCTTTCGGGATGCCTTTTTTAATGGGTAAAAGAAACTATATTAGAAATCAAACCCGGGAATTTTGAGGACATCACTGGCAATAAGGCGAATGATAAGGATAGCACTAAAGGTGAATATTACGCCGATGATACCACCATAAATCCAGCTTTTACCTCGAGCTATCTGTTCTGGGTTATCTTGTCCGGTAATAAGGAGGAATGCTCCATAGATGAGCGCCAATAAGGCGAGAACACCTGTAATCGGGAAGAGAAGTCTATTCAATATTATATTTACCACACTTCCTGCTGCGCTTGGATCTTTGAAGCCACCAGCTCCCACATCGATGCAGCCCAGTTGAGAATAATATTTACCAGTGGCCGGAGGTACAGGCTGATTTTTGACAGGATCTACGGCGAGAGTTTCTTGCTCGGTCATATTGGGATAGAGACATTTCATACATTCTTTATAATTTCCAGGTTGTTTTGTTTGGGTTGAACAATATCCACACGCGTTACAATCCGCGAAGCGCAATGCAGGTGTTGGCGTGGCGGTGGGAGTGAGTGTAGGAGTTGGCGTATTGGTTGGAGGATTCATTGATGTCGGGACTGCCGTGGGCGCGTTGCCGGTGGGGATAAGGGTCGGCGAATTAATTGGTGTGGGTGCAGAGCATCGGAATGTAGCGCCTGCGGTTTTAGCTCCTAAAGTGCAGTCGCTTCTGGGTTGTACACTCCATGCGTATGTATGCCCAGGTTTCAAATCAAAAGAATATTTGGTATCTGCTATATCGGCACATACATCGCCTGCGGGAGATGTACAACTACCGTCCCAGGGATCGCTGAGATTATCGACTTGTACAATATAGGAAGTAGCGTTGGCAATGGGTTGCCAGGTAAGGTCAGCTGTACTTGCAAGGCCCACGATACATGACCACACAAGGTCTCGACCTGCTGGTGCATCTACCGGGAGACAGCCAGGTGGTAATGAAGAAGTAGGCGTTGCGGTGGGTGGGTTTACTACGGCGGCTATATATCCGCCAGTTTGTACAGGTGTGAGTTGACCGCAAGAATTAAAAGCGATGAGAGACCATTCATACGCTTGGTTTGGGTTTGCGGCAAAACTGTATGTTGTATTATTGGTACCAGTTAAATCTACACAAAAGTCGCCCGCTGCCGATGTACAGGTGCCATTCCATGGGTCAGGTGTACCATCGATTTTATTTTTTACATCCACCCACAATGTATATTTGGTTGCGGTTGAATTTGGGTTCCAGGCAAGATTTATATTATTACCGTTTCTTACTCCTTGTAAACCCGCTGTATTGGAAGGTACCGGACACTGAGGAGGGGGAGAGGGTACCTCGGGTAATGTGCTGACTCCTTGCCACCAGGCAATAGAGCGTGGATCCAT
>CAZMJG010000050.1:5196-8819 GCA_964566675.1 uncultured Gammaproteobacteria bacterium
AGGTTTCTAAGTATATTTTGGTCGGGCAGCATCTCATATCCGCGTAGCGACCAGTTTTTATCGGGATGAAAATCTGCTGGAGCTCTGTCACTTGCTGCTTCTGCGGATGTGATAGTACCTGCGGCGTAGGTATTGCTGGAAGTTGTTGGACAATTTACCTGACCTATGGGATTGTAGGTGGGGGTCGGAGTGGGGGGGACTGCGGTTGTGCCTTCATCATAGACATTTACCATGTCTATTTGGAGATGACTTGACTCCTTGGCATTGTAGTCGGCTTTCAAAAAAATAGTCATTTTATTGCCAGTTGCCACAATCTTATTGTCTACATTCACATCATTGGGGTCAGCTTTTAAATCATAGTCAAGATGACGGGCGGTGCGCCATTCGGTATTGCCCCACATTATGGTATTGCTTTGCGGGTTTGTATTGCCTGTTGGATCAAGGCCAATGGTTTTGCCGAATGGGTCTGGTTTGGCGGGATCATGGGTGTTGGGTCCCCAGCGCCAGCTGGCGCAATATGTTTTACCGGGCACAGTGTTAAATGTATAGTAAACACCTCCTGTGAAGGGTTGTCCATTGGTTGAATCAAGTTTTATGATACTGGCTTCACCTCCGGAATTGCCGTAGGAGTCGGGGCGGATATTGGGACTTCCCGAAAGGGTAAAGGGAGTCCAAGCGGTATTTCCCGAGCCATCTTTTATAAATTGGCAAACTTCACGGCTGAACAACCCACCAGTACATTTGTCAGTGGGATTTATATTACATTGTCCCGATACTATAGTTGCTGCTTTTGAGTTGTAGGTGAGCCGGTTGTTTTGAAAAAAATCTCCATAATACAGCGCCGAGGTCAGTGTCACTAAACCAAGTAAAGCGATAATAGCAAGTATTGAAGTGTTTCTCCGAAATGTAGCGTTGTCCCATCTAAATTTTGGCATGCAATTTCATTATAATAATACTTCTTTTTAATATTTCTATACGAAATTATAAAGGTAGGTTTTAAATAAACGCAGAACCTGTTGTAATGCATTTGTGAATTTCGATGCCACCTCAAAAAGACATCAACAAACATAAGCTGCAAAATCCGAAGCTTGGACTATGCTAAATTCTACTTTAAAAAAGTTTTCCTATACCTGGTATTTTTTTGAGCAAATCAGTAAAAGTTGCTGGGGTAAACGTCAACATGGATTCGGCAAGCTCACCATTCTGAGCCTGTCGAAGAACAAGTTCGGGATGACGATGAAGGTATATGTGTCTTAATGGAATAATTGCCCATATAGCTAACAGAGCTCTCATACAAGCTCAAAATTTCATATTCACATATTAAAAACTTTCAAACTTTTTCACAATATCGACTACTGTTTTCTTCACCGCCTCATCCACTATCACCACAATCATCCCTACATCGTACTGCCCATAGACTACTGCAGAGCCCAGAGGCGCCAGGAGTATAGCAGGCAAAGTGAGCAGATCTTCTTCTCCTTTTACAATAATTTGAGCAGGCGTGGTATCTATTAGTCCTTTTTTTATTACTTTATAAAGTTTTTTTATTGCCGATTGGCATAAGCTACCTGCCGGATTTACGACATATCCATTTTTTGGTATTTCATGAGGTTCAACCAGGTGTGTCCGACGGGTTTTAAAATCAATAACTGAGATATGTGGCGCGCAGCCAGCATTTTGTAGTGATTCAGTTGCAATATCTCCAACAGAAATGAGGAGAGGTGGAGCAAGCGCTGCTATAAAGGATGCTGTCTTTTTTCCTGTATTCTCAATTTCATTGTCATGACCTGCTACCACGACACCCAACGGTTCTCGCAGCGACTCTCGTAAAGTGCCGGGCAAATAGTATTTGTTCTTTCCCGAAAAAATGTCCACATATCTATTTCCTTCACTATCAGTTTCACCAGCACGAATACGGGTAGAACTAATGATCATTTGGTGTTTATCTTTTACATAGGGGACGAGAATGATTTGACAAGTTGGCATGCCATATTTTTTGCGAATAGTATTTATCTTTTGCGCATTGGGGCGTGTCTCTTGCGTGACGATGAGTATATCGATCGTTTGATCGGTTATGGTTGGTCCATAGATATCATGTATTGGAAAAACGGATGCCCGACCTTGCCAGTTGTGTTGCTCAATAAATTGTAGGACTTTGGCTTTACGAGTATCAAAATCTTGGATAGAATGGATAAATTGCTTATCCATTTTGAGGCTCTGTATACACACGCCAACAGATACAAAATCTGCTTTATGAAATGCATGAGTTATAAGTGACTTGTGTCCTGCATGGAGATTGTCAAAGGTGCCTCCAAGACAAGCATGTCGATAAGTTTTATTGCCGTTTTGATACTTCATAGAGCCTTAAATACGTATTTTAAATTGTAGAAAACACTCATTGGTTCTAAAAAAATGGACTTTAAATAATTGAAAAATCATTCCTAAACCCGAGTTTAGTACAAATTATAGTATCAGATTTTGATCTATTCCAGTAGTCTAATACTAACTTGTCTCTTTTAATTATGCAAATTTTCAAAAGCAACGTCCATTAAATAAAGTCCTTGACATGTTCTTACAAATAGTATTGAGTATATATATAGTTAATTTTCTTACATATTTTTAACATTAATGAAATGTGAAGAATAAGATGAAATTGTATGAGATTTGAGTTTAACAACATATTCCAACATGACCTTTATTACAAAATAGCGGGAGCTATTTGTGGCGTCATCGTGTATGCATTATTCTATGGCTTACCTTCACTCAATGTTTTTGCAGCTACAACACGAAGCTATACCTCTCGTATAGACTTTCAGAAAGGCAATTTTGTAAATACGGAGGTAGATAGTAAAGAAGGTGAGGTGAAAGTGCAGCCGGCGGGTACATGGAATGCTAGAGTATGGAAAACTCCAAGTATCACCTTATCAGTGGGAAGTGCAATAGCAACCGACGGTACCAATGTGTACCTCATGACCGATCGAGATAATCGGCTTAGTAAATATATTCCTCAGGAAGATAAATATAAGGAGCTTGCCAAAAGCCCATATACACCATACTCGGGAGCAGATATGATCTATCTGAACAATGAAATTTATGTTATTTATGGAGGCGCTCGTAAAACGTTTGCAAAGTATTCAATTAGTACCAATACATGGTCTACTCTTGCCAATGCACCAGATCTTATAAATAATGGAGGCTCGATAGAAACAGATGGAACTAATTTATATGTATTGCGTGGAGCAAGTACTACCGATTTTTGGAAGTATACAGTAGCTACAAATTCCTGGTCCGTACTGGCATCCCCAGCAAATACTATCGGCACAGGAGCTGACTTAGTTTTTGATAATAGTACAGGAACAAGTTACATATATACACCACGTGGAAACGGCGATACGGCAATGTATCGATATAATGTGTCTACGAATGCGTGGAGTACTATGACAGCCGCACCGGCTGGTTTTAACGAATATGGGAATATATCTAAAAAAGGAGATTATATATACGTCCTCCGAGGTCAAGGCACGTTAACTTTTTATCGTTACAGTATATCGGGAAATTCATGGCAAACGCTTACCAATACTCCTGCTGCAGCTCGTTATACCGGCCTTATTTATAATGCCTTT
>CAZMJG010000051.1:0-3218 GCA_964566675.1 uncultured Gammaproteobacteria bacterium
TTATTGCTGGTATGATTGCTGTCGTAGTTTTTAAAATATTTTCTATAATGGGTGTTACTCCAAGTTTTTTTGCATCCCCGATACCGAATAATATTAAGGTTTTTGATTCGATTAAGCCAAAATTGGAACAAAAAATGAATGATTTTACTTTATCTCGTTCTTCTCAGCTTATTCCTCCGGCCTATGCGGGAGGAGAGTATGACATGGCCTCTTCCTATATCGTTTTTGATCTGGAAACAGGCAAAGTACTGGCGGAAAAATCCAGTGATAAAGAGCTTCCGATAGCCTCAATTACCAAAGTAATGACTGCCGTAATTGCACTTGATTTAGCATCTCCTGATGAACTGTATACTGTTTCTTCTTCTGCTGCTAAAGTGATACCTACAAAAATTGGAGTGGTGCCTGGTGAACAAATGGCACTGGAAGAGCTACTGCAAGCAATATTACTTACTTCGGCAAATGATGCTGCCGCAGTGATCCGAGAGGGAATCGATAAAAAATATGGTGAGGCTGTTTTTATTAAAGCAATGAATGAAAAAGCACAATTTCTAGGAATGAAACATACTAGTTTTGCTAATCCTCAAGGTTTTGATGATATTCATAATTATAGTACTACTGCAGATTTGGCTATTCTTTCACATTATGCCCTCAACAATTATCCTCTGATTAAGACAATTGTAGGGCGGGATGAAGCCTTTCTACCTGCTAATGATAATCATAAACAGTTTGATTTAAAGAATTGGAATGGCCTTATTGATACCTATCCCAATGCATATGGCGTAAAGATAGGTAATACCGATGACGCGGGTGTAACTACTATGGTAGCGGCCCAACGTGAAGGATATAATGTCGGCGTGATACTACTAGGTGCTCCGGGTATTTTAGAACGTGATATGTGGAGTGCACAGCTACTAGATCTTGGGTTTGAACAAATAGCAGGACTTAAGCCTATTGAAATAACAGAAAAACAGCTACGTGAAAAATATGCTACATGGACGATGTAACAATCTTATTAGCAAATATTAATTATTGAATGTGTCTGCTTGCCTCTCCCCTCCAAAATGACTTAGGTCTGCGGAGGGGTTTTTTTGCATCATATGAACTTCAATAAGGTATTTGATACAATACGATATGAGTTATCTTACTTATACACCACGTAAACTTAAACAGCATCTTACGCAAGATCATCAAATTACTCCGATGTCTACATATTTGCAGGAAATTGTATACGGAGGAGTAGATGGTATCGTTACCACATTCGCTGTAGTAGCTGGCTTTGCAGGGGCTCAGGCATCCGGTAATATTGCCAATATGGGATATATGACGGTACTTCTCTTTGGGCTGGCCAATTTGTTTGCAGATGCGTCCTCTATGGGACTGGGCAATTTATTATCGCTTCGTTCTGAACAAGATAGATTTCAAAAAGAAAGAAATCGAGAACTGGCAGAGATTGCAAATTCTTTAGATGTGGAAAAGGCTGAGACTATCATGATACTCAAAAAACAAGGTTTTTCTATAGAACAGGCAGAAACATTGACAGAACTGTATGCTACAAATCCCAGTTATTGGGCAGATTTTATGATGCGATATGAACTTGAAATTCCTGATCCTATGGGGGAGAATCCCTATCTGACCTCGATCGCTACATTTATTGCGTTTCAAGTATTTGGAGTGATCCCTCTCTTGCCATTTATATTATTCCAGTCTCATGAAAATGTTTTCTCGCTCGCAATAATTTCTACCGCAATTGCACTTTTTATACTGGGTATATTAAGGTGGTATATTACCAAACAATCTATTGGAAGAGCGGTCGGGGAAGTGATACTCATCGGTAGTATTTCAGCGACGGTCGCATATCTTGTTGGTTCTTTTTTTAGTATCTGATTACTCCGTAGCCACACTGATCATTTTTCCTAGCCAAATTAATACTACAGCTCCTACTGCGGCAATTAAAAGACCGTAAAAACTGAATCCGGAAATATGTGGTTGTGCAATTATATTTAATATCAGACCTCCCACAATAGCTCCAATTGACCCAAGTACCGCATCAGTTAGCATCCCTTGTATGGTGTAGGTACCCATGAAAAGTGAAATGATCCAACCCGCTACCAGTCCTAAGATAATCCATAATAGTAATTCCATATATAAAAAGATAAATAGTAATAAAAATAGCTTATAACGATGGTGTGGAGAAGAAGTGAAAGTGTAATAAGGAAAGAGTAAGACAAGAAAAATTTATTACTTGAAATTTATCTATTATTTATATGTACCCACTATTTGCAAGAGTATGCTATGACTATTATTAAATTTTTAATATTATGATAAATCCAATTGATCTCTCAACAAAAAAGATTCATATCAATCAGTCTGATTTTAATGATATTTCTGCAATATCACCAGATATGATAGATACACACTCAGTTTCTAAAATTTCACCAATAACTACTAAGGAACAATTAAAGGAACGAATTCATCAGCATATGAAAAAGATAGAATGTGATGAAAAAATGCTTACTTATTTATAGAAAGTAATAAAGGAACCATCCTAAGATGGTTCCTTTATCATATATCCAAATCCTCGAACGGAGTGAATAAGTTTTTGATCAAATCCTCTGTCTATTTTCTTTCGAAGATAGCCAATATATACATCTACAATCCGCGTTTCTATATCTACTGAAGATAGCCACAGTCGGTTTAAAATCATATCTCGAGTAAGAATACGCCCTTTATTTTGGATCATGTACTGAAGTAATTTTAATTCCTGAGGGGTAAGTTGAATCTCTTTGTCACCTCTGTGCACTTCGAGCGTTTTTGTATCAAGCTCTAGATCGCCGACTTTTAATTTAGAATTATCACCAAGTTTCCTACGCAGACGGGCTTGTATACGAGCAATAAGAACATCAGCTACAAATGGTTTTGTGATATAGTCATCAGCACCTAAATCTAGTCCTTGAATAATATCGTGAGGAGTATCTTTAGCTGTGAGTATGATAACTCTTAGCTCTGGCAGTTCCTTATGAATTTGTTTACACACGCTTTCACCACTCATATCGGGTAGTCCTAAATCCAACAATACTAGATCTGGTACAGATTTTTTTATAATCTTTAATGCAGTGACTCCATCTGAAGCAGTAATTACATTAAAACCATTATCAAGTAATAGCTCTTTTAGATACGTTTGTATACCTTCATCATCTTCAACCACCATTATGGAATAT
>CAZMJG010000051.1:3318-8519 GCA_964566675.1 uncultured Gammaproteobacteria bacterium
CTCTTTTAGATACGTTTGTATACCTTCATCATCTTCAACCACCATTATGGAATATATCATATTTGTGTATAAATTTATAATATCATTACTTTCCTTAATGCAAGACTATATTGTAATAAATACATATAGTAAGTAACAAAATTATGATTTTCATTCTCCGTAAATTAAGTAACTTGCAACAAATGGAGTAATGAAATCAGATAATAGAAAGAATACTCGTAGATTATGTAAGAAATATAAATGCTTTGTAAATATTACGTAAGAGATTATCCATTTATTATCACCCCTCCATTTGGATGGAGTATTTGTCCCGTAATATAGCTGGCGTCATCTGAAGCCAAAAAAGCATATGAAGATGCTACTTCTACGGGCTGACCCGGACGTCCCAAAGGTACATCTTGCCCAAACTTCTTTACATGTTCTTCAGAAAAGGTTGAAGGAATAAGAGGAGTCCAGATAGGTCCAGGAGCTACTGCATTTACTCGAATTCCTTTTGGAGCCAGATTGAGAGCTAAAGAACGTGTAAAGCTTACAATAGCGCCCTTTGTAGAAGAATAATCGATGAGGTGTTCACTGCCAAGATATGCTGTTACTGATGTTGTATTGATAATACAGTCTCCCTTAGAAAAATAAGGAAGAGCTGCAATAGTAAAATAAAACATTGGAAAAATATTTGTTTCAAAGGTTTGTCGTACTTCAGAAGAAATCATATGAAGAGGATTTTCATGTGGATGCTGCTCAGCTGCATTATTGATTAGTATATTGAGCTTGCCATAAGTATGTATAACCTGATCAATAGCTTTGATACAAAAGGATTCGTCACGAATATTACCCGGAATTAGAAGGCAAGCTTGTCCATGCTTTTCTACTATTTTTTTAGTCTTTTCTGCATCTTTTTGCTCCGAAGGCAAAAAATTTATAGCGATATCAGCGCCTTCTTGTGAAAATCTTACAGCAATAGCTCTCCCGATACCGCTATCTCCGCCAGTGATAAAAGCGATTTTGTTTGTGAGCCGTTTACAGAAACATTCATTTTCAAACTGAGGTGGGGGAGACATTTGATATTCTTTACCAGGCTGTTTTGTTTGATGTTGAGGAGGTATAGAGGTTTGTTTCATAGAAAACCTACTTTATAAAAGTAGATTATAAAAATATGTAAGAAACAAACCGCTTACAGGTAAGACAAAAATGTATAACAGATTACATTCGTGCCTGTGCGATAGCAGTCAGTGCCCAGATTATAACAATGATTGCCGCAATGAATCCCATTGCTCCACCATGTTTATGAATCCAGTCTTTTTGTTGTTTTTTTAATGCCATAGATTTATATTAGAAATATTTTGTAACACTGTCAAGAGGTAACAACAAAAATAGATTCAAGAGCGTTGTGTTAAGGAGTAGCTATTGTGTTTTATATTGATATTCGGTTTTTGTATACCAATCATATTTGAGCTATTTTTTTAAAATCATTTTCAATAATAGCTTTATATTTAGGAAAACGTAGTGCTGCCGAAGGATGGATCGTGATTAGGTATGATTGATTATTTCTTTGTATTATTTCCCCATGGCGAGTAAGGACTGGAATATCTTCTTCAAGAACTGCAAATATTGCTGTTTTACCAAGCAATACAATAATTTCAGGGTGTATTATTTCTACTTGTTTATCAAAATGAGTTTTAGCATGATGTATTTGTTGACGAGATGGTGTGCCTCTTTCGGGTAAGTATTTGACAGGGCTTGTTATATATATATCGTTTTCGTTTAGTCCAATATCTCGTATGGATTCTCGCAGCAGTTTTCCGGATCTCCCAATAAAGGGACGTCCTGTTTTCGCTTCATTTTTTCCGGGTGCTTCGCCGACGAACATTATTTTTGCGTCAGGATTCCCTTCACCAAAGACTGCTATGCCTATGGAATCTTTCTGACAGAGCGGACATGAATCAATTTGTTTTTTTAATGCATTTAATTTAGTTTGTTTATTCATATGCATGCATTGTAAATCTTAATTTTATATTTGACAATTAAAAACACGTATCTTCATGGTAAGATAGAAGCATGAAAATAGGAATTATTGGAGCAGGGTTTACGGGCTTGAGCGCAGCAATCAAATTGCAGCAAGCCGGACATACAGTGCATCTGTTTGAAAAAGAATCTATACCTGGAGGTTTGGCTATAGGGTTTAAAAAGCCTGAATGGGAATGGTCCCTTGAGAAACACTATCATCATATTTTTACTTCTGATAATGCAATTAGAAATTTGGCTGAGGAAGTAGGATGTCCTTTCAAATTTATGCGGCCCAATACGTCATCGCTTATAGATGGCGATATACTTCAGTTAGATTCACCGGTTAAACTACTGCAATTTTCTAAATTATCGTATATTGAGCGTTCCCGTATGGCTGCGGTACTTGGTTATCTGCGCTATATCGCAGATTGGCATATTTTGGAATCAGAAACAAGTCATGAATGGCTTTTGAAAATGTTGGGATCTCATTCATATTCGTTGCTTTGGGAGCCGCTTCTAGTAGGTAAATTTGGAGAATATTATAAAGAGATTTCACTCGCATGGTTTTGGGCTCGTATTAAGGCAAGAACAACTCAATTGGGTTATCCTGACGGAGGGTTTCAAAAGTTAGCAGATGTTGTGGCTCATACTATAATAAATAACAAAGGAAAGATCTCCTACAATACTACAGTGAAAAAAATATCTAAAAACAACACTCTTGAGTTGGAAACAGATGGTGAAGAAAAGAAAAAAATTTATTCTTTTGATCGGGTACTTGTTACATTGCCTAATTTGCAGTTTAATTCTATTGCTCCCGAGCTACCGGTAGATTATAAAAAGAAGTTGCGTGAATTTCAGGGAATTGGAGCTGTAAATATGGTACTTGAACTTTCTGAATCTTTTTTGAAAAATGATGTGTACTGGCTCAATATTTGTGAGAAAAATTTTCCTTTCTTGGCTGTTGTAGAACATACACATTTTATTGATAAAAAGTACTACAACAATAATCATATATTGTATGTGGGTAAGTATCTTCCACATGGACATCCTTATTTTTCTTTGCAACCTGAAGATCTGTTAAAAGAATATGATCCTTATCTTAAAAAATTAAAAAAAGACTACAAAGATACTATCAAAAGTATTTCTCTTTTTAAAGTTCCCTTTGCTCAGCCAATCGTACCTGTAAATTATTCAGAAAAGGTGCTTCCGTTTACGACTCCTATGGATGGCGTATTTCTTGCCAATATGCAGCAAGTATATCCATGGGATCGAGGGACAAATTTTGCTGTTGAAGCTGGTGAGCGGGTAGCTCAAGAAATCCTTTCTCGCAAAAAGAATGGTACAATGGGATGATGAAAATGACACGTGTTGTTTTTCTTTTACTTGTTGTACTCGGAATACTCGATGCGGGATATCTTACCTGGGAACACTACTCACAAAGTATTCCACCCTGTTCTACTAGTATCTTTGTTGATTGTGGCCGCGTACTAGATAGTACGTACGCCGTGCTTTTTGGTATACCACTGGCTCTACTCGGAGCACTTCATTACGCTGTGATGTTTGTTTTGGCTATAGCAGCTTTTACTTCCGGCAAACGGTTATTTCGACGCTTTCTGTTTTTTTCCACTGCTGTGGGTATTTTAGTTTCTGTATATCTCGTTTATCTGCAACTTGGGATTATTGGTGCAATCTGTCTTTACTGTATGGCCTCAGCCCTGATTAGTTTGGTTTTGTATGTGTTGGCACGGGCCATTTTTACTAGCGATTACTCAGATTTTCAATTAAAGAAAATAGAAATTACATATAAGATGTTTGCTAAGCCGCTTTTTTTTGTCCTGGATGCTGAATTTGTTCATGACTGCGCTATGTTTTTTGGAGAGCTTTTTGGAAATATTTATCCGGCACGCAAAGTAAGTGCCTGGATATTTAAATATGAAAATAAACACTTATATCAAGAAATTGAAAATATTACATTTAAAAATCCATTAGGCCTTGCTGCAGGCTATGATTATAAAGCTTCATTTACACGTATATTACCCACTGTTGGATTTGGATTTCAGACGGTTGGGACGATTACCAATATGGAGTGTGAAGGAAATTCCAAACCTCGTCTTGGAAGATTACCTCGGTCAAAATCATTGCTCGTGAATAAAGGTTTTCGCAATCCGGGTATTAAAAGAATTATTAAAAAACTTGCTGGTAAAGCCTTTGAATTTCCGGTGGGTATTAGTATCGGTGTAACTAATACTGAAAAAATTAAAACGTACGAAACGGCAGTAGAGGATATCGTAACTGCTTTTAAAAAATTGGAAAAATCGTCAGTGAAAAATGCTTACTATGAATTAAATATTAGTTGTCCAAACTTAAAAGTAGATTTTTCATTTTATGATCCTAAACAACTTAAAATTTTACTTGAGGCATTACTAAAAATAAAAATCCATAAACCGATATTTGTAAAAATGCCCATAGATTATTCAGAAGCAGAGGTTAAAAAGATACTTGATGTATTGGTAAAATTTTCCTTTATAAAAGGAGTTATTTTCGGGAATCTACAAAAAAACAGGAAGGATAAATCTTTCATAAAAGATGAAGTGCAGATTGCTGGTAAAGGTAATTTCAGCGGCAAACCTACTGAAAAAGAATCAAATAGATTGATACGTTTTGCTTTTAAGCATTATTCTCATAGACTCATTATCATCGGATGTGGAGGGGTATTTACTGCGGAGGATGCATATAAAAAGATTCGTTTGGGAGCGACATTGGTACAAATGATTACCGGTATGATTTTTGAAGGGCCTCAGGTTATGACACAAATAAATCGTGGTCTGGTAAAACTTATGAAACGAGATGGATTTGATCATATCTCTCAGGTTATTGGAGTTGATGCATAATAACTGTTTTTAGAATGTGTTGCTATGAAATATATTTTTGTCTTATTTTTACTAGCTGGCCCACTACTACTATCTCCCATGAGTGTCTTGGCTCAAATGGATCATTTTGAAGCTACTATAGTTCAGGTGCAGGATAAGGATATTTCAGTAAAAATTGAATCTGGGCCTCAAAAAGGAAAAATTTTCCCCGTATCATTGTATGACGATAGACAAAAGAAAAATCAAAATTTGAGGGTGGGGGATGGAGTGCTGGTTTCATTTATGACAAGTCAACAATATGGGACTCAGGTCGTGATAGTAGATCAT
>CAZMJG010000052.1:0-8480 GCA_964566675.1 uncultured Gammaproteobacteria bacterium
TGGTGATGACAACTCTTTACAACACTATTTTTCAAGCCCGTATCCTAAATCACCTAAAGAAAGTGCGGTATAATAGTACTATGAAAGTGAATCGCGAATATGTAAAACAACAAGCCGAGGAACTGATCGAGAAATACGCACTTACCACCCCCGTACATATCTTTCAACTTGCCGATCTCATCGGAATCAAATGGGAAACATGCCACAGCGAACAACTCCAAGAGATCGTCAAAAAACAGGAGCCTAAAGCCCGAGAGATGCCAAACCTTGATGATGTATTAGGCTACTACGACACCAATACCAAAACAATCTACTTAAACACAGACAATCACCCTATCACCCGCAAGCGCTTTACTATGGCCC
Organism: uncultured Gammaproteobacteria bacterium; assembly: GCA_964566675.1. Lineage (GTDB taxonomy): Bacteria > Patescibacteriota > Microgenomatia > UBA1406 > GWC2-37-13 > CAZMJG01. The sequence continues at coordinate 364 of CAZMJG010000052.1, forward strand.
ATGAAATGGGGCATGTTGTGCTGCATCATACCTTAAATGGACTACTACGCAATGTGTTTTTCCGCCAGGATCTGGTGGAATCACGCGATGAAGTAGAAGCAGAAGCCAACTATTTTGCCGGATACCTGCTCATGCCCGACCGAGAAATAGCAAAAAAGCTCGAGTACACGATACTCCTTATGGATGGAGAACAGACAATAAAGACTTTTGCAAAAATGTTTGCCGTAAGCCCTGAGTCTATGCGCATCCGACTCAAACTTTTTAAACAAGAGCACCCAGAACTTTGGAAAAAGTATAATATGGAGGAGAAATTGTTTTAGGAGCTGTCCCGCCCGACCACGATCGGACATACAGAATTTAAATAAAACTTGATCCCTGGATTCCGGGACAAGCCCGGAATGACAAAATATTGTCATCCCCGACCACGATCGGGGATCCAGGATTTATAAAAGACTAATATGACCAATAACACACAAGATACATCGCCTCCCTACATCGAAGAAACCGTCATCGATGACGGTCAACAAGTGGAAAAAAACCTTCAAGTTCAACTTGAAGAGCTTCGACTTCGTGAAAAATCTGAGTTTCTGGCCTTTCGCAAACAGTGGTCCCGATATCTGCTCATCTTGGTGATTGCGATTGTCGTATTCAACGCTGTGTTTTTAGTTGCCGTAGGAAAAAAATGGCTGCAGTTTCAGGACGAATGGCTGGTACGAATCATCATAACAGGTAGCTTTGTCGAAGTATTAGGCTTGGCAAAAATAGTGGTTGATTTTCTCTTTAAAGAGCCTCCCACGAAATAATGATTCCTAGAAACTCCTCACTTCTTCTGGCATAATGTAAGGATATGTATGAAGTTGACGCTGTAAAAAATAGAGGATCGGAACTACGACCTACTCCCACCGACTATACTACCAGCCGAAATGCGTTACTTGATACCCATTGGAATACTCCTCTTACTTTTTTCCACGAGACACCAGGCGTTCTCATTCCGGATACTATTGATACAAATCAGACACTTGGGAGCACCCTGAGTGAAAACGGATTTCAGACATATAAGGATTTTAGAGAAGCCTTAATCTCTACAGATAGCAATACTAAAGCAACGGCACGAAAAGTAGCTGCAAATCTGCATAAAATGTTTCCTTACCCCAAAAAACTTCTTGAAGACAATCCTGATTTACTAAACTGGGTACCATGGGAAGCAGTCATTGCTTATGGTAAAAAACTGGATGCGGTGCAAGATAGCACTGATACTCATGCTCATATAGATGATGTTGTCGCTGGCACGACCTATACTAGCGCCTTGCGTGATATATATGGAAATAAAGGATATATACCCGAGCGATCATCTATCGTGCTAGAGCGACAAAATGCAAATGCCCTCTTGCAAGGTCCTCAGGAGGCAATTGCCAATTCGGTAGATGCGTTGAGTAGCCGCGAACAAATTGGACAGTTTGGATGGGGAGTAAAACAAATGTTCAATTTATTGCAAACACCAGAAGCTCGCCTAAAAGTATTCACTAAGCAAGCACAGGGGGATGTCTTGAGGCAGGAAGCACGAAAAGGATATCGGGATCAAATATATCTAAAATTTAGTAATCCTTCTCCTGAAGATAAGCAACATTTTGAAGAAATCGATCACGGGACGAGTATTGAAGTAACTGGCATTGATTTCGATAATGAACTTCAGACAGAGCTCATAGACAAGATAAAACAACGATTTAAATTTGTTCCTGATGCACGCATATTTGTGAATGGAATGATTATAAATGAACAACACGATATACGAGCAATTGGACGAAATGGACAAATAGAACCAGCTGGAGACATACATATAGATATAGATGCTCATCATATACGAATCCTGGATACAGGGCGAGGAATGAATAAAAAAAACCTATTCCGTATGTTTCTCCCGGGACTTGGTAGCAATGAATATAAAGTCTTATCGGATAGCGAAATAGAAGAACACGTACAAAAAAATGGAGAAGTATTGCTCACGAAGGAAGAAAAGCCACAGATTGTATTTACCCGTAATCGTGAAGCTGTATATACACTTGATATACCCGAGAATCGCCTTAATGATACTCGTCATACCCTATGTTTGGAGTTGGGTCGGTCGTTACAAGTATCTGAGGGTCGCGAAGGTTTTGAAATGAATAGTCAGTTTGTATTGGGAATACAGACCCTCCTTGATAAAGTATTGAGCAGTGAGACTATAGATATAGGCGACAAAATTGAACTCATGAATAGCCTTATTTTGGCACTCGATACTCTGAACGGACAAGAAATTCGAGATCAAGAAAATGAGACATCGCGGACTATCCATACAATTAAGAAACATATTCGAGAAAAAGCAAAACCTGTGATAACTAACCTTATAAAATCAGGTAAACGATTACTTCCCAACTATAAACAATATAGTAAAGTGATGGATGCTGATATATTTGTTGATCCTTATATCCTAGCGGGCTATGATAAACTTCCTCATATATTGGCTGAAATAGGTTACCTTCAGCTAACTCAGGACGATGGTATATATAGCCCGGATCAATGGAAAATTTTTACTGGTCCCGTAACCCATGGTATGCAAGCGCAAGACTTGAATAATGAAATACAATCAGGGCAAGGACTTCGCTTTTTGCAGGCTCAACATGAACGAGTTTTACCTGTTGTTATAGATGATGACTCTCGAGTCGCTATGATTGATGAGAACATGTGGAATGCTCTACAGCAGGAACAGGATCCCACCAAAAAAGCTATTTTACAGGAGGCTGTGCAAGCAATAATAAACAAATATGTACAAACAAGCTATGAGATTGGAGACCCCCGTCATGTATATATACAAAGCTCAAAAAACGAAAAAAATACGGAGAGAGCATTTCGGACAGTTTCTGAATTTGAGCCTTGGGAAGAACAAAAATTAAATGATGTAAGACCCAATACCGTATGGCTGCAAGGCCAGCACATTCACTGTCTTAAGTCTGATGGAAGCCTCTATATACTAGATAAGAATACAGGTGAGCTCATAGATATCAAAAATCTTCCTATAAAGTATACCACTCATACAAATTCTGATATATATCCGGACTCTGAGGGATTTTGGATTAAACATGGAGGTGAAGTTGTGCACTTCGATAATGATTATATCGTAAACTCGTACTATAAAAATAATTCATTACAGCATTTAGCTCAAACGGACTCCCTAACTTCCCAGGGCAACATCCTTTATACATGTCCTATATTTGATTGGAGTGGACTTATACAACAAGTTAAGATATTTGAAAGCAGAGAGAAAGATACCTTATTATATGAGGCTGAACCTACATCATTTGATACTACTCCCACCTCCCCATATAAATTTAAGGGTAACACATTGGCGTTAGCCTATCATGATAAGGTAGAATTCATAGATCTTGATACGGGCAATATACAAAGTACCCAACCCGGAACTATCGAAAATACCACAGAGGGAGTTCAAGGTCAGCGCTTCTTTCAGTACAATGGCGACATGTATTTTCTTGCCGTAAAAGAGAATATTGCTGTCGAACTGAATGAAGAAGAAGAAGAGGAAGAATATACATATTTAGAGCCTACGGCAAGACTCTATAAACTTGCGGTAGAAGACAATCACATAGCTGCAAAAGAGATTATGTCCGAAAATATTAGTGATTCGTATTGTTTTTCCTCGCAAATAAATGAGGAAACGGGAGAGCTCATGCTCATTAAAGACTATACCGTCACTCCATATAAAATTTTAGATCAAGGGGTGCAAAAACTTCCCGAATTTAATATGCAAGAGAATACAGAAGAAATAATAGGTCAACTACAAACAATTTTTAAAACATTACCTATCTATTCAAAAATGGATTTATATGAAGACGATGGTACTATGAAAAAACTGCGAGGCCTACTGAGTGTGGTAAGCCCATCAGACAGACAAAGGCGACTAGAAAATTTTGCCACGTTATTACAATCATCATCCTTTATCAATACCTTTAATAGAATATATGATGAATTACAAGAAGATCCTGATCGAATAAAAGCCTCAATAGCTGCAGATCGACTCACAGATTTGTTGTTATATGTGTCCGATTTAACTCCCGAAGAGGTAACCCAAGAAAAATTGTGGATACTTGCATGTAATGATGAACCATTTTCCTTGTTGCATTTGCCAAAAGAACAAATGGTGCAACTTGAGGCATTAGTACAGCAGGAAGATACGTTTGAAAAAAAATGTATGATCATTGAGATAGTACATTCTTTTAAAAAACATGGATCACCTTCGGATCTTGAACATGTATTTCAGCAGCTACAGCGTATTCAATCTGTCGCAACTTATGAACAGGCCCTTTTGCAGTTTTATAAAACTAAATTTAATATACATGCCATACGCGAGGCTATAGTTCATCCGGAGAAACTAGACGAACTTGATCCTCTGCGTACGTGGATATTATTTCTCAAGGAAAAAGCAGATTTTCTACCCAGCCGAGATGACTCTGAAGATATATCCAGTTACACGCCGATCCTTCCTGCCAACACTCCTCTTGAGCTTATAGCTTATCTTCGCAAACTTGAAGGATTACAAACCATTGAAGAAATGAACAAAAGGATTATTGATGCAGGCGGAGTAGAAGCTATCATGTCTACCGTAAATCTGACGTATTATAAAGAAGAACTGAAAAAAGCCATTCATGGACAGGCTGTAGGAGCAGGGGTCGAAAAAAGAGAGTTGATACAAAATGCTTTATATGCCTGTCGAAAAAATTATACTGAAGAAAGTGCGATCACGGTAGACTATTATTTTAGAAATAACGGACGGGAATATGTAGAGGAAATTTCTGATAATGGAACTGGCATACAAGATTTGCCGGTGTTTTGGGTACCCGGTTTGAGTGATAAAGATAGCAAAGAAGGTCTTGGATTTTTTGGTAGCGGCTTCAATAAAGTATATAAACAGCTCAGTCATGAAGGCGATTCTCTTGAAGTAGATACCATTGTACAGACATCACACGGATACAAGCGCACTATTATGCGTTATAAACCAGTCCTTGAAGGTAGCAATGTAATAGGTATGATACTTAGTGAAGTAAAAGCAAAAGAAATGGAAAACGGGCAAACGGGGACTCATATACGTTTAGTAAAAACTACAGAAGGTCGATTGCCGGAACTGGAAGCAATGATTGGCAAGAATACCTACGTAACGACTGCCGGTCTGGCGACACATCCCCTCCTTACCGATAAACCGGTTCCTATATATTTTATGGACAAGGAAGAAAACAAGAAAGAAATCGAGCTTCAAGCTGAAAAACTCACCAGTTATTATATTGATGATAAAAACAATACTATGACATTTGTCCGAACCCCTCAGCTAAAAGCTTTTATGAGTAGTGGAGGACTCCATATGGGATATATTGAAGGTACCAATCCCCCTTACTTAGCATTAGTACCCGAACCCTTAAAGCAATTTATAGCTTCCGAACATATTTCAGCCGTATTATCATCACAAATACCTCTTATAAAGGATCGTAGCCGCATAGCAAATGAGGCTGATTATATATCTCAAATCCAGTGTGCCTATGTAGGGGAGGCCCTTCAGCAACTTGCTTTCAAGGTACTTGCAGATCCAGAGTTTAAAATGCCCGAGATATTTCCAGAAGATATGTATTCGAATCCAAATTATTTGGATAATTATAGTTCAGAAGTAAGCCGTGAAGCACGACGCATTGCCACCCTCATTATGAGAAATGTATTGCTTAGCACGGAAGATGTAGCATGGCTTACAGAGTCTGATGATAATAATCGTTTGTTCTATGTTGCTGCTGCAATTGAAAAAACAAATCAAAATGGAAAAAAAGATAGCATTCTAAGAAGATTCCAGAAAGTACAACAGGAAACCGGCAATGAATATGCGGGTACAATTATGAAGAAGCATTTAAACTTAAACACCGAAGAAACAGAAGTAGACGAAGATGCGGCAAGTATCATAGAGCATAGTAAAATAATTAGTACTAGTATCAAAACATCCAAGGATTATCTCATGTCAATAACGCAGGAAATGGTCGGTGGACAGTTACCCGAAGGAGTTCGTCGTTTAGGCGACATGGATATACCCGATAAAGACTATATGGGTCATTTTTATCGCACAATTGGGTTTGAGGAAGTATATATTGTTTCCGCAGAAAAAATGAGTTCGAAAGGTGTCTTTTCACGTGCATCCAAAAAAATATTTCTTAACGAGAATTTATTTAGACATGCAAATAGCAATGATCAAGAAAGTATAAGAGAACGATGGGAGACAATCATCCATGAAAATTCGCATTTATTTGAAGCGCTCTCGCAGGATCAGAAAGAAGGGATGCTAGACTCAGAAGAGCAGATAGATCCTCAGATTACCCATCAACAAAATGGCCCATTTGCACATTTTTATAGACTGGGGGCCTATGCAGCGGCCAACTTTATAAACCTCAATTAGGGACGTCTTTTTTCACTCCCACTTTTATACTACTGTCTCCAGACTTTCCTTTTTCATTCCAGCTTTGTACTTTGATCTCATAGACCCCCTCATCAAGCGTAAATTTCTCGGTTATATCTTTACTATCACCGCTGACCACCTTCTTTTCTTCACCGTTGATCCATATTTTGCTTTCTTTTATAGCGGCAATAGAGGTGATTTTTACTTTTACTTCGATATCATTACTGTCTACTTTCTGATTATTGCCCGGCGACTTTATAGACACAATCACATCTTCAGAAGACGAATCAGATGTCTCGGTGGGGTAGTGGAACTTTGAATCTCCCTGCTCTTTTGCCCAGGCATCGATAGCTTCCTGCCAACGGTTTTTGCCGTCGGTTGAGATAGGATCGTTTTCAGTAATCACGATAAAATCTTTTTCTTCATAGTTACCGCTTTTTGCTTCTACATCATTGGCGAGTTTGCCGTTGGATTTGGAAAGCTTTAGCTTTTTGTAGTAGGGTGAAACCTCTGTCGGCTCAGTGCCTTCGATAAAGTACTCGGAGCGTTTGGGCGATCCATCTTTAGGCAAGCCTCCCAGATAACTATCTATTTCCACAGCCTTCACTTTTTCTGGTTTATCGATGATGCCGTCTTTATACTTTTTCAAAAGCTCAACCATCACATCGTGCCATATCGGAGATGCACCTGTCGCGCCCGATGATATCTTTTGGTTCATAGCCGAATTATCGTTGTTGCCCACCCATACGCCAAGCACTATATTTTTAGTGTATCCCACCGCCCAGTTGTCGCGCTTATCGTTTGTTGTACCCGTTTTTACCGCAACTGTCTTGCCTGGTACGACCAAATAAGAGCTTGGGCCAAAGGTATCTACTCGAGCATTATTATCAGAAAGTATATGAGAAATCAGAAAACTAATTTCTGAGGAGAGCACTTCCTTTTCTTTGGGCTTACCTTTTTTATATATTTGCTTCCCTTTAAAATCCTTAATCTCAAGAACTCCTTCAAGATCTACTTTTTTGCCCCCGTTTGCAAATACTCCATATGCCTGAGCCAAATGTAACAGAGTAGTCTCACCACCGCCAAGCGATGCAGAAAGGCCAAGTTTATTCATATTTTCCTGGGTTGGCTCCATGGAATCGAGACCCATGGTGTAGGCTCGCTCCATAAAGTCGTGGATACCGATCATAGCCAGCATCTTCACAGCCGGCACGTTGAGCGAGTTGCCCAGTGCAAAGCGTACTTGCACAGGTCCTCGATACTTGCCATCATAGTTTACGGGGACATAGTCTTCATCTCCTTGGTTGGCAAATGTTGTCTTTACATCCATCATGATGGTGGCGGGGGTATACCCTTTTTCAAAAGCGGCCGCATACTCTATGGGCTTGAGTGTGGAGCCTGGCTGCCGGTTGGCTTGAGAGACGACATCAAACTTGCCAAATGAATCATCGTTGTAGTCGTAAGATCCGACATAGGTGATGATCTCTCCATTGGTAGGGTCGGTGGCGACCAGCGCGCCATTGCCTACTTTATACTCTTTCAAGTCTGCAATCTCATCTTTCACAATTTTTTCTGCTTTTTGCTGCAGGTCTAGATCTAGTGTTGTCGTGACTTTTACCCCGTTGTTGAGCAGTGCCGC
>CAZMJG010000053.1:0-8451 GCA_964566675.1 uncultured Gammaproteobacteria bacterium
CTCTGAAGCAGCTCGATAAAGCTATCAATTCTATTGATTCAAGATACTTATTTGATACTCGTATCCTGACACCTACAGAATTTAAGAAAGCCAGCCATCTCAGCATATATGATGAAGTAAAAAAAGAAGGCCTTGTTATTTATCAGAAGCAAGGTTCTTTCATGGGGGCGCCGCCTCGAACTGAAGTACCTGCTCGAAACAGAACATGACTTTTCTCCACAAATAGCCTATAATAATACATATGTCAGAAACTACACGATATACCCCGCCATTTGAAGAAAGATCAACTGAGACCCGCTACACAGACGCAGAAGTACAGCAAATAATGGATGAAATACGAGTAAACTATCCTGGTATCACTAAATTTGACCTAGAGCAACTCACACTCACACGAGTAAGAGAAGCCCAGGTCAGATATGAAGCCGCTAATTTAGCAATAGATTTCGTAATGCCGAAAACACCTAATCCCGACCTATCAGAACAAAATAGACAAATAAGGAAGAATGTCGCTGAGTTATTTACTACATCCGATCAATACGTAAAAGATGCAGTGCGCCAACTATGGCCTGCTTACACCGCTGAGCTGGAAAACCAACAAAAATAATACTCGTGCTCCTCAAGCTCAACTAAAGCACACATGACATGTGCAAAAAATCACTTGATATTTGCTTCATACTTTTTATAATAGGGATAGACAGGGCATGCTTCTTCATAGAGTGCGCATAGTTACATAACAATTATTAGTTACTCCCTACTATGGAATGAACGAATTAGATGGCTATGAGCCAGATCGAAATTATATCGGCGACATAATTAATGGGGCTTTATTTATAACACTCCTCACAATCTACGGATACAACAATTGGGAATCTGAAAAAGATGTAATAGTACAACCAACACCTTTATCTACTATCGTAAATGAATATTCAGGAGAAGTCACCTATGCTATAACAGACACCGTAATACAAGTTGTACCCACACCAAATCCTTTCTTAAAACCCGAAGATAGCATGACAGAAGAAGGTACTATATTTTTTTACCAAAGTATCACGCAGAGCAATGACCCACATAAAGAACTTGAGATGAAATAAATTATTCTTGCTCCTCTATTTCTTCATTTTGTTGGAACACTATACTATTTATGTAGGGACCAGCAAACTTAGTAACACTCGTACTGTATTGTGGCCTTTTGAGTATGGCCATGGCAGAGGAATCTTCCTCGGACTGTGTTCGTTCAAATGTTTCTTTCATACACTAATTTAACTTCTATAACACAATATATCAAAATATTCACAGAATAACTAGATAAGTAGCTTAACAATTACGTATCGAGTACTCACAACAAGCCAAACTGTATGATGGTGTATGAGAGATTTGGGTAAGATGCGTGTCGGAGCGGCGGGACTTGAACCCGCGACCTTTAGACCCCCAGCCTAACGTTCTAGCCATCTGAACTACGCTCCGATTTTAGCTGTCAGCCTTATGCAATTGGCTGTTCGCAGTATATTGTAACAGATAAAATGGCTATTTTTGCGGTGGTGTAGTGAGTATGATATACACCATACCGATGATAATCAGAATCAAGACCAGTATGAGAAGCCATGCGGCAACTAGTTTCCAATGCTCCTTTACCCACCTCATAGGACTGGGGGAAACTGCGTGGAGCGAGTCATATACGTCAATCTGACCCCACCCGAGTTGCAAGAGCGTATCTGATATCTCTTTATCCTTTTTACCCGCGACTTTTGCTTTTTTTATATAATCTACAAGTTCTGCATTTACCATAAATATATGAACTACATTTAGTATATACCTTTTCTCACATCATGGCTATGGTTTGATCACTGTTTTACAATCACGTTATATAATAACAAGATGACAAAACCTTCACTTGTTGCAATCTTTGCTCACCCTGATGATGAAGCCTTTGGACCAGGCGGAACACTTGCCATATATGCAAAAACTCATGATGTATATCTCATCTGTGTCACCAAAGGCCAAGCAGGGCAAAACCATACGGACAATCAGGAAACTCCTATACAAAATATACGTGAAGAAGAACTGCGCAAGTCTGCAACAGTATTGGGGATAAAACGCCTCTATTTTCTCGATTACGAAGATGGCACACTTTCCAATAACCAATATCACGCAATCGCCAATGACATACAGATACTCCTTGATGAACTACGCCCTGAAACTATCATGACCTTTGAGATGCGTGGAGTCTCGGGGCATATTGATCATATTGCGGTTTCTATGATCGTACATTATGTCTTTCATAAAATTACATACGCAAAAGAACTCATGCTTTACTGCGAAAAAGAAGAAGTGATTAAAAACTTCCGTGACTATTTTGTATACGTGCCCCATGGCTATGCTGATACCGAAATTGATAAAATCATTGATATCAGTGACGTATGGGAGACAAAAGTAAAAGCAATGTACGAACACAAATCTCAGATAAAAGATATCAATACCATTTTATATGGCATGAAAGAGCAAGTAAAAGAAGAATGCTTCCTTATTCATACAAAAACTGATGATACAATATCGGCATAATTAGTCGATATTGCTAATGTAAAAAGCGTAATCTGTTGTCCAGCCTATTGGACATCCGTAGCGAGGAATAATAAATGATCCTTGACAACTTTTGGAGATAGTATCATGTGCACGCTCACTAAGCGGCTGTACAGGATCGATAAAAATTATACTAACTGGCCGTCCCTCTCGCCTCCTGATTTCTTCTAAATCCTGTACATCTTCTACTGAAACTAGTTTAACCACTTTTGGATACAATAAATATTCCATTTTTTCATGATAGTGAGCCATATCGTACTCGTGCGGCGCATTGTTGAGAAGGAAATAAGCCCGATCACTGGGAAGATCCTTGACATAATTGACGATTGCCTGCAATTGATATTCCTTTAGTCCTCCGCCTTCATACAAATTATCACTTGGTCGCAAATAAAAATAGGTAAACAACTGTGAGATTGCTATAAAACAAATCAGCATACCGGTCAGGATCACCTGTGTATGACGAGGCAAATACTCCCGCACGACAGAAACAAAGCCAAAAGCGGCAATAATTGCAAGAACCGGAGTGATACTCATAAGGCGATGATCTGAACCAGGATCATCAAGAAGCAGTTGATTGGTAAACGGGACGACAAAAAGACAAACCAAAATAATAGTCGAGATACTATTCAGTTTACGTAGTTTTATGATTAGAAAGGCACAACCACCGATAAAAAGCCAGTTCATTGGAAATTGTTGAAGCGCATTGTCTGGATAGGTGAGATGACTCCCTAGAGGGTTTGCAAAATATACAAGAAAGGAACGCTCATACAAATGAACTAAATAATAAAACTTTTGAGGCAGAGTTTTGGTAGCAAACTCAAATTTATTAAATACAAGACCTGTTTTACCTGTATGAGTCACCACATTGTTTTGAGATAACAAATTGTATGTAGGACCGACGCCTGTCGCAAACCCGATGAGAAACATCGCTCCAATGATGATATATTTTTTAAAATCTATGCCTTGCATGAGATTATGACAGAGCAAATACAGTCCACAAGCAACCGCAATACCACGTGCCCCTGCGTAAAAATGGATCAAAGATCCGGCTAGCAGTCCAAACAAGAGGTAGCCATTACGATGCTTGGTCGCATAATAGGTTGCAAGTATCAAGAGCGGAGACAGCAAACTATCGAGTATCACCAGCAACTCTGTGCGACTATAGTGTAGATGATGAATCGAAAGTGTCAAAAATATCGCAGCTACAAAACCAACCATTTTTCCCCCCCGCTTTCCGTCCCAGAATATAGGTGGCGATTATAGAAAGAATGCCGGTAAGTGCTGCAGGGACAATGTAGGCATAACGTGTAGTTGAAAATATAAAAGAAAATAGATACGAAATAAAAGGTATCATATTTCCATACCCTTCATACGAACCAAAGGCAAATACATCTACCGGAGGAGCATAGCGCATATGTAAGGCATGTAAACCAGCGTCCCTCAACTCATCACCGACAGTCACATAAGGATATAATCCAAGCAATAAAAACCGTGTCGTTATGGCAGATAAAACAACAATAAAAAGCGCTGTATCCTCGGCACGAAAGACATGCCGTACATGACGCGCAATTCTCAGAAAATCACTATAGAAGATAAAAAGAATGACAGTCAGACTCAAAACCATCCACGAAACACCCAATGCAATATTGTATTTTGCATTATTGTCAAATTTATGTAGAATTACTAGCATAATCGTCGCCACGATTATGAGCACATACGGTAAGATAGTAAAAGCACGCATCAACTTATGTTTCATAGATTAACCTACAATCTTATTTATACACAACATGGTACATAAATTCTACGATCAAAAAAGAGTATTCGTGACCGGGGGGGCCGGATTTATAGGACATCACCTTGTAGACGCACTCATTGCTTCAGGTGCCAAAGTGACAATAGGAGATAATCTTTCAACGGGAGCATTAAATAATATTTTGCGTGTGTGGAAACGCCATGGATTAAGGTATAAAAAAACTTCACACGGATATACTGCTGAGAATGGTAATTCTTTTCATCTTGTGGACTTTCAAGAATTTGAAGATACAAAAAAAGTATTACAAAATCATGAGATAGTTTTTCATCTTGCAGCCAATATTGGAGGTCGTGGCTACATAGATACTCACCCTGCCGATTGTTGTGAAGGATTCTCTATAAATCAAAATGTAATAAAAGCCGCACATGAAATAGGTGCGGAGCGTGTTGTTTTTGCTTCATCCGCTTGTGTATACCCAACCAAACTTCAAGATACGTATAGATCTAACTATCTCCTCAAGGAATCTGATGCAATAAAAAATAATGTTGCCAATGCAGATAAAGAATATGGATGGGCAAAGCTCATGGGAGAAATGACCTTGCAGGCATATTGCTCGCAATATGGGTTAAAGGGTGCGGTAACCCGCTATGTGACAGCCTATGGCCCCTGGGAGAATGATACTCACGCTATCATTGCCCTTATTCGACGGGCTGTGCAAAAAGAAGATCCATATACCATTTGGGGTAGTGGTAATCAGGATCGTGATTTTACCTATGTCGCAGATATTATATCTGGCACTATGGCGGCCTGCGAATACGTGACAGATGGATCGGCGATTAATTTAGGTACAGGCGTACGGTATACCATGAAAGAGGCAGTAGAAATCATTTTTGATATATTAAATTGGCGCCCCAATAAAATATTCTTTGACACCTCCAAACCCGAAGGCGTAAAAACACGAGCTTTAAACATCTCCCTTGCTAAAAAGAAATTACAGTGGACACCAACATACGATTTAAAAGCTGGACTTGAAGCTACCATTGAATGGTTTAGAAAAGAAAAACCAGTTTCAGTAGAGACACTTCTATGAAAGACCTTTCCATCATTTTCCCTGTCTACAATGAATCGGAGACAATTGAACACGTTTTGCAGGAATGGAAGAAATCCTTTGATAAGACAAAAATCTCATATGATTTAGTCGTCTGTGAAGATGGTTCTAAAGATGGTACAACTGAATTATTACAAAAAATCCAAAAGGAATATAATCTTGTTTTAAATCAGAAAAAAATCCGAAGAGGTTATGGGGGCGCTGTAATAGATGGTATTGCTCAGTCAAATTCCACATACTGTTTATGTGTTGATTCCGATGGTCAGTGTGATCCAAAAGATTTTACTAACTTCTGGACAATGAAGAACAATGCAGATGTCATTATTGGTTGGAGGCAAGATAGAGCTGATACAATACAACGCAAATTTTTTTCTAGTCTTTTCAAAATGTTTTTTACCCTGCTCTATGGTCCGAGTGTGCATGACCCTTCAGCTCCTTATGTTTTATTTAAAAAAGAGAATATTATGCCACTCCTTCCCTACCTCAGATTTTTACGTGAAGGTTTCTGGTGGGGATTTATTGCAGCATGTAAAAAGAAAGGGTTCACTTTGCTTGAACTTCCTATGAATCATCGACCACGATTAAAAGGAGATACTCAAGTATATAAACCAAAAGAAATTCCTCGTATTGCTTTTTGGAATATGGTAGGTCTCGTAAAATTGCGTCTGACAAAATAATGGTGGACCTGAGGGGACTTGAACCCCTGACCTCTTGCATGCCATGCAAGTGTTCTAGCCAACTAAACTACAGGCCCAAAATTAGCTATTAGCTCTTATTTTGACTTCTTATTGTACCACATTGCTGGCGGAATCAGCATAACCAAGCTGAGGATCTATGCTCCGAGCACGCTCCAAATACTGATTTGCCTGCTCCACATATCCCCCTCTATCGTATAACAAATACAACGAATAAAGAATCTCCGATGATTGAGGATTCTTTTTCAATGCAGACTCCAATTTCGTAATAAGTGACAACCGCGCCCGCTCATCTGCATAGATTGCTGGCTCACGCTCGGAGAATGCCTGTTTAATTTCAGGCAGCAAATTACGAAAAGCTGGCACTTCCTTTGCTTGCTTCATAAACTCGGTAAGGGCATTGCTGTTATCTTGTGTCAACTGAAAATATAAAGAAGGTATATCTTGTGAAAATACTACGTTGAGAATTAAAAAAAAGAAGAGCAATCCATACCCTGTCACAACCACAATATGCCGCATCCATTTTTTGACAGTTTCTACATCGGGGACAGTGCTTTTCTTATGTGACATAGAGATATTATACTGTGTATACTAATACGTATGGCTATAGATATCGCCGAATATAAGACATTATATATCAAGACGGCACGCGATCTCATACGGTCAATGCAAACAGCATTACAACAGATGAATAATGATGCATGTAATCAAGATGCTATTGGGAATTTTCATCGTGCAGCTCACTCGTTTAAAAGTCAAAGTCTCGTGATGGGATATACTCAGACGGGGCTCGTCGCAAAGGTACTCGAACAATTATTTCGAGATATGAAAGAGCAAATAAGTTGCGCTACTCAACAGACTATTTCACTTATTGAACATACGGTGCAAAAACTTGATGATTCATTAATTAGTATAGAGAATCAAACAGGAGAACTTGATTTCGCACAGGAGACTCAAGAACTCAGTAAACTTACATCTATTCCTGTTCTATAAACATATGAAAATTCTTATTGCTGATGATGATACATTCTTTCAAAAATTTTATTCTTCTCAACTAAAAGAAAAAGGATATGAGGTAGATGTGGCAACGAATGGGGTTGAAGCTATTGAAAAATTAAAGTCCTTTCACCCTGATCTAATGCTCCTTGATATTATCATGCCTGAAAAAGATGGGTTTGAAGTCCTCAGCGAAAAAGGCGCAGATCCAGTACTCAAAAAAATCCCCGTCATCGTATTTTCAACTCTTGGACAAGAACAAGATATTAAACGTACAATTGATTTGGGAGCACATGGGTACATCAATAAGAGTTTTTTTGATTTTGATGCATTAGTGGCAAAAATAAAAGAAGTTGTTAAATAGTATGATAATTACTGAAAAAGATCTTCAGGAGCTTCTCAAAAAAATTGGAATAATTGACGATAAAAAGATCACTGAGATGCAGGAATTCATGAAAAATGCTCATGTTGATTTTCAGGAAGCACTACTCCAGGCGAATATCATTTCTGATGAAAAACTTGGTATTACTATTGCTAATTATTTAAAAATACCATTCGTTGCTCTTTCAAAAATATCCATTCCGCAAGAAGTGTTCCATATCGTACCTGAAAAAATTGCTCGTAAACATAAAATACTTGCGTTTGATCGGGATGATACGGGTATCAAAGTGGCTATGGCTGACCCTCGCAATACAGATATTATTGAGCTACTATCTCAGAAAACACAATCTAAAATATTTCCCAATTTAGCAACTGAACGGGATATTAATAACGCTTTTTATATTTTCAAGAAGGATCTTCAAAAAGAATTTGACGATCTTGTTGGAAAAGTAGAAAGTAAAACTCCGAAGTTTCCAAAAGAAATACCAGTATCTAAATTAGTGGATCTTATTTTGGAGACGGCCTATTATGACAAAGTATCAGATATCCATATTGAACCTGAAGAAGACAATGCGCTCGTGAGATATCGTATCGACGGCATTTTACACGATATTATCACCTATCCAAAACTACTTCATGAACGTATCATGACACGGCTTAAAGTACTTTCTCGTCTCCGAACCGACGAGCATATGAAGCCTCAGGACGGAAAAATGAGAATCGAAATAGACGGAGGGCACTTGGATTTACGACTTTCCATTATTCCGATTGTTGATGGCGAAAAAGCGGTACTTCGTCTCCTTGCTTCAAATAATAGACAGATTACACTTACAGATCTGGGCATGAGCGCAAAAGATCTGGAGAAAGTGAGTCATGCTTATTCGAAATCGTATGGTATGATACTTTCTACTGGACCTACTGGATCGGGTAAATCGACTTCT
>CAZMJG010000054.1:0-2604 GCA_964566675.1 uncultured Gammaproteobacteria bacterium
TACTTCTGCTTCAAGTACACAAGCTCTTTATGAAGGAGCTTGTAAAGGAGAATATGGAATTGAACCAGATTACGCAGGAAATTTTACAGTCGTGTTAGGATCTAGTTGCGGTATGTCTCCAATCGCCGACAATATATTGAAAAACAGAAAAGAATTATATTTAGGGGTGCAGTTGGGGTCAGCAGAAGAGCTAAAACCAAGACAGAAAATTTCTACTCTTGGTTATTCAAGTGATGCGGCTCGTTTACAAGGGCTCTCAATAGGTACTGAAAAGCAAAGTATTCCCTTTATCAATGCAGATGGTAGAGTGATATTTAAACACGATGACCCATACTTACAAACAATTTCTGGAAAATTCACGATAGAATCGCCGGAGATATCACTTAAGACGAACGGCGATAATGGCTCTATTTTTTTCCAACCCTCAGCTTCAGGAAGCACAATTGTAACAAACGGGAAATTTGCTGTTGGAACCCAGACGCCCGTTAGTTTATTCACAGCAGAAGGAATCGAGCCGTTTGCAAGTGTGGGGACGTTAAAAAATCTAGCACCTGAAGATAATGATTCTTTGTCGGTATTAAATTTACATTTATCTACGCCAGTAACTGGAATAGAATCATCATTCATAAAGTTTTTTGCCGATTCTTCAGAAGATGACGTCGGAAAGGAAGTGGGAAATATACGTATTAATAATGAAGGAGTAGCGTATGAAAGCGCAGGAGCTGATTTTGCGGAATATTTTACAGTAAGTGATTCTGCTGACAAAGGACATATAATGTCAATATCAAATACGGGGATTCATAAATCGATCAAAGGTGAAACGGTTATTGGAGTTGTTACGGATTCCGCTGGATTCGTAGGAAATAAAAAAAAAGCACAGGGAAAACAAGCCCTTATTGGTTTATTGGGGCAAATTGAAGTTTTTGTAGTAAATACGAATGGGGACATAAGAATAGGAGATACCGTTGGAACGTCTTCAATACCTGGATATGGTGAGAAAAGTACCAGCAAAGAAAATCTAGTAGGATTTGCCTTGGAAAATAGTACTGAGATGAAAAAATATACATGTCCTAATGAAGTAGACCGTCTTGATAATCAAAGTATTAGTTGTACGAAAATCAAGGTACTTATTAAATAATACATATATATAAGAAAGTGAATATTTGAAGATGTTTAGAAATCATTGTCAACAAAGTATAAATAAACAATCATTTGACATTATTTTTGAAAGTCTTTAGAATCGTTATTATGGAAAATAAGTCGAACCCTTTTAACCTATCTTTGTTATTTATCGTTTACGGAATAACGTTCCTGTTTCCTCTCATATTTCTCCCAATTACGAGAGAGTTTGTGGTCTATACTAAGTTTTATTTTCTCATTGCGGGAGCAATGGCATTGCTGTTGGTATCGTTTGCCAAGTTCATTCTGTTTAGAAAATTTCATTGGGCACAGCACCCAGGAATTCAGTCATTACTTCTCATTGGGCTCGCATATGTTCTTTCAATTGTATTGATGTCACCCAATAAGATTTATGCTGTATTTAATCCTCAGTATGGATTAGTTATGTTTGCATCTTTGGTGATTTATTATATTTATGCTTCATACGAATTTTATAAATCATCAATTCGTCCAGCAATACTGATTTCTATTTCAGCAATGTTGGTGGCATTAATTTCACTAGTCATGTTGGTTGAACCTTTCCGCAATGCTAATCTACCAGCTTATTGGTCATTTTTGGCAAATCCAACATTTAATACCGTTGGGACATCTATCCACTTGTTGACATTCCTAGTATTCTCATTAGTCGGCACAGGTGCATATTTGTTGAGACTTAGGAATGAAGGCAATGCTCATCGTGAACAGAAAAATACAGTAGTACTTCTTGGAGTTGTCTCATTATTCATAGTACTCTCAATGATATTTACACTTTACACAGTCATTGACTCAGTCATGAATCGTGGAGCTCAATTGATACTTCCTCCATTTAATCTGTCATGGTATGCAGCAGTTGAAGTCTTAAAGAATCCTATGACTGCATTATTTGGAATAGGTGTAGATAATTTTGCAGCACTGTATCCACAAGTACGTACAATTGGATACAACTCTTCTTCTTTGTGGCAAGTAAATACCTTTTCACTTTCACGTTCAGCAATCTTACAGATACTTACTGAAATGGGTGTACTCGGATTACTTGGTTTTTCATTACTTATCTATCAAACATCAAAGTTGATCAATAGAGTAAGTCTGGAATCAAAGGCTATGTTTATCACATCAATTGTTATATTGGCTTTATTCCCAGCATCTGTAGTCTCATTCTTTATGTTCTTCTTCAGCATGGCTGCTGTAGCTTCGGATATAAAGAGACATTCAAAGGCAGATGAGTATGAAATTGATCTAAGTAGATTGACACCAGTATATGTAGGTATGGCTGCAATTTATCTAGTACTGATTGGCGGTACAGGTTTCTATCTTTGGAAGAATTTCACATCTGAATTCTATTACAAGATGTCACTTGATGCTGTCAATGAGAATAATTTGCCGAAATTGTATGAGAACCAAGCAAAGGCTGTTCAGGCAAATAACTATAATGAAGATTTCCGCCGC
>CAZMJG010000054.1:2614-6080 GCA_964566675.1 uncultured Gammaproteobacteria bacterium
GACAAATCTGTTACTTGCAAATAATATAGCTGCAAAACCTGCAGAAACTATAACAGATCAAGATCGTGAAACTATTGCTCAGGCAATTCAGGCAGCTATTCAAGAAGGAAAAGCAGCGGTAGCTTTGAATCCTCAAAAAGTTACCAATTGGCAGAATTTAGCAAGTGTATACCGACAGATTATCAATGTAGCAGAGAATGCTCCAGTATGGGCAATCTCAACCTATCAGCAGGCTATCATTCGTGATCCAAGAAATCCTGCTTTGAGACTTGATCTAGGCGGTATTTTCTATCTTTTCCAGAACTATGCTGAAGCACAAAGATTATTTGAACAGGCTGTATCTTTGAAGCCAGATTGGTCTAACGCACATTACAATTTAGCTTGGGCTTACTATCAGCAAGGTTTATATCAACCAGCAGTTGAGCAAATGCAGATAGTTGTAGGAATCATTGATCCAGCCAAGCAGGCAGAAGATTTCAAGAAGTCACAAAAAGATCTTGAAGACTTTAAAAAGAAGTTGGCTGAAGCGCAAACACAGCAACAACAGCAGCAACAGCAAACTACTCAGCAGACAGAAGATGCTAATAGTCAGCTAAATCTTCCAACCCCACCGCCAGCCGCCGTGGAGCCAAAGATTGAGCTTCCTAAGGAATCTTCACCAGAGGCACAACCTACTGAGACCGCACGATAATATTAAAAATCTACAAGCCCTCCTTACGGAGGGCTTTTTTTTTGGTCTGTAAATTGTGTAGAAGAAGTCGTGCAGTGCTGCCACTATATTAGAGGAAAGTCCTACTTAGTAGTCGAATCAGAAGTGTGCTTTTTAGCGGTGAGGAGATCGCTATATGATGATATATCTACGTTAGTTAAGATTGTAATAGAGTTTGATATACATTTAAGAAGTGCATATCCAATAGAGATAGTTTTAGGCGCAGCATCAGTCGGATATACGGTTATAGATTGATATATGAGTGAAATAAAGTTGCTGTGAAATGGTAGAATATCAAATTCACCTTCTTTATTAAAACAGGTGAGCGAGGTTGCATCTCCTTCATATAACACTTCCTCAGGAGAAAGAATGCTAACGTGTAATATGAGATCATCTTTTTGTTCAGTCATAATGTCTATTTTTTCTGCAAATCATTCAGTGACGTAATATTTTGAAATAACTCAACTGCGTAATTATCATATTCGCCCCCAATAATTTTTGACACATCGGAAATGGTTGTATCTCGGGCAACAAAGGTATTCTTATTTTCGGACTTATTTGAAGTGGTCGCAAAAGGCTGTGTCATATAGTTTTTCAACATTCGTGCACGTTTGTACAATATTTGGTTTTCTTTAGATAGTTCTGATTCACCTAGGAGCGATGCAATGCGCTCTAATTTTATAGCTTCTTTCAGAAGCTTCTGAGACTCCAAATAGATTTGATAATGTGTTTCTCCGACGACTTGAGGGCTCATAGCGCTCGAATAGGAGCTGAGTGAATCTATAGCAGGGAAACGTCCTTCCTGATAAATAAAACGAGATAGAACGACACGACCTTCTAGGTAGGGAAGAATAGCCTGTACGCCTGGATCTGTAATATCGTCTGATGGAACATAGACTGTCTCAAAGGCCGTAATGGCACCAGTATCAGTGGAAGCTAAACGTTCGTGAAGCTCAGCCGCTTCTGAAGAAAGCGTTGCTTGATATCCTCCCTCTGATGGGATCGCGCTCATTAAGGTCCCAAGTTCATAACCAGCCTGAGCAAAGCGGTACATATTATCTGCGAAAAATAGCACATCTTTTTTTTCTTCATCTCGGAAATACTCAGCCAAAGCGATCGCAGCAAAAACGGTACGAAATCTAACCGCCGGATTGCGGCTCATTTCTCCCATAAGTAATACCACAGACGGGAGGACTCCTGTTTCTTTAAGAGCCAGATACAGTTCTTGTCCTTCTCGGCTACGTTCTCCAATACCTGCAAAAAGAGATACGTGCGTATCTTTTTCTCGACTAATAATATTATGTATAATCTCAGTCAGTAGAACTGTTTTACCTACGCCAGCGCCACCGAAAATACCGATTTTACCACCTTTGAGTAGTGGTGTAAAAAAATCAACTGCCTTAATCCCTGTTTCAAGAATTTGGCTGGGAATAATAATATTGTATTTCTGCTTTTGGTGATAGATATCATATACATGGGTATTGTCAAAAGGTTCGCCTCCATCAATCGCTTCTCCAAAAATGTTCATAGCTCGGCCTAGAGTTTGAGGACCAACAGGTATTTGTATTGCTTTCCCTGTGTTGGTAACCTGAGCCCCTTTATAGAGTGAGTTTAAAGACGTTAACCCGATACAATACACTGAACGATCGGATGCCGAACCGTACACCTCAAGCAGGATTTGTTTATCGTCGCCAGAGACATAGAGATCATGAATTTCGGGTGGATTACCTAAATAATCAACTTCAACAATTTGACCTTTTATGCTTATGATTACTCCTTTGGGATTTTTCATATTTTTACCATAATGAGACACCTGTTAATCGTTCTAACTGTTTAGTATTTTCCAACTGTCTTCGAACACGACGTTGAGATAGTTTAATATTGGTAGAATCTTCATCAATACGTTGTATTAATGAATCCATTGCTTTCATACGAGAAGCAAAACGGGCGAGTTGTGTCTCGTATACTGTCTGTAATAACATCAAAGCTACAGAGTTATCATTTACGAACGTACTAATTTCTTCCACTGATGGTTCAAAAAGAAATGACGGCATATTTTTTTCACGTCTGAGCAATTCTGTTTCCTCTGGTGTAAGCAAATCTATATTTCCAATATCAATGGCAGTAGGTTCTTGCGTTATCAGATTTTTAAAAATTGCATAGTACACATTAATTTCTTTGTATTGAAGGAGACGTTGTAAAAATGGCTGTAAATCTTTCATTGAGATATCAATATCTGATACTTCAAAGTCTGTGTATTGGATTGTGCCATCATATTCTTTCATAAATTCTCTTCCTATTTTGCCAATAACAAATATATCTCCAGGTTTTTCGTTTTTATGCGAAAAAAAATCGAAAATACGCCGAGTTATATCACCTTGGAATTTAGTATTTGATGTAATGACCACAGTTGCTAATGGCTTTTTCTTTTTTTGAATAGTATCTTTTGTTTGGATATGACTTCCCGCTGTTTGTATTGATTCAAGAATGTTTTTCAAATAACCCACATAATTACGCGCTCTCAAAATTGTATTGCGGGTTTGTTGCATCTTTATAATAGATATGTCCTCATAGGCCACAGCTAGTGAGCGTAAATCGGTGAGAAAATCTAGATCTTGGTCTATTGTTTTACTGTTTTGCATATATTAATTAATTGCTGATTTTTTTTGAGACCCTCCAAAAAGTCTTTCAAGGTCGGTGAGTCAAGCAATAATCGAACTTCACCCAATCTATTTTCATCAGTATAAATTTTCATTA
>CAZMJG010000054.1:6180-8411 GCA_964566675.1 uncultured Gammaproteobacteria bacterium
TCAAGCAATAATCGAACTTCACCCAATCTATTTTCATCAGTATAAATTTTCATTAATTCGGGGATCATCATATTGTAAGATTTGTTACTAGAAAGATCTAATTCATTTATCCACACAAGACCAAATAAAACAAGTTGCAACTCGTAAGGTAAATCTATAAGCATATCCTGATTGAGTAGATTCATGAGAGATTCACCTTTTTTTAAAATATTTTTGGAAACCTCAGATAGTTCAGATCCTATATACGCTATATTTTTAATTTTTTCATATTCAGTCATGGTTGAAAGAATTATCTTGTTGATTTCTTTACCGAGTTGAGACTGTGCTTGTCTTCCGACTCTGGTGACTGATAGAGGAATATTGATGGCTGGTCTTTCTCCTTTGTTATAAATAGCGCTGTCAAAAAAAATGTGACCATCGGTCATACTCATGAGATTAGTCGATATATAACCCGTAATATCGCCTTCTGTGGTCATTGCAACCGGGAGACAGGTAATAGATACTGTCCCTGTAGTTTCATGGGTAAAATGACCGGCTCTTTCTAGAAGACTGGCATGGGTATAGAAAATATCTCCTGGGAAAGATTCTCGTCCTGGGAATCGGCGGCTCTTAAGTGCTATTTCACGATATCTTTGGGCGTGTGTCGTGAGATCATCCATAATGACCAGTACGTTTTGTCCTTTATCACGGAAAAATTCAGCAAGAGTAATCGCGGTGTAGGGTGTAAGGTATACAGCACTGGCAATATCCGAAGCCGTGGTCGCGACGATACAGATCTTATCGATAATTCCTTCTTTTTGGAAATATTCATATAATGTGATAATTTCGGTCCTTTTTTTCCCGATAGCAGCATAAATGACAATGCTGTCATGATTCTTGACTTGATTAATCACGGTACGACTTAAAAACATGGTTTTGCCTGTTTTTACATCTCCCATAATAAGTTCTCGTTGCCCATAACCAAGTGGGATGAGTAAGTCCACCTTACTTACACCTGTCAGAAACTGAGAAGTGATAGGTACGCGTCGAGAGATCCCGGGCGCAGGTATGAATAAATCCCTCATTTGAGGCTGTTCTTGGACATATTTAGCCGTAGAGCTTGCACTCATTACATTTGTCAAAGGATCGATGATTCGACCAAGTAAATTTTCGCTGGCTGGAATAGCCATCGTAATATTTGTTCGGGTTACTTTAGAGCCTAAAGAAGCCGGAGCTTGAGAGAATATAAGTGCATGGAGAGATTTTTCATCAATATCATATACCATTCCAATTTGGCCATTTTCAAAAATAAGCATCTCATTGGGATGAGCTTGTGGTAATCCTCGAATGGTAATAAGAGGATGTTGAATTTGACTAATTGTGCCGTATTCTCCGATACTGTTAAGATATTGTTCAAACATAGCCATTAAATAAATTGATCAAGATTTGACGATGCATTCTGGTTGAGCCAGTTTGATAAGGAATAATCTTTATAAAAACCCGCATAACTGATTTTTGCCCCGGCCACGATACTTTCGTCAATTTTTATATTTAATATGACGTGGGTGCCTGCATATTCTTCCCACCAACGTGAAAGCTTTTGAATATGGCGATAATTTGGAATAAAAGCAATTACTAATTCGGCCACGGGAAGATTCAGTAAATACGTGCGTATTTCGTCTACAATTTTTTGTAGTCCTTCACGATCGTTAAAAGGAACTCCATTTTTTTTGGCTGTTTCAAAAACTACATCCGTTACAAAATAGGGAAGCGTAGTCTCAAGAATTTCTTTCGGATCAGATTTACTTTTATACAGGCCATCATAGGCTTCATTTAATAGCTGTGAAGTTCTATTTAGTTCTTCAAGTGTAAGTATTTTTTCTAAGATTAAAATATAAGGGTTTTCTGTATTCATAGGTCAAGTATTACTGCTATTTTGATCATCTTTTTTAAATCGATCCATTACTTTAAATAAAATCTGTTCATGATTTTCATACGCGAGAGCATCTTTCATATACATTTCTATCGTATTTTTAGTAATCTTTTGGATATTCTCATCTAATCGTTTTTGTTGAGTTTCTCTATATTTCTTTAAATCTTCTTCAATGAGAGACATTTTGGCATCTATTTTGTCAAATACTTGTTCTCTCACAGAATTTATTTCTGCGTGCATCGTTTGTATAAATGTTTTGAGCATTGTATCTCCTTCATCTTTAAATCCATTTACTATAGTCGAACCTTCCTTTTGGTAA
>CAZMJG010000055.1:0-4441 GCA_964566675.1 uncultured Gammaproteobacteria bacterium
GCTGCAGAAGCCAATATACCATCTCTCCTAGTTCTCGTATGGCAATATACACTCCAAATATCAAGATCATAAAACGTATAGAAAAAAAGCCGATACATCCTATTAAAATTAAAAGGGGAACTAGTACAAACAAGTCTCCCCGTATAAAAATCGAGCAAGCTTTACACCACCCAGGAAGCTCACAATAAAATGATTCGTTACCGATATGTCTGAGTCGTTTCATACTCCTATTGTACTATATGTAAGTATCTGACAGGCTCAAGTTCTTACAATGTAAAAAGTATGAGGGTGTAATATATTAAATTATTATGCTTACAGAAACACTTATTCATCACGAACAACAAACCCTCAATACAGAATTTATCACCCAATTTACTGCGTATAAGCAGTATCAAGAAAAGGGAGGGATACTCTCAATGCGATCTTGGGTAGACGCCAAAAATAAAGGGGCAGATTTCAGAACTCTTCGGAAAGAGTTTCCGCCACAAGGTCAAGATCCATTTTCTAGGTATATACAACTCGGCGGCAATATAAACCCCGAATTATTTTATCAAATAAATCCGGAAGTATTTGGGATTTATAGAGGATACAATTTTAAAAGCCCTCGATATCCGTCCTATGTCTATCCGGCACTATTACAAAAACCCCTTTTGACATTGGAGGCTCAAGGACTTTTAGAAGAAATGGAGGCCCACGACATTCTTCCTCCCACAGAAATTAGCACACTCTATTTACAAATAGCTACTCTAGATCCATCTTTACCCGGAGTCGGCACACCAGAAAAAATCTATCTAGAATTAGGAGATATACCGGAAACCCACAAACTTTTAGATGCTGCTCGGATGGTTTCTGCACTCACCCAAAATGAGCATTTCTTTAGCTACTCTCAAAAATTTACAGCTGCGATGGAAATACGTCCTACAGTGCAGCCATGGAATCTCACAGATCCGCTTTTGCAAATTGAGACATATCTAATACAAGGAAATATAGACCAAGCTAAAGCTCTAAAAGACTCATTACCAAAGCCACCAAGTGAGACAAATTGATCAAGAAGGAGAAACTGAAGCTTTATAATGTAACAATTGCGCCAGGCGCGGGTCGGTCAAATTCACGAACTGCAGTCGTTTCAGGGATGTCCTTAAAATCGGTGCGCACCGCCAGATCCATATATCGATTTCTCATCTCACCAGCAGATCCCGGATAAATCACGAGTTCTCCTAGTTCAGCATCAGCCAGTGACTCTATATATCGTACCTTTTTGGCTATACCTTGCACCGAAATTTCAATCATATCATTATATTTATATTTTTCTTTTAAAGCACTTTCAGGTACTGAAGTTTTGATATTGCTGTAGCTATCTATATGTCCCACGATATAATCTTGTATTTCCTGTACTTGGCCCTCATGCACTTCCTCAAGTTCCAAATCATCTTGTTTGCTTTCCAACAGATGCGCAATCACCCGATAGTAGGCATCGCGACCCCGAAACTGACTCTCTTTAGTAAGGTCGGGGTAGCGAAAGATAGCTTCAGTATTGTCTTTCACGAGAGAGAAGACATAGCCTTTATTTGGTCCAATGACATACAGACCAGTCTTTAGACGAGCAATGAGCATTTCGGAAGTTTTTGTGGGCAGGTCAACAAATATAACTGTCTCCAAGGGTCTACCAAATCTCTCTTCGATTGCCGCGATCTGATCAGCCAGGAAACCTGCATGGATAGAGTTTGGTGAGCAAGCCACAAAAGAGATATTCGGATGTGAAGGTGTATTGAGATATCCTTCCACAATAGTCCGCAGCTCTTGGCAACGCAATCCGTCTGTTGCCCAGTCGGCAATAACGATAAGTTTTTTCATTATGCTTCAAATAATTCCTGACCCGATTTTAATCTAAAAAATTGGGCTGCACTCTTTCCCTGGACTACAACTTCAAGAAATCTTTTTTGCTTGTATCCAGAGCTTCCCACGATCAGGCCGGCTTGTGCGTCTGGCACATCCTTTAATCTATTGTAGCATGTTAGTTCACCGACTGTTGTTTGTACAGTTTTACCTGCCTCAAACTGGATTTCTTCAGGGAGGATGGTTGTTTTTGAATTGCCAAAATTATCTACCCACCATACACACTGTGTTGGAGCTGGTATTTCGTCAAGATTTACATTTTCGGCAGGCACATCTTCGCCATCGTATACCCATTTTGCCAAAAATGGCAAGTATTCATAGCTTCTAAATTGTGTATTTACGACTCGATCCCGTTCTTCGGCCGGAAATTTACCTTTTGCGACAAAGTGGTCTATCACTGTCGGGAGATCGGTTACTTCAAATTTATTCATGATACCCATTTTCTTTACAAGAGACAGTGTGTGTCCGGCCACAGTTGAAGCGACTACTGTTTTTCCGTATTTAAAAAATCCGAAAGGTGTACCGTTTGGATATTTCTTACCAGATCCGTGTCTAGGTGCGGCATTTACCAGCACGATACCTTCAGCACCGGCCGTTGCGTCAAGCACATCAACGAGATTGCCTGCGGCTTCTATTTCATTAAAGTTATGTACTCCCATGAAGGTCACATTGGCACCTGGAAATAGTATTGAAGCACGTGTAGACTGGCGACCTTGTTCATTTGCATCACGACAATCGTTTATGATAGTGACAAACATGATGGTAAAGGTAAATTAATAATGGTAAGACAGTATATGAGAAAATATAATCATACACCAGAACGAAATAATATTCTACGGGAAATAAAAGTTAATGATACCGAATTGTTGCTTATTGTGGTTTGCTACTACCTGTAAACAGAGCGTATCCTCAAAAGATTTTCCATACATACATGGTACATATTCATTGATGCATTATGATATAATAAGTTATGGAAACGATCACATTACAAGCAGAGGACAAAGTCGATTTTTATAACCACACGGATGTGTCTCACACTCTACAAATCGCACGTGCAAGAGCCGCTGAAACGCAAGTGAAACTCCTCACACCACAGCATCAAAAGTTTGATTTAGAAGAAACGATCCAGTACTACGATGGATTAGCTAAGGTTTATACTCATAAAATGACGACAGGTCGGCTGACACCAGAGGACGGCAAACTTCTTTTGGACAAAGTCCGAATTTGCAATCAATTTTATGTCGAAATGCTCCGAAGAGGTTGTTACAACAAGCATTCAGAATATACTAATGATTTGCCACATCATATCCAGGAAGTACAGACTGATGCCGCGGGGAATAATAGCATCGAGATAGAGGGACATACATTTACCGTTTTATATCCAAGAATCACCGATGAATATTATTCATATCATTGTAAAGACGCTCCCGTTCCTATGCCAGAATACACGGGCGGAGGACTTATCGTGCCCAAAGATATCGAGTATGCCCATAAGCAATGGCTTCTTGAATTTGCCGGTATAAACAATCATCATCTGCTATATAAGTTGCTTAGCGGATGCAATCGTTCTTCATACTTTCCATTTTTATCCGTAGTAGTGCTCCCATCCGAATTTGAATGGGGAGGAGAATTATCAGGTTCTCAGAATGCCCCCTGGGTAGATGATCAGGGGCCGACATTGATACTCACGACAAATGGTATTAATAGATTGATTAATACGACCGATCATATGCATATCCATGAAGGAATACACCGCATAGGATCTATTAAGAATCCTTCCATTGCAGCAGAAATCGAAACCTATCCAAACGTCAAGGAATTTCTTGCTATATTATCAGAATTTGCTTCATATTATACAGATCAGCAACCTGCACATTCATTACTGTATGGGGAAAATGGATACACGAGAAATGCCAAATCGCTGCATACTTCGGGTATGTTAAATACATATACGACTACCACCCAGGTGTCCGATTTTATTACAGCAGACAAAGGAGGGAATATACTCGATCTACTGGACAAAGATCTAGCATTTAACGAGAGTATCTACCGGCAGCGTTTTCATGCGGCGTTGGTGTTGTTTGGAGTACTTGCAGGTACAGAAGAGCTGAGATATGGCCGTGCAGTTTGGGATGAACAAAATCGGGCAATCCTTGAAAAACAGGATCCTATAGGTTTAGAACGGTTGTTGTACGAAGGTCTTAAGGAATGTAATAGATTCTATATACGATCTGAGGAGTTGCAAGATACCGATCTAGAAGCGCGAAAAGCAAAAATTTCGTGTGATATATCAGCGGGTATTGAAAACATATACTCATTAGGTAAAGATGCTGATATTGATCAGATTTTGTATGCTCTTATTTATAGCGATTCAGATCGAGGAGAGAAAGATGTGCTCCAGGCTTTTAATCAGGTGTACCACGAATATGGAGCTCTTTGCTTTGTGCAGCTCTTATCTACGGCAGAGTCTTCCTCTGCCGATTTTATATCATATTTTTCACCCGAGATCATAGAGCTGGCACTCGAGCAGTATCATACGTTACAA
>CAZMJG010000055.1:4541-8286 GCA_964566675.1 uncultured Gammaproteobacteria bacterium
TGTGGACCCGACAGGACTTGAACCTGTGACCTTTCGGATGTAAGCCGAGCGCTCTACCAACTGAGCTACGAGTCCTTTGGGTGGGCGTGGAAGGAATCGAACCTTCGACCTCTTTCTTATCAGGAAAGCGCTCTAGCCACTGAGCCACACGCCCAATATTTCGATGTTTGTAATTATAGCATAGAATATTTCAGTAAAGAAATAGTTTTTAATATTCTTCTGTCCCATTAATTCATGCTGCTATATAGTATGCGTCCTATCATCCTTTTCCTACTCAATGAAGCAGTATCCTATGCAATAATTCCTATCTCAGCCATCATTCTCCTAAGTGTCAATGAAATATTGTATAAACGTAAACTATATACCCATAACACCAGACAATTACTCATACCCATATTTACTATTATTTCTTTCTTTTTACCTTTTGTAATCATAATTATCATTCAAAGTATTTACTGGTATGACCCAGCCGTTCTTCAATGCTTTCAGTTAAACATAGAACAGTGTAGACAGAGAAAAGATTGTTCAATAAGTGCTCTCCCCATACCCGATGGAGGTAGAATCTGTGAAACTGCTAACCCATAACATCTCTCCTAACTTGCCATTTACCGCGTTTCCTGTAAAATAAAATACCCCGTTACTTCTTGTCCAGTTGAACGGGGTATTTTTTTATTCAGAAAGAATAAGCTTATTTTTTCTTCTTTGCAGCTGGTTTTTTCTTTGGGGCTGCTTTCTTAGTTACATTTTTTACAGTCTTTTTAACAGCTTTCTTTGGGGCTGCCTTTTTTACTGTCTTTTTTGCCTTAGCTTTAGGTGCCATAAATGCGATCAACTCCTTTCATCAAAATGCAAAATTTATAATGATATATTCATCGTAAATAAATACAAAAACAATGTCAATACTTTATTCTTTTATGTTTCGAATTAGCTTGCTATAATAGCTATTTTTTAAGGCGAAGTAATGAAAAATTTGTACGCGATCGCTGAGCCCTCTCAACTGCGATTTCGAGAGCTTACAAATTTTTCCGTTACGAGCGATTTTCACTTAGCATATGGAGCAATTTTAGAATTATAAATCTACTTTCACTATGACATTCAATCTGTATATAATGAAACTATATAGCTATGTCCAATAAAAACACCTCCACCATTCACGAATTTTTCCAAGCACTCTACAATATCTTTATTTTCCTCCCATACTTTTTTTCAGTCACGGTCCTGATCAAGTCCCTTTTTGCCCCCTGGAAAAACATCACGACCAAAAGTACCAAACGTGGTTTTTCACTTAGCGATATTCTAAACACCATCAGCTTCAATCTTATTTCCCGTGTCATGGGCTTTAGTATGCGTATGGCAGTACTCACGTTTTATTTCATGGTACTCACACTCTATTTACTTTCACTTCCCTTTGTTATTGCTCTTTTTTTCGTATGTCTTCCTGTCCTCAGCCTCATTAATTCGGCAAAAAAGACACCCGAAGAACAAAAAGCACTTCAAAAAGAACATTTCATCAAGACTCATATCATAAAAGAAGAAAATTTGGAGCAAGTAGCAAACTGGTTTGAAGTACTCTATGCTCAAGAGCAACATAAAAAAAACTGGTGGAAGCTACACAATCTGTTTGAGACACCACCCCTTGGCCGAGATTGGTCTGTCGGATATACCCCAACCCTCGATCAGTATGCCGAAGATCTCACCAACCCCACCTACCAGATCGCCATGAGACGCCATATCATCGGGCGCGATTCCGAAACCAGCATGATAGAACAAGTACTCTCTCAGTCAGGTGAGGCCAATGTACTTTTAGTAGGGGAGAATGGTGTGGGTAAACACACCATCATAAACGCCCTTGCCAAAAAAGTGTATGAAGGCAAAACCAATACTCTGCTTGCCTATAAACGCATTCTCAGCCTCAATATGGAAAAACTTCTCACCGAGCATGTCGACCAAAAGAGGCGAGAAGAGTCATTTGAGCTTCTTCTAGCAGAAGCTGCCGAGTCAAAAAGCGTGATTCTACTGATTGACAATTTTGATCGCTATATCACAAACGACGACAATCGAGTAGATCTTACCATCCCACTTGAAAAATATGCCAAATCGGCAAATATCCAGTTTATCGGTATTACAACGCCCTTTATGTATGAAAAATTTGTCTATACCAAAAGCGAGATTCGCAATATTTTCACCAAAGTAGACGTATCCGAGGTGACCAACGATATTACACTTCAAATACTGCTTGAAAAAATCCCCGAGTATGAAGCCCGCTACAAAGTCGCTATTCCTTACGAGTCAGTCACCACCGCTATCGAAAAAAGCAATTTCTATATAAATACTATTCCATTCCCGGAAAAAGCACTTCAACTCATGGATTCAGTATGCGTATACACTGTACAGACGCTCCGTCAAAAGCTTATCATGCCAGAATATATAGATACCGTTTTGTCTCAAAAAGTGCACGTACCCACCACACTTACCGAAAAAGTAAAATCTAAATTACTACATCTTGAAGACCTACTACATGAGAAAATACTCGGCCAAGATGAAGCGGTGAGGGAAGTGTCGGCGACTGTACGTCGCGCTTTTTTACTTTTAGGTAAACGCAAAAAACCACTAGCCTCATTTTTACTCCTGGGACCGACTGGCGTAGGTAAGACCGAAACTGCCAAAGTCATCTCAGAAGTCTTTTTTGGCCAAGATCGGGGCATGATACGCTTTGACATGTCGCTCTTTCAATCCAAAGACGATATCGCCAAACTCATTGGATCTATCGAGACTCTCAATCCCGGCCTTCTTACCAATGCCATTCGTGAAAATCCATATGGTGTACTTCTTATCGACGAAATAGAGAAAGCTCACAAAGATCTCCTCAATATTTTCCTAACACTGCTAGATGAAGGATATTTTATGGACGGGTACGGACAGCGGGTAGATGGCAAAAACCTTATTATTGTAGCAACCAGCAATGCAGGCGCCGATCACATATTCCAAGTCATCCTCAAGCAAAGTATGCAAAATATAGCCAGCCAGGAAGGCCTAGCTGCCAATGAGCTCACCAATTACCTTATCGAACAGCACATTTTTTCACCCGAGTTTCTCAATCGTTTCGATGGTATCATCGCCTATAAACCCATCCAACAAGAGACAGCCACATCCATTGCACGCACCATTGCCGATCATATAAGCGAAGATATCAATAAACTGTATGGCGTCTCTATAAAAATCGCCGATAAAACCCTAGAGGATTTTTCTTCCCAAGGCTACAACACGCAATATGGTGTCCGTAATTTAGAGCGAGTACTACGTCAACGTATCGAAGATACAGTGGCCAAAGAAATACTAGAAGGCAAGGCCCAGGCAGGTGACATTATTCAACTGTAGCTTTTCGCTCACTGAGTCGAGCGAGGACAATCACCATCCACAGCAAGTAACTAGAAGCAAAAACAAGTGGTATAGTCAGGCCTGTCAGCATAATCAAAAGGGAAAGACTGATTGGTACAGCCATACCATGCATCCCCATCTGATAAAGCTCTTTAAATGTAAATTTATTTCCAAACAATGAAGAAACTGGGATCAGTATACCTGTCAAAATCACAAGTATTATCAATCTCCACAACACCACTACAAAAGAACCAAATATAGGTATCATGAGCGTCGCAACAACCAAAAACCAAGGAGCCATAGCTGGAAGCATCGCCAAAAAGTTTTCGATACGTACCACGGCTTTGTCATAGGCTGCTCTTGTGAT
>CAZMJG010000056.1:0-8113 GCA_964566675.1 uncultured Gammaproteobacteria bacterium
TCTGAACGTACATGGAAGTTATGCATATGGTTTACTCAAAGCAGAGGCAGGCGTTCATCGACTTGTACGACAATCTCCATTTAACGCGGATGGTCTTCGACAGACATCATTTGCCCTCGTTGAAGTATTGCCCATGGTAAAGGATCATCAAATATCTGTTAAGGAAGAGGATATAGACTGGCAGTTCTTCCGTTCGGGAGGAGCTGGAGGTCAAAATGTAAATAAGGTTTCAACTGCAGTACGCCTTACTCATAAACCTACCGGCCTCGTCGTTACCTGTCAGCAAGAGAGATCTCAGTTACAAAACCGTGAAAACGCACTCAATCTCCTTCGAGCCCAACTTTGGCAATTAGAAGAAGAAAAAAAAGAAAAAGAAATTGCTAATTACAAAAAAGATAAGATGGCCTCGTGGGGCATGCAAATAAGATCCTATGTCCTACATCCATACAAACTCATTAAAGATCTTCGTACTGATTATGAGGAAACTCAAGTAGATAAAGTACTAGATGGAGATATAGAAGGCTTTATACAGGCCTTTATAAAAAGAAGCTAACTTATCAAAAAAGCATGAGAATATTGCCTTTCTAAAATTTCAGACTTATGGTATTCTAATAACTGTATGTCCACTCAACAGCCAATGGTACACAGTTTCGATACAAAAAACCCAACTGTAACAGGTATGTCACTTACTGCCATTCTAAGCATTATTGCCGTGGCTGTACTCTTGGGAATTGGCACTGGATATGGCATTTCTTCGATCAAATCGGGAAAAGGTATAACTAGTACAAAAGAAACATCAAAAGCTACAAGCTCTTCCTCTCAGACATCAGCCGGGGTCAAAGATACAAAGACATTCCCCGATGAAGCAGAAGGAACTCTGAAAGAAGGTGGCTTTGAAGGCGAGGGAAGTTTCCATCTCGAACGCACGGGAGGTAAATCACAAAATGTATATCTTACTTCTACAACTGTTGATTTAGCAACATTTTTAGGCAAAAAAGTTCGCGTCTGGGGTCAGACCTTTGAAGCAGAAAAAGCAGGCTGGCTTATGGATGTTGGATATATTGAAGTCCAATAACTTCTCTGGTAGACACATCTTTCCAATTTTGGGTATACTAAGGTATGATTTCATTTCAAAATGTCACAGTTCGCTATCCGTATGGCAATGTAGCCCTCAACAATGCACATTTTGATATAGATGATAATGAATTTGTTTATATGGTGGGGCCATCAGGTGCAGGTAAAACTACTATTCTACGTCTGCTCCTCCACGAAATTATTCCCACAAGCGGTACAATACTGGTAGATGGCGTAGATATTGCAGCCAAAGGATTTCACGATGTAAATACACTTCGACAAAAAATTGGCATTGTGTTTCAGGATTTTAAAATACTCCCCGATAAAAATATTTATGAAAATATTGCGCTTAGTATGAGAATTAAAGGTTACTATGAAGAACAAATTCGTTCTCAAGTGAAAGAAGCTTTGGAAATCACTGGTCTTTCCGATAAAGATCGCAAATTTCCGGCGCAACTCTCAGCGGGTGAGCTACAACGTGTAGCCATAGCACGTGCCATTATCGGAGATCGAAATATAATCCTAGCAGATGAACCGACAGGTAATCTAGATCCTAAAACGACATGGGATGTCATGAAAATTTTCAAACAATTAGAAAAAACAAAAACAATTCTATTTGCTACACACAACACTGATATTGTAAACAGTATGAAACGTCGAGTTTTAGTATTAAAAAATGGTGAGATTCACAAAGACATTCGCAAAGGAGGCTACGAACTATGAACGACATTCTCACATCGCTTCGAAGGACCCCATACCAAACTTTTGCCGCCTTTTCCGTATTATTTTTCACTCTACTACTTTCAGGGTTGATGTTTATTTCCCTGTCATTTTTGCAAAGCTTACTACAGTATGTAGAGACCCGCCCTCGTATTATTGTATATTTCCAAACTAAAGCGACTGAAGAAGAGATATTTAAAGTGCGAGATGCCATTAAAGAATTAAATAAAACTGAAGACATACGTTATGTTTCAAAAAAAGAGGCGTTTACTATTTATAAAGAATTTACTAAAAATGATCCATTACTACTTGAAATGACATCTCCAGATATTCTGCCAGCCTCGCTTGAAATAGATGCCAAGCAACCTTCCTACCTTTCGGAAATTGCGGAATTTTCAAAAAATCAAGGCGGTGTAGATGAAGTACAGTATCAACAAGATATCGTAGAGAATCTTTTAAATCTTACCTCAACGGTCCGAAAAACGACAGTTGTGTTTTTTAGCTATCTTCTCTTTATGTCTGTTATAGTTTTGGCCACCACCACTTCATTCAAAATAGCTCTAAAAAAGGAAGAAATACTACTTACCCGGCTTTTGGGAGCAACCAAATGGTATATACGCCGACCATTTGTAAATGAAAGTGTTTTCCTCGGACTTACAGCGACTGCCTTTGCAAATATTTTTCTCATGGGAAATCTTATATCCATGAACTCTTTTTTGCACGATTATTTTGCTGGGATACCTTCACTCAACATCAGCTATGGATTATTTACTTTGCAGGTATGGCCATTCAATATTGGATTTGCACTGCTTACCGTTGGTGTTACTGCACTCTTTAGTTTAGTTATAGCCCTCATAGCAAGCTTTACAGCAACCAACAGGTATTTATAATAAATTTTTGCTACAATGAGTATATTATGAGATTGTTAGCCCGCTTTTTTATTGTCATTTTTATTCTTCAGTTTATTTTTTTGCAGCCAATCTCAATAATGGCAGATGACCCTACGCCTACACCGAGTGCAACAGTAACACCTACATCTGGTCCCGATAATTCTGCTCAAAAAAGCGAGATTGAAAAAAAAGTAAAAGAATACGAGACTAAATTAAATGAAACCCGATCACAAAAAAATACGCTATCTTCACAAATTCAGTATATGGATAACCAAATCAACCTTACTGAATTGAAAGCAGTAGAAACAGAGCGAAAAATCACGATGACGGAAAAGGAAATTGAAAGTTTAAATACCAAAATTGATGGGCTTGATGTATCGCTGGATAAATACTCTGAATCTATGCTTGAACGCATTAAAGCCGATTATAAAAGTAGACAGGCGTCCCTTCTAGATATCGTTTTAGATAGCACCAACGCCTCTCGACTGGTGAACAGAGTCAAATACTACGAGCTTGCGAGAGAAAGTAATCAAAAAATTCTTTTACAAGTACAAGAAGCAAAGCTTACGTACGAAAAACAAAAAGATTTGAGAGAAAAAAAAGTAAAGGAACTAGATGTATTAAATCTCCAACTACAAGATCAAAAAGAAGCTATCACGAGACAACAAGGTGAAAAAAAAGTACTCCTTCAACAAACACAAAATGACGAAACTACCTACGCACGCCTTCTAGAAGACGCTCGTCGTCAATTAGCCGCCTTTCGAACGTTCGTCCAATCCACTGGACTAGGAGTAGTAGGTGCAAATTCACTTGGTACCGGAGAAGGCGGATGGTATCTCTCTCAACGAGATGAGCGATGGGCTTCTACCCGCATGGGCAGCTCCAATGAAACGATTCTTGATGTGGGATGTTTTATCACAAGTATCTCAATGGTTATGAGAAAAGATGGCGTAGACTTTAATCCAACCAATATTGCTACAAATTCTAAATACTTCCTCCCTGGGACGGCATATATGTATTTGCCAGCTGCTTTTAATGGTTCTTGGCCAAATGGGAAAAACTACAAAAATATAACCTATTCACAAATATCAGATTATCTAAATCGTGGTGTTCCTGTCATCGCAGGAGTACGTGGTAGTAGTCATTATATTGTACTAAAAAAAGTCGACGGAGCTGATTTCATCATGAATGACCCTATCTACGGCCCCGATAAAAAAGTTACGGACTATTACTCACTTTCAGGTCCCTACGGAGTATTTGAATAGCCTCCAAAAATCCACTTTCTTCTATTTGCTTGACTTTTTTATGCATATTTTATAAAGTTATGTAATTACACACAAACATGAAATACACCCTGATTATCTTAGGTTTTTTCCTTGTATTCTATTTACCTTGTTTCAAGCCCACCTATGCTATTGAGCTTACTAACAGGAGTTTTGAAAGCGCAGATGAGGGATGGATAAAAACAAGCAGCACTGTTCAGTTTAGTCGAAATACTACCGACACAAAGGATGCATCGCAGTCAGCAGAAATATCTTATGCTTCAACTACATCCAATGGAATCAAGCAAAGTCTAACAGTCACTCCGGATAAATCCTACAAGATATCCGGTTATATCAAACCCACAACTGCAAAAAAAGCATTTCTTCGTTTGGCTTGGTATCAGACGGGAAGCACAAATCAGATAAAAACTGATGATTCAACATTGGCCACAGGTTCTACGGAGTGGTCATTAGTAGACTTTACTGTAACGGCTCCTTCGGCAGCTTCTACTGCTGAGCTTCGCTTACTGGTAAGTGAAGGGACAGCATTATTTGATGCCATAACAATAGAGGAGTACATTTTACCAACTGCGACTATTTCTCCATCGCCCACTCTCATACCTAGTATATCTGCGACAACCACATCTACACCTGTGACTCAAACACCCACACCGACCTCTACAATAAACGAAATATATGACAAATTATATATATCTGAAGCATTTATATATCCAGAATCCGGACAATCCGAATGGGTTGAAATCTATAATGCGAACTCTTTTCAGGTGTCCCTTGCAAATTGGTATATAGACGACACTGCCGATAGCGGCTCTTTACCGCGTAGCATCAATATTACTATTCCTCCTCATGCCTATACTGTATTAGAAATGAACAGCGCGCTATTTAATAATGCCGGAGATACGATTAGATTATTGGATCAAAATAAAATACTAAAAGATAGCATCATATACACGGCATCACAAAAAAATATGAGTATTGGCCGGGTAAATTTTGTATCTAATACAATCTGCATCCAGACTCCTAGTAAGAATAACGCCAATAACCTATGTGTTGAAAATTCTGTGCTTGAGGATGAAGATGAGACTCCGACGCCAACACGCATTCCTGATTCACTTATAATGCCTTCACCTGCTATTTCCTTGACCCTTGAATATCCTATCTATAAGGAACAGTATTACCAGTCGCAAGCAACCAACCCTCCTGACCATAAAGATTATACTGTCACAGAGAAATCATCTTTTAAAAAAGAGATTAATACTAAACCTCAAACCACCGCTTCACTTCTAGCTACCGCCTATTCACTACTTTCTTTTCTTTCGATAGCTGCTAAAATGATTATCACCCGAGAATAATAAAAAGCTATCTTATGAAGAAAAAAATACTTTACTGGCTACCGCCTATATTATGGATGTCACTTATTTTTACACTATCTTCACGACAAAGAATCAGTGTGTCCGACATCACAAGTGTCAACTTTATCTTTTTTAAAAGCCTCCATATTGTCGAGTATGCCATTCTTTTTTTCCTCCTATTCCGAGCTCTATACCGAACTACAAGACTGCCATTACAGCAGATTTTCTATGTAGCCATTAGCATAGCTATATTGTATGGCGTGTCCGATGAATTGCACCAAACACTTGTGCCCACTAGAGAAGGGTCACCTCGCGATATAGTGATAGATTCCATTGGAATACTTTTGTGTTTTATGTATACTAAAATTAATCTTCCTAAATTGAAACGATTGCTATGAAAAGTATTATTAACAAAATCCATCATTTTTTCGTACCACGACATTCGAATAATTTTCGCGCCAAACTACTACATCATGACTTTTTGACTATATATTTGATTTTTGCCATTACTATCACCTTGGGTATTAATCATATTCAAAATCAAACTGGCAGTATTTTAGGTTTTGCCACAGATATCACTGTCACGAAGCTCTTTGAATTAAGCAATATAGAGCGTACAAAAGAAACATTGCAACCTCTCAAATATAACAAAAAGCTTGCGGAGGCAGCACAAAAAAAAGCTGAGGATATGTTTAAAAAAGACTACTGGTCACACTATGGCCCATCTGGCGAGACCCCTTGGGATTTTATACTAAGTTCAGGTTATCAGTATGAATTCGCAGGAGAAAATCTTGCCAAAAATTTTCTTTTTAGTGATGGCGTTGTCACAGCCTGGATGAATTCTCCAACCCATCGAGAAAATATACTTAGACAAGAATATACGGATGTTGGATTTGCTATTGTAAATGGCGTATTAAACGGTGAGGAAACAACACTCGTGGTTCAGATGTTTGGAAAACCCCTCTATCCAGAAAATGCTCAGGCAGACAACAGTGCTCCTCCTGAAGAAAAACCGATACCTATTGTAGAAAAAGCTCATGAACCAGTGGTACTGGCTCAAAAAGCTACAAAGCCAGATTTTTTCACACTATATTTTAATATCAATCTCCTTTTCTATGGCATTCTCATACTAGCCTTAGTTTTTGACTTTTATTTTGCAGTAAAACTAAATCTAATTACAATCAAAGGAAAAAATATAGTGCATATACTGTTTATTGTTTTTATTACTATTGGAGCCTACATTATAGCCAAAGGCTCTATCATCTAGCCCATGGAAAAAATTACAAAATATATACAAAAAGAATTCAAACGGCATTCCTTTGATTATCTTTTGTTTGGATCAGCAGGTGTTTTTTTTCTATTAGCCCTAAATATTTTCCGTGGAGAACGCTTAATAGAATTTATTATTTTGCTTGCCTTTACATCCTTTTACATTATCTGGGGAATCTATCATCATATTATTGAAGACTCCATTCATTTCAAAATTGTGTTAGAATATGTCCTCATTGGTTTTACTATCTTATTTTTACTAAAAATATTAATATTACCCTAATATGAAAGGCATTATCCTTGCAGGTGGGAGAGCTACTCGCCTTCGTCCACTCACAAAAATCACTTCGAAACAGTTGCTGCCGGTTTACAACAAGCCTATGATTTTTTACCCCATCGAGACACTTACTACTGCTGGTATTTCCGATATTTTAATTATCATAGCACCTGAATACGCAGGCCATTTTTTAAATCTGCTAGGTACAGGTCGTGATTTTGGAGCCAAATTTACGTACGAAATTCAGGAAGAGCCACGAGGTCTTGCAGATGCATTCATCATGGGGGAAGATTTTATAGGAGGAGATAATGTCACCATGATTCTGGGTGACAATATTTTTGACTATGATTTTAGCCACGATATTCAGAGTTTCAAAACAGGAGGCCATGTCTTTGCAAAAAAAGTCTCTGATCCTCAACGATATGGAGTAGTCGAATTTGATAATAATCACAACGTTTTATCAATTGTAGAAAAGCCTGAGCACCCAAAAAGCGAGTATGCAGTACCAGGTATTTATATTTTTGATAATCGTGCTTCACAGTTTGCCAAAAATGTAAAACCTTCATCACGTGGTGAGATAGAAATACCTGATGTCATGAATCAATATTTGGAACGTAAAGAACTAAAAGTGAGTATAGTTGACGGTGAATGGCAAGATGCTGGTACATTTGATAGCCTGTTAGAAGCAAATAATTATTGGGCTTCAAAATATAAAAACTCACAACGTTGATTACATTGTGTCAAAGCATTGAATAGTCATGGCGGTACACTCGTTAACACCTTAATCGAATAACAATTATAATAATATTATGGATACCATTCAAATTCTCCTCCTTATTGTTCTGAGTATTTCTACCATTTTTCTTACTGTAGTTGGCATACAGCTTGTACTCGTACTGATAGAATTAAAAAAAACTTTAACAAGCGTTAATAAAATAGTTAAAGGATTTGATTCTATTGGTGTAGGGCTCCAGCATGGCCTAGGGGAAGCTACTGGCTTTATCAATGGCTTCAAAACAATCATGAAGATTGTTGATCTTTACAATAATCGTAAAAAAAATGAATAATATAAAAAAGCCTGATTCACATAATTTCTGGTCCGGTTTTTCTCTAGGAGCCGTTGCTGGAGGTACATTGTTATATCTGTTTGCAACTAAAAAAGGTCGTAAGACTCTTCACTCACTGCTCCAGAGTTCAGAAACGCTGGAACATGATCTAGAAGGACTCTTTCAAATTCTCCAAGGGCTC
>CAZMJG010000057.1:0-7847 GCA_964566675.1 uncultured Gammaproteobacteria bacterium
TGTCAGATTGGGCAGGTGAGTTGTCTGCTGAAAAGTCGTAAGCATGTGGGGAGAATTATCGGAGGAAGCGTTGTCTACTACTATTATTTCAAAATGGATATCTTCATTGGCCTTTACATTTTGGATAAGCGAATCCAAACACTGACGTGTAATCTGTTCCGTATTATAGGAAAGAATAATGATTGAAAGTGTACGCATACTTACATTCAGTATACTGTAGTATTATCGCTTTGGTGACTGTTTTGCTCGGCGTGCACGGCCTCCGGTACCAACCATACGTCGTTCACGAGTTCGTGGATCACGAGTGAGGAGTCCTTCTTGTTTTAACACTGGTCTCATTGTCTCATCTGCAATCTGTATAGCACGTGCCAAACCATGCATAATAGCCTCTATTTGGCCATTTACACCCCCACCAGCTGTACGTATAGATACTGCATACCTATCCGCATTATTTGTGAGAGCAAGTGGCTTTAAATAACGCTTTTCATGGGACAGAAGTGGAAATATTTCGGCGATAGGTTTATCGTTTACGACAATTTCTCCTTCTTTTATTTTTTTACCATTTACAGTTGCTGTTTTATCTTTACCTACAATATAAAGACGGACACGCGCAACCGCTTCTTTTCTACGTCCAACTGATTCGTAATATTTAATATCTGTATTTTTTTTAGGCATTGTATAGAGAAAACAAATGATAATATTCTATCTTACTTAGAATTTGAACTGGCTAATTTATCCGCATATGGATGCTGTTCATTTTCAAAAATATAAAGGCGTGCTAAACGTGGATCTCGATGTTTATTTTTGGGAAGCATACCCGATACAGCATGGCGCACAATCTCTTTTGAATTTCTAGCACGCATATCTTTAAATTTTACAATTTTTTGACCACCTGGATAACCAGAAAAATATTTATACTCTTTATCCTGCTCTTTACGCCCTGTCAGAACGACTTCTTTAGCATTTATCACAATTACATAATCTCCTGAATCAAGGTAGGGTACATAGGTTACTTTGTGTTTACCTTGAAGTAGCTCTGAAATACGTGGTATTTCACGGCCCAGGGTTTTCCCTTTGACGTCAATGATATGCCATTTACGAACTACGTCTTTTTCAGAGACTGATCGTGTAGATTTTGTTTGTTGTGCCATATTTATTTACTTTTAACTATCATCAAATACTAATTACTCTTTAACCTCTTCAGCAACTTGTGTTTTTTTCGCGCTTTTACTGGACTTCTTTTCTGCCTTAAGTTCTTCTTTACTTTTACCCCAATCTATACTGATAGGATGCGCCCATTGTATCTTTACCATGTATGCGCTATCTGAATCACGTTGAGTTAACTTGGTTAGAGAAGTATATCCACCGTTAATATTTTGGATAGCTGGTCCTACTTGAGTAAACAATACATCTACGATTTTCTGCTGTGGAAAATAGCGAAGTAAATAGTTTTTATTTGCTTCATTCTGTTCCTTTGTTTTTGATAATATTTTATCGAGATACATCTTGAGAGCCTTACCTCTCTTTTCAGTGATCACAAGTTGAGAACTTCTCAAAAAATTGATAAGAAGTTTCTTCACCATCATCTGATTTGCATCCTGACCTCGACTAAATTTTATATTCTTTACTCTGTGTTTCATACAAGTATTGTAACTTATTTCAATTCAACATCCATCTTCTTCAGTTCTTCAACGATAAGATCAATGGATTTTTTACCAACGCCCTTCAAATTTGTAAGCTCTTCTTTGCCGCGATCGACGAGATCGGCTACTGTTTCAATATTCTCACGGAGCAATGCATTAATTACTCGTGAAGGTAAATTAAGTTCATCAATAATAGTTTCGTAAACTTTTGGATTGACAGCATCGGCTTCAGCAGCTGCATCTGTTGCTGTATCTTCTACCTGTTTACTCTTTCCTTCATGAATGCCTTGGAAATGCTTTGTCAGAATCATACTAGCCTGTTTTACTGCTTCTGCAGGAGAGATACTGCCATCGGTCCATACTTCCATGATAAGACGATCAAAGTTGGATGTTCGTCCGACACGGGCTTCTTCTACTTTAAAATTGACTTTAATCACTGGTGAGTAAGCTGAGTCTACTGTTGTATACCCGGTCTTTGATTCTTTATCATCTGCAGACTGATAACCATATCCCACTTCAACAATACCGTCAAAATCTAAAGATGCTTTATCATCGGTAATCTGACCTAAATAAAGATCACCATTTACTACTTCAACTTCTCCTTGTATATCCTTTGCATATACTTTTTGTGCACCTTTGACTGAGAGATTAAAATTGAATGGGCCTTCACCTGTAACCTGAAAACGTACTTGTTTAAGATTTAACACAATATCAAGCACTGATTCTTTTATACCTGGGATGGCAGTAAAAAAATGCGCAGCCTTCTGAAACTTTATATATCCGATTGCTGCTCCTGGAAGGGAAGATAATAAGGTACGACGCATTGCGTTACCAATACTATTCCCAAAACTAGCATGCAGTGGTTCGTATACAAATTTACCATAGGTATTAGATTGCTCTTCCGCTGATATTGTAAACATTGGTTCTATCATATGAAAT
The DNA here is from genome assembly GCA_964566675.1 of uncultured Gammaproteobacteria bacterium. Lineage (GTDB taxonomy): Bacteria > Patescibacteriota > Microgenomatia > UBA1406 > GWC2-37-13 > CAZMJG01. The sequence goes on from CAZMJG010000057.1 coordinate 2,583, forward strand.
ATAAAATAACTTAAACTTTTAAAAATTATCTTGAATAAAACTCAATAACTAATCGCAAATTAATCATTTTTTCAAGCAAAGATGTATTGGGTACTTCCGTAAGACTTCCCGCGTCTTTCTTTACTTCAAGCCATTCTGGGATTATTACATCAGTTTGTGCACGATAATTTTCTATATATGGAATTTTTTTTGACTGTTCACGAGCAAAGGATATATTTTCTCCTACCTCGACCTGAAAAGATGGAATAGTCACTTTCTTTTCATTTACTGTTATATGTCCATGAGAAACCAATTGACGAGCTGCGGCTCGTGTTGGAGCAAAACCAAGTCGGTATACGATATTATCAAGTCTTCGCTCAAGCAATTCACTTAAGAATACTGCTGTATTTCCGCGTCGACGTGATGCTTTACCGAAATAATTTTTAAGTTGCTTTTCAGTAACTCCAAATGTATATCGAAGTTTCTGCTTCTCTCGTAGCTGACGAGAATGCTCAGAACGCTTTCTTCGTCCCTTGGTGCCATGCTGCCCTGGTAAAATATTTATTTTTTTGAGCAGTAAAGCTTGTGACTTTGATCCGGTTGTTTTAAGACCAAGATCCATGTTCTCTCTACGTGCTATTCTGTTTTTCGGACCTGTATATCGCATATTAGTTAATAATAAAAATTAAAAGTTATACTCGTCGAACTTTAGGCGGACGGACACCGTTGTGTGGAATTGGTGTAATATCCACAATTTTACCGATATCTACTTCTGAAGCACGAACTGCGCGCAAAGAAGCTTCTCGTCCTGGGCCGATACCTTTTACAAAGACATCTACTTTTCTCAATCCGTATACCTCAATTGCTTTTTTGAGAGCAGATTCGGTAGTGACTGTGCCTGCATAGGGAGTAGATTTGCGTGTGCCTGAAAATCCATGCATACCGCATGAATTGACAACCAGTGTACCACCTACCTCATCAGTGATTGTGACAAGGGTATTATTAAATGTTGCAGTAATATAGATTCTGCCATTTTCAACTACTTTTGTGTTTTTTGCTTTATTAGTTTGTTTCATACGTATATGTTAAATTATTTTGTTCCTCCTGAGTTTCCTTCCATTTTTGCCCATGCCTCTTTGGATAGAGCTCCAACAGTCTTTCTCTTACCTCGTTTTGTACGGGCATTGGAACGAGTTCTCTGTCCACGGACAGGCAGTCCCATACCATGGCGCATACCACGATAAGAGCCAATTTCTCGAAGTCGTTTAACATTATCATTTTGTTCTTCGCGAAGATCTCCCTCGACTTTAAAACTTTTTTCTATGACCTGAGTAAGTGCCTTCAGTTCATCTTCGGTGATTTCTTTTACTCTTTTTTCTGCAGCAATTTTAGATTGTTCAAGGATTTTCTTAGAACGAGTCCAACCTATTCCGTAAATAAGGGTCAACGCATAATCTATACGTTTATTATCTGGTAAAAGTATTCCGATGAGACGAGGCATATTGATTTAAGTAATTATTATTAAATTTTCTATTTATAATGGTTAACCCTGTTTTTGTTTATGCTTAGGATTTCTTGGACATATAATATAGTACGTTCCTTTACGAACTACTCCTTTACATAATGGACATCTTGGCATTGGACTTGATAGTACTCTCATATTTTTCTATAAATTATACGCCCTCTGTTTAGATCATATGGAGTAAGCTCCACTTGAACTTTATCGAGCGGCAAAATCTTAATATAATGTTGCCTCATCTTACCTGATAAGTAACACAAGATAACTCTTTCACTGTTACTTTCTCTATCTTTAATCGATACCTTAAACATTGTGTTGGGAAGATTTTCTAGAACTTCTCCTTCAACAATAATAACATTTTCTTTCTTAGCTTTCATAAAAGGTATATTGTATCATAAACTCACGTTAAAATGAAGGTCTTTCCTTCTTGAATTGCAACGGTTTTTTCAAAGCATGCTGACAAGCTAAAGTCTTTACTAACTATTGACCAGTTATCTTTTTTTTCGTATGCAATTTCTTCACTGCCCATTGAATATATAATTTCAACGGCTATAACCAAACCATTCTTAATTTTATATGTCTTATTTATCGGTCGATCTACATAGTTTAGAACATATGGATCTTCATGCAATTTTCGACCGATGCCATGCCCGGTAAGGTCTTTTAATATAAAATAACCATTACCTTCGATCGTTTCCTGGACAAACTTAGCTATCGTACCTAAATATTCACCTTCTTTTACTCGACTTATTGCTTGATCAAGTGTCTCTTTTCCTATTTTTAAAAATCGTTCTACCTTTTCATCTTTTACATCACCTATATGTACTGTCGTCGCGTAATCTGTATGATAGCCTTTATAGTATACTCCAATATCAACTGTAAGTATATCACCTACTTGTAATATATGCTTGTTTGGCGGTGTGTGGACAGCCTGGGCATTTACCGGTAAACATGTTGCCCAAGAATATCCAGGTACTGTTTTAAAAGATGCCAAAGCCCCGTGTTTGGCGATCAGAGCATCAGCTCGTTGATCTACTTCTTTCGTTGTCATACCTTCTGCTATCTGTGGCACCAATTCTTTCATTACCTGAGCTAGGATTGCACCCCCTTCTTTCATTATTTCAATCTCCTGATTCGTTTTTAGATGTATCATCACTGCGTGTTATGAAAAATATATTTCTCGAAATACTTCATCAAGTTTGTTATAAAACTCCTCTTTTGAAAAATTATTTTTTACTACATAATCTGCAAATGCTATCGTCGGACCCATATGAGTACTAATAAGCTCATCGATGTCACGTGTTTCACCTTTTAGATCTGAACGTGTAGGACGTGCCGAAATACGTTCATATCTTTTGTGTTTATCAGCATGTATCGCAATAATAAAAATTCGACTCTTAGGAAAATTTTTCTTCATAAATTCAAATTCTTCCCAAGAACGCATACCCTCAATAACAACGACACGATTCTTTTTAAGTGCCTGATCTACCTTTCTTTTACTCAGCACTGCCATGGCTTCAAAACCATGCTCTGCACGTAATTCCTGACGAACTTTATGATGTACCTCAAGTGTGTGTGGTAAATTTAGTTTGTCAATTTTCTTGTTTACTATGTCTGAAAATGAAATAAGAGGAATATCTTTCGATTTCAAATACTCAGCTGCCTCTGTCTTTCCTGCGCCCGGGAGCCCCACAATCGCCATAATAGTTTCTTTTTTCTGTTCCCATGCATGTAAACGATTCTTGACTAGTTGCTTACCCAATGATTTTAGTATCTCATCTTTTACCTCATCGATACTTTTTGTACCATCTATAGTAACCAATTTTTTTTGCTTCTGGTAAAAGTCAAGTACTGGAACAGTGAATTTTTTAAAGAGCTCTATTCTTTTTCGAATTGCCTCAATCGTATCATCATCGCGGACATCGTTACGGTAGGCCAATCTCCATAATGCCTCTTTATCGGGTATGTGGATATGGATTACTTTATCTACATTATTTATAAATTTTTTAGCCTGTTTAAGGGTGCGTGGAAAACCGTCTAATATATACCCTTTTTTATATGATGGTTTTGATAAATAGCTATTTACTATCTCAATAACCTTTTCATCTGGTACCAAAGCACCTGAGTTCATCAACTCTTTTACATATCGTCCAAGTTGTGTCTTTTCCTTGGCAATCTGTCTAAATATATGTCCCGTTGACAAATAAGGGATTTTAAAACGCTTAGACAAAAAATTTCCTTGTGTTGATTTTCCGGCTCCTTGGATACCGATAAGAACAAGCTTCATGATATTTTAAAATTCATTACTTTTGCTTAATCAAGATCTTTCTCTTCCTTATGCTTTGTGACTTTTTTACACTTTTTACAAAATTTATTCAGACTTAAAGGTTCAGGACTATTTATTTTACTCTTTTCACTTACATAATTTAGCGCACTACAGACTGTACATACAAAACCGACAATATATCTACTTTGTTTTTTAGCCATATATTCTTTGAGTAATTAATTAACGGAAAAAAATAATTATACTATATACTTTTCCAACTACAATGAGAATTTATCATAATTCTTCATGACGAGTTGTGCATCTATTGCTTTAAATGTTTCCAAGACAACGGAAACGACTATTAAAATACCGGTCCCGCCTATGACCAAGCCCTGAATACCGGTAGCGGTGGAGATCATTGCTGGCAACACTGCTATTAGTCCCAAGAATAAGGCTCCGAATATAGTGATTTTGTATACGACGCTCTGTAAATGATTTTTAGTAGCTGTTCCCGGCCTTATACCTGGGATAAATCCTCCATGTTTCTGGATTTCATCAGCAATTTTTTGTGGATTAAACACTACGACCGTATAGAAAAAAGTAAATGCTACTACCAGTACAAAATAGAGAGCATTATATGTAATACCTGATGGATTAAATGTTTGCGCGAGCGTTGTACCGATATTCGCTAGTGTCGCGTTGGGCAAATATCTTAAAAAGTTACCTGCAATCTGAGGAAATAAAACAAATGATACTGCAAATATAATAGGAATCACGCCGGCTTGATTTAATTTCAATGGCAGATAATTATTGGCTGCCTGATATATTCTATTACCTTTGATACGTCGTGCATAATATACAGGTATCTTCCGCACTGCTTCATTAATGAATACTACAGCTGCAATCACAACAAGCGCTATGACACCAAATGCTATAAAACTAAATATCATTTCTTGATTTATGGTGGTTATTGTCTGGCCAATAATTATCGGCACTCGTCCAATGATACCTGCAAAAATAAGTACAGAAATACCGTTACCTAAACCAAATTCAGATATCAACTCGCCAAACCACATAAGAATAAAAGTTCCTGCTACTAATGTCAGGATAAAAGATAAAAATTCGATCGGACTAAGTACGCCAATAATTTGTTGCTTTTGCAAAAGCATATAAATACCAACCGCTTGGATAAAAGTAAGTGGCACTGCCAAGAAGCGTGTGTATTGATTCAATTTGTGTCTTCCGTATTCTCCTTCTTTTGACAGTGACTCAAGTTGTGGAAAAATCATGGTGAGAAGTTGGATGATGATAGATGCATTAATATAAGGATTCAATCCTAAGGCCATAACTGAGAAATTGACCAAGGTACCTCCTGAAAAAATATCAAGAAGTGATAAAAATTGACTTTGAGCAAATAGCTCACGTAGACGATCTAAATCGATAGCAGGAACGGGCAAATACGCAAAAATGCGAAAAATGAGGATAATAAAAAGGGTAACCA
>CAZMJG010000058.1:0-7834 GCA_964566675.1 uncultured Gammaproteobacteria bacterium
GGAAAAATTACAAAATGAAGAATATGATGAAGAAGAACGAGGCTTTGCAGTAGCCTTTGCTGAATTTCTTTCTGTAGCGCCTACTACTATTACACAGCAGCGCAATTTAGGCATAAATCCATTTTCAGATGCTATATCTGAAAAAGATCCTGTAACTGCGCCTGTGATTCTGCCGCAATCAGAATCACAAAATGAAGTAATACAAAAAGAAGAAAATGCCAGAAAAAAATCGTTTTTTAAACTAAATTTTGCAGGATCAAAACAAATAGCATTAGTATTGTCAGTAATTCTATTTGGTATATTGCTTTGGAGTGTGGTATTTGGTTATCAGAGAAGGGAAGCAGCCCGTTTTGCTAAAAAAGTGGAGGAGGTTTCTCTCAATGTAGACACAAATATGCAAAAAGCGCAAAAAGAAGCATTCCTGAATATGGACACATCTCTAGAACTTATAGCAGAATCAAAAGAACAAATAGGCAATTTAAAAAAAGAGTCAGAAGGAAGAAATGCTAAGGAAATAGAGGCTATAGAAAAAAATATCATTTCGGCAGAGTCTTCCATACTAAAGAAAGAAGAGAAACCTCACACTGAATTTTATGATTTAACGCTTGAGGAGAAAAGTGCGTCAGGAAATGACTTGAATGTAGTCGGGGAAATGGCGGCTATACTTGATGCAAAAAATAAAACAATATATTCTTTAGATCTTGAGAAAAAGTCACTGACACAATATACATCTGCGGATTTATTGGAAAGTACTAAAGTCGCAATATATGACGAGATTATCTATTTTTTTAATCCAAAAAAAGGAATATTTAAGTTTACGACAGAGAATAAAGTAAAAAATGTCGTAAAAGTAGATGCAGAGTGGGGAAGTATTGAGGATCTAGAGATTTTCAATGGAAATTTATATCTGCTCGATACTGAAAATAATGCCATATATAAGTATGTCCCTACAGAGGGTGGGTATGCTGAAAAGGCCTTATACCTTGTTGATGAAACTGTAGATTTGAGAAAGGCAACAAGTATGGCTATTGATTCTTCGGTGTATGTTTCAAATGGAGCGACTGTGAAGAAATTTACCCGAGGTTCAGAAGAATCATTTGAGACGGAATTTCCTAATAAATCAGTGAATCTGGTCGGGATTTATACTGATCCCGATATAGAGCAAGTTTATACGTGGGATCGTGAAAAATCTGTCATTTATATATTAGACAAAGATGGTAGCTATAATAGACAAATACAAACCGCTATCCTAAAAAATGCCACAAATATTTTTGTAAGAGAAAAATTGTTATATATATTAGCTGGCAGCAAATTATATACAGTCAGTATTAATTAAAACCTTCTAAATAGTAAGAATATCTTCCTTTTCTATGTACTGTATAATAACTTGTTATGAAAGATCAGCAACTTGTACAAAAGCTCATAGACGGTGATGAACAGGCTTTATATGAATTGTATTCTACTTATCAGAAACCCTTGTTTAATTTTATATACAAGAGGATTCGAGATGAGGCTTTAGCTGATGAGATATTACAGGATGTTTTTATTAATGCTTTTGATAGTCTACGCGATTTTCGATTTCAATGTTCTATAAAGACTTTTATTTATACGATTGCAAGGAATAAAATCATTGATTATATTCGAAAGAAAAAAATTAAAAAAATTTTACTTTCCGCTTTGCCATCCTACTTTGTAGATAGTATTACTCAGGTAGATTTTGATGAAGAAATTGAGAAAAAAGAGCTACAAACGAAGTTAGAACAGACGTTTGCCGAACTGCCGCATGAATATCAGGTTATATTGCGACTAAAATATGTAGAGAATCAATCTGTCCAATTTATAGCAGAAACATTGCTCAAAACTTTTAAGTCCACAGAGAGTCTGCTGTATAGAGCACGTAAAGCATTTATTAAAACCTATTCCAATAAGCCCTAATGGCCCGAACAGTTTTATCAGAAAAATTAGAAAGAGAATTTAAGGAAATTTTTTCATTAAAGCCAAATGATCTGGGAAATAAATATCTTACTATTATTTATAAGTATATTACCGGACCTTTAAAGAAGATGCCTTTTATTTATGTAATCCCAACTTCTTTTCTACTCTCAATCTTGCTTTATATTCTTCTGGGTCATTTTGTCATTAAGCTTGTTAGCCTTCTACAATATGCGTTTTAATACCTTGTTGGCTTCGATTATGGCATCTACCATAGTCGTAATACAAAGAATATTTTTGCTGATTATGTATCCTTACAAAACAATGAGGAGAATTAGTCTGGATGCAGAATATTCTAGTATTATTATTATATTTTTTTTAGTATATGTGTATCTCCACTTTGCTAATATACTCAGGCAGTACAGCTATGAACCAGGCATATTGTTCATATTAACCATTTTTCATTATGGGGCAACTGTATTGTTTTTTCAATTTATTACCTCTATTTTTTGTCAAGATAGACATATTAGTATCAAACCCTTTCTGTTTACCCTAGCATATGCGATGATTCCTACACTGATTTGGCTTGGGGTTAATTCCTCTCTGTATTTTATTCTTCCGCCGCCTCGAACCCTCTCTGTGTTAGGAAAAGCATTCAGTATTTTGTATGTGAGTTTTTCTATCGCTATGTTGGTGTGGAAAATTATCCTTGAATATTTAGCAGTACGGTTTGCTTCTAAAATGCCATTTTATAAGATCATTTATAGCTTAATACTATATCTAGCTGTTTTAGGCCCTTATTTCTTCTGGATGTACGCAATGAAATTTTTTAGGATGCCCATTATTTAAATGATTTGGCTATAAATCACGACATATATATTATGGACTTACGATCATGTAAAAATCATAGTGAACGACGAAATATGCTAGAAAAGGAAACTGGCGTATCGTTATCTACCATCGGGGAAACTTATACAGACGATCCCTCTTTAGTACATTGTGAAAATCTCATTGGTAGTATTGCTCTTCCTTTAGGAGTTGCCGGACCGCTCCATATACAAGGAGAACACCTTCAGGATACTGTGTACCTTCCTCTTGCGACTTCCGAGGGAGCGCTTGTTGCCTCTGTAAGTCGTGGCTGTAAAGCAATACTTGCTAGTGGTGGAGTACGAGTACAGATACAAGAGGTAGGAGCAACACGAGGACCTGTTTTCCGGACAAAAGGAATACGAGAAGGTAAAAAACTCATGCAGTGGATTGACTCTCATTTAACACTTCTTAAGCAGGAAGCAAGAACTACATCAAAGCATTTAGATCTTATCAAAGTACACATGCAAATGAACGGCACCGAAGTATACGCCCGTTTTGATTTTGATACAGATGAGGCTATGGGGATGAACATGGCAACTATTGCAACAGATAAGTTAGTAAAAATTATTGAAAAAGAATGTAACGTTCGTTGTATAGCTGTAGCAGGTAACTATGATATAGATAAAAAGCCAGCCTGGCTAAATATGATATCAGGTAAAGGTAAACGGGGATGGGCTGAAGTTACGGTGAGTCGTGAAATTGTTGAGAGAATATTAAAAACAACACCCGAGAAAATAGAGGAAGTTGTTTATATAAAGTGCTGGGGAGGTTCTATGATGTCGGGTTCTTTGGGGTTTAATGCACATTTTGCAAATATTGTAGCTGCCTTTTATGCCGCTACCGGACAAGATTTAGCCCATGTAGTGGAAGGCAGTCATGGAGTGACCAGTGCTCGACTCCTTCCAGATGGTGAATTATATTTTTCCGTTATGATGCCGGCTTTGATGATAGGAATGGTTGGCGGTGGTACTAAACTTAAGACTCAACGCGAAGCTCAGAGTTTGACAAAAGCTAAAACTGCTATAGAATTGGCGGAAGTTCTAGTAGGTGGTGTATTGGCTGGGGAATTATCGCTGATTGCATCAATATCGGCACATTCATTGGCAAATGCGCATAAATCGTTAGGAAGATAATATTATAAATAAATTATATGTATGGTTGGGGTTGTCTCATACGGATATTACATTCCGAAATATAGAATCACAATAGATGATATTGCAACGCAATGGGGTAAATGTGGCGATAAAGTGGGCAAAACGTTACGTATTACCGAAAAAGCGGTGGCTTCTACTGACGAAGATATTCTTACTATGGCTTACGAAGCTTCTACACTCGCTTTGAAATATTTTGATTTTCCTCTATCGATTGGAGCAGTTTTTCTTGGCTCCGAGACATTTCCTTATGCTGTAAAACCCACTTCCACAGCTTTGGCCGAATGGCTTAATCTCTCTCATGACTATGTTTCATATGATACTCAGTTTGCGTGTAAAGCCGCAACTGGCGCATTCATATCGGCCTCTGGCATGGTAAAATCTGGGGATATAGAATTTGCTCTTGTTTGTGCTTCAGATAAAGCGAATGCTCGACCTCAGGATGCCTTGGAATATTCGGCAGGTTCAGGAGCGAATGCGTGGGTATTAGGAAGAGAAAATGTACTACTAGAAATGGAAGCATGGCAGAGTTATACATCAGAAACACCGGATTTTTGGAGAAGAGCAAAATCAGATTTTCCTTCGCATGCAGGTCGTTTTACAGGTACGCCCGCATATTTTACTCACATATACAATGCTTCTACTAAACTTTTAGCAAAAACGAAGATGAAGCCAGATGATTTTAAGTATGCCGTATTCCATATGCCAAACGGAAGTTTTCCTTTCAAAATAGGGCAAATGTTGGGATTTAATAAAGATCAATTGTTGCCATCATATGTAGTTCCGCAACTTGGGAATTCCTATTCAGCCTCTGCGTTGATGGGACTTGTAGCTGTACTAGATGAAGCGCAACCTGATGATCGAATATTTTTTGCATCTTATGGTTCCGGCGCTGGATCTGATGCTGTCATTTTTAAAGTTACCAAAGAGATTATAAACAAGAGACATACTTTTAAAGAATCTATAAAGCAGAAAAAAAATATTACTTATGGCGATTATATGAAATATATGGAAATGATTTAACTTATGAATTCAATAATTGGATATTACTCTACAAAATTCGGAGAGCTTTGGGATATGTCTCTTGATGATTTGATCAAGGATGCCGCTGAGGGAGTATTAACAGAAACCAGTTTGGAGAAAGAACAAATTGATGCCATATTCCTAGGCAACATGCTTGGAGGTATCATTGATGGTAAGCTACTATTAGAATCTCATATAGCAGAATTACTCGATATTACTATACCTGTATACCGTGTTGAAGCGGCTTGTGCCTCCGGGGGTATGGCTTTTCAGATGGCTGATATGTATCTGAAAGCTCATCCCAACGCTAATGTTATGGTTTTGGGTGCGGAAAAGATGACTGATATCTCGGCCGAGGAAGTAACAGAAGCTCTTTCGGCCGCGGCTTCAGAAGATGAGCAGATAGCGGGTCTAACATTCCCTGGAGTATATGCATTACTGGCGCAGATCTATTTATCACGATATGGATATTCTGAACAGCATCTAGCAAGCATTACAGTAAAAAATCATGCACATGCGCTTCTCAATGATAAAGCCCATTTCCGCCGTCCAGTGACGATTGATAACGTCCTTGAAAGCCCTTATGTGGCCTTTCCTTTGAAAGTACTTGATAGCTCGCCGATATCTGATGGTGCTGCGGCCGTGATTTTATCAAATGATGAGAAAAGAATTAGAAAATCAAAATCCGTGACAGTTCTATCTTCTGTGATTGCTACAGATTGTATTTCTATTGCAAAACGAAAAAATATTGACGAATTGGCTGCTACGAAAATTGCAGGGAATAAAGCTTTTAAGGAGGCTGGCCTTTCACGTAATGATATCCATATTATGGAAGTTCATGATTGTTTTTCTATCGCTGAGATACTTGCGCTTGAAGACTTGGGCTTTTGGAAAAAAGGTGAAGGTGGAGCTCTGGCTCAGGAGATGGTAACATACCGTGAATCTGGTAACAATCTCATAGTAAACACATCGGGAGGCCTTAAAGCGGCAGGACACCCAGTGGGAGGTACAGGAATCAAGCAAATTGGAGAGGTTTATTTGCAACTAACCCAGCAAGCTGGTCCTCGACAAATAAAGAAATGCACCTATGGTTTATCGCATAACGTTGGTGGAAGTGGTGGTGTCGCAGTAGTTAGTATATTTGGTATTTAGATATGCAAAGCGCAGTAAAAATCTGGAGGAGACAAAAAAAAGACAAATTGTTGCTAGGTAAAATAGGAACAGTGGAATCGTGGACTACAATTTTTGTGGCACCCGGAAAATTTCATCAGCAAACACCATATACTGTCGTGCTAGTAAAGTTAGAGACAGGTGATTTTATTTATGGACAGTTGGTTGATTTTGAAGAGAAGGATAAACACATTGGTCTTTCTGTAAAAAGTGTTCTACGAAGAAATGGATCAGTAGGAAAAGAGGAACTTATAGAATATGGCATAAAGTTTGTACCTACCTCATGAAAATTACATATTCCGCCCCAGCTAAAATTATTTTATCCGGAGAACACTCTGTGGTATATACAAAACCTGCCTTTGTTAGTGCTGTAGATTTCCATTTACAAGTGACAGTAGAAGATGGAACAAAAGAAGCATATTCAGAACAAATAGAAAAGGCTGTAGAGTATACAAATACTCTTGTAAAATCATACCTAAAAAAAGAAAATGTATCGGCCCGTGTTCGAGATTTTAAGTATACTATCACTTCGCAAATACCTGAGGGGAGAGGTATGGGTTCTTCTGCTGCTTTCTGTGTTGCCCTTTCTGCAGCTCTTCTGCATTTCTATACAGATCGTCCGTGGGATAAACAAGTAGTTAGTTCATTAGCATATCAGGCTGAAAAACATTTTCATGGGATGCCCTCAGGTGTCGATGTAAGTTCTTCATGTTATGGTGGGCTGATTTTTTATCGAAAAGAGTTTGAATTCTTAAAAACTATCTCTGCTTTGAATTTTAAAATCCCAAAATCTTTTGAAGAGCGATTACTACTCATAGATACGGGTAAACCTGTCGAAAGCACAAAAGAAATGGTTTCTATTGTTGGAAAGAGATATAATGCGGATTCTGAGCTAATAGAACGAACATTATCCGCTATAGAGAAAATTACTAAGCGCATGGTAATCAGCGTGGTAAAAGAAGATTTTAAGATGTTTACTGAAAGTATCGGCGCAAATCAGAAATTACTTGAAGATTTGGGAATTGTCTCCGAAACTACAAAACAGTTATTAAAAGAACTGAGCCCATTTGGGAGGGGAAAAGTCACCGGAGCAGGGGGAGTCGCTAACGGATCAGGATTTATGCTTTTTGTCATACAAAACGAATCTGTCATGGAGGAGTTAAAAAAACAGAATATTCCCTTTTTGCGATTTCATCAGGATTTGAAAGGCATGCAACATATTCCTCGTGCTTAGTCTACTTACAGGTATAGGTTCCTAATATAGGATCTGCTACTGTACAAGATAGTCCAGCACAACATTTGCTTGCACCCAGATGATCACATGCATTACCCGCCTCAATACATTTATTGATAGTCGGAATATTAAATAGCCATTCGCCATTGGGTCCACGGCGCATTATCTTTAGAATGTCAGTTGACAACAATACAAAAATTCCTAGGACTGCTACCATAAGTACGATCCCTAATGCAGCGTTTGTCATTTTTTGACGTGCCTTGGCTATGTTGTCGGGGTCACCACTTGAATTTATCCAGTCGAAGGCACCCCACAGGAGATAGAAAAGAGCCGTCAGTCCTCCTAGTAATAAAAACATCTGTATTAAAAAAATAACGAGTGTTCCAATACCAGAAATTGGATTGGCTCCCCAACCTGAACCTGGAGGTGGTGAAACTCGTCCAAAGACATCATC
>CAZMJG010000059.1:0-7767 GCA_964566675.1 uncultured Gammaproteobacteria bacterium
CTTACAATCTTTCAGTTTCCGATGGAGAACTGAAAGTATAGGGTAATCGGCTCCAGCTGCCGGGTTTATTATGATATGTATTTTTTTCACAGTAGGGATATTGTAATAGGAGAATGTAAGAATAGGGTAAAGAAGCTATTTTTTTCCTGTTGTAATCTTTCGTTTTGTTTCACGTACAGCAATGGAAGGTAAAGAGCTACTGTTGAGACTCAAATATTCGGATATATCCTTTTTAAAATGTTTTGTTGACTCTCTTAAAACCCAAGAAATAGCTTTCGTAATCAGAATGTCTTTTTCCTGTTTGAGGATTTCTACATTTTGTATAGCCAAATTATAAATTCGAATATCTGAGGTTTGACGAAGAGGCTTGCAAAGGAGTACTAGACTGGCTCTTCGATGATTGATATTAGTATGTTTGGCAAAGCGGGCTAGCGCTTTATTCCAAAGATTCCAGTTTACTATTAATATATTCTCATTTAGTCTGTTTTGACAAAGTGTATCTATTTCACACCAACCTTCCAGAGAATAAAGCCATGTCTGTATATGATCAGGAGTAATTAATGAAGCATACTGTTTGTAGGAGTTTAACAAAAATGATCCAATTGTTTTTTCCTCAAAACTAATGCCCCTCATGAGACTGGTAACTACTTGTATCATATCTTCAAAACGTAAGTTTGGGTGTTTAAGATAAAAAGATTTTGCGATATCTGTTTTGGATTTTGTGGTTAATCCTCTATATGGATGTTTTGTTCCCATATAACGCTCGGGATTAAAACCGTTTAGTGGTTTTGTTGGGGCATTTTTTATAGATACACGTATTTCTTCTGCAAGATCGGACATAATTATATTATATATAATAGGACCATATGGAATCGTGTCTACCTTCTGCTTTTATAGAAAAAATCCACATACTCTTTGGCGATAAGGCGAGTACTATACTAGAATCTTTTGAAAAAAAAAGAAGTATCAGTATACGGGTAAATACACTTCGCGCATCGATAAAGGAGATTGAGGAATTTTTTAAAAAAAATAACATAAATTACATTGTTATCCCAGCTGTCCCTTTGGCATTTGTGTTGCCTAATATAACCTCCAGAGATGTTACGGACTTAGAAATATATAAACAAGGAAAGATATATATACAGTCTCTCTCAAGTATGTTACCAGTCTTGGTGTTAGATCCACAACCAGGAGATCATATTCTTGATATGGCGGCAGCACCCGGTAGCAAAACTTCACAGTTGGCGGCCTATACCACAAACGGAGCAGAAATCGTTGCAAACGATATAGATAAAGGACGATTATATAAACTAAAGGCTATAATGACTCAACTAGGTTGTGAACACATTACCGTTACAAGTATTCCAGGTCAAACTATTTGGCAGAAATATCCTGAATATTTTGATAAAGTACTACTTGACGCACCATGTAGTATGGAAGGACGATTTGATTGTCAAGATAAAAAGAGCTATGATCATTGGTCAACAAAAAAAGTAAAAAATCTTGCACGGCTCCAACAATGGCTTTTGCGGTCAGCGCTAAGTAGTACTAAAGTGGGCGGTACTATAGTATATTCAACTTGTACCATTTCTCCAGAAGAAAATGAAGGTGTGGTAAACTGGCTGCTTGAAAAGGAAAAAAATGCGGTAATTGTCGAAGATATAGAATTATCAGATTTTCCTTTGCGTGATGGTTTTACTTCTTTTGGAAACATTTCCTATTTATCTGAACTTATTAAAACGAAACGAATTATACCTACAGAATATTTTGAAGGATTTTATGTGGCAAAGCTAAAAAAAATAAGATCAACTGTAAAAAGTCTTGACGACTGAAGCAATCAGGCCGTATCATGATTACAATGACTAAAAAGAAAAAACATGCGTCGGCTTCCAATTTAAAGAAGTATATTACTGCACTTTCCATTATTGTTGGGCTATTTTTTACTGCAATTATGACCTATTATTTGCAGAAAGGTGGCATTGGTGAAATAGACATTGAAGCAATGTGGAAAAGAAAGCAAGAAAAAATAAAAATTACTTCAAATATTTATGATGATAATTTAAATCCAAACTGGAAAGAATGGTCATCTGCAGATGTAGATATTCAGGAAAGATATCCAGTATATTCGGGAAATAAATCAATATCTTTTATTTCCCAAAACAATTCGGTGAAGTTCTATTTACATACTCGTCAGGTTATAGATACTTCTTTTTATGACACTCTTCATTTGGCTGTCAGAGCAACTCAGCCAAATCAAAGTTATGGTATACAACTTTTGGATGAAAATGAAAATCCCTTATCTAATTATGTTGAATTTTCCACAATTTCGCCGCTTAAACAAAATGAATGGGTGACCTACGATATTCCACTTTCTGTATTGAAAGCAGGTAGTGCTAAAATTTCTGGCATTGTTATAAAAGGACAAAGGGAATTTATACGCAAAAAGATTTTTATTGATGATATAAGGCTGAATAGTATTGCTATTCCTTTGCCCTCTATAACCGCACTTCCTTCCATATTACCTTCGAATCTACCAAGTAATATTCCAACCGGCATAAATATAACTCAAATACCTACGCGAGTTCCATCTCTTATATCTCCAAATCCTACAATATCGCAACCTGCACCTACGTCTACGACTTCAGCAAAATGGTGGCAGCCTACTCCCGATAAACCCATACATTGGCATTGGCAATTATCGGAGGATTTTGTATATCCTCGTGATATAGTTGATGGTGCGAGAGTATACGATATTGATGGTGAGTATGCTACGGCGGACACAGTCGCAAAACTACATGCTTTGGGACAGGATGTAAAAGTTATTTGTTATTTTGATGCCGGAGTATTTGAAAATTATCGCTCAGATGCGGCCAAGTTTCCGCAATCCATTATTGGTAATAAGGATGTAGGGTGGGAAGGTTCTTATTGGCTTGATATACGTCAAACAGATATACTTTTACCTATTATGAGGGACCGAATGGTAACTTGGTGCAAAAATAAGGGGTTTGATGCAATTGAACCAGATGAAACCGAAGTCTGGAGTAATAACTCCGGTTTTAACATCACAAAAGAACAAAATAATTTTTACAATCGTAAAATTGCAGAAATGGCACATGAACTAGGTTTATCTGTAGGCCTGAAAGGTAATACAACAGAAGCTACAGATTTATGGCCATATTTTGACTGGACATTAAATGAAGAATGTTGGCAATATGATGAGTGTTCCATATTAAAGTCCTCATTTATTGACCATGGTAAAGCTGTTTTTAATGTGGAATATCAAAGTGAGCCAAACTGTAAAATAGCAAATCAATGGCATATGAATTCGGCCAAAAGAGACTTGAATTTAGTAGGGCCAACAAGTAACAGCTATCGTTATAGCCCGTGCGTGCCAAATGCACAAAGCACTTGGTAGAATTACTGAAGGTATTTTTTATAGAATTCTACTGTACGTTGCATGGCGACATTGAAACTACTTCCCGAAATATTGTGTCCACCTGTCTCGTATTCATATAATTCATGAGGTACATTTGTCTTATCAAGAAGAGTATATAGATCGCGACTATATCCTATATTTACTACATCATCATCTTTTGCGTGATGTATTTGAACGGCACCTTTAAGCTCTGTCAGATAGTTCACAGGAGCAAATTGTTGCCAAAAAATACTACTAGAATTGGGTTCTCCTACTTTATCGATCATCTTTTGGCGTTGCTGTCGAGGTTGAGAGCTGGGGCTTGGCGGGACATAGCTATAATCTGTAATGCGATATTTTTGTAAATCTGTATATGAATATACAGCACCAGCCCATATGACAGTAGCGGGTATCTCCGGTTTTATTGCAACAGTACGCATTACAATATTGCCGGCCATGCTATGTCCCCATAAGCCTATTTTTTTTCTATTTATAAAATCAGCATTTTGTAGGGCATTATATGCTGCAAGTGTATCTTTTACATAATCTGCTGAGTAATATCCACCACCGGCTTCACCTTCTGAGTAGGCATGTCCGCGCAGATCTATTTTAAAAACAACAAATTGATTACGAGCGAGGTAATCAACATAGTCAGTATATTTTTCAAATGGATTATATTGTCGGGGAGGGATATATCCATGAATAAAAATGATGGCTGGCCAACCATCAAGAGGTTTTTCACCTTTAGGAATAGTTATAAGCCCATTTACTTTTAAACCTTCGGATGTATAACTAGTTAAATAAGTAGTGTATAGAGAATTTTCCGCAGCTGGTTCAATGGGGGCTAGTGTACTTGCAAAATTTTGAGATCGTAGAAATGGGATAGTAATATCTTGATACGGATAAAGTGTAGGTGTTACCGATGATGCATTATTTCCTGTCTTGAATTTAGCAGGTATATTATTGGAAAAATCCTTTTCAGAGTAATAAGAATAACAAAGATAAATAAAAGGAATACATAATAAAAGTAAAAATTTCTTTTTAAACATATACTATAAATTTTTTCCCCATTCCTCCATTGCTACAAAAATTTTTTTGAGTTGTATGCCTCTTTTAGTAAGGTAATACTCCACATGTAAAGGAATCTCCGGAAAAATTTTTTTAATAATTATTCCTTGCTTTTCAAGCATTTTAAGCCTAAGTGACAATGTTTTCGGACTAATACCTACCATAGCTTTTTCTAGTTCACCAAATCTTTTTTTACCTAGGGTGAGCTGATATAAAATAGTCACTGTCCATTTACCCGCAATTACTTTGATTGTTTTGGTCACTCCGCATTCCCTATTCATGAGTATAGTGTATCATGCTTTCAATAATGTAAGTACTTTACAAAAGGAAGTAAAAATGCAATAATGAAAAAGTTATATATTCATATAAAAAGGAATAATCTATGGAAGAAAATCAATCAGAAAAGAAAAGTATAAACCCTATGTTAATAATTGGTTTCGTAGCAGTGCTTGCCATTGCAGGTATTGGCTACATGATATCCAATCGTGGAAACAATAATAAGCAACCAACCGATACCCAAATGCAAGCTGAAACCCAAACCGAGGAAAAAAAGATGGCTCCTACAGAAGCAATGATGGAAGCGGGCACCGAATCGGCTGAGGCCATGCAACAGGATGAAGTAAAAATTATCAATGTGGAAGCGGGCAGTTTTTATTACAAACCAAATGAAATTCGTGTAAAAAAAGGACAAAAGGTAAAAATAGTGATGAAAAGCGTAAGTATGATGCATGATTTTGTCATTGATGAACTTGATGTACGTATGCCTGTTACTAAAAATGGGGAAACTGGGGAAGTTGAATTTACCCCAACTCAGGTAGGGGAATTTGAATATTATTGTTCTGTAGGACAGCATAGAGCAAATGGTCAAGTAGGAAAAATAATTATTGAAGAATAATTATTTCTAGTAGAAAATACCTTCCTGTATATCGGGAAGGTATTTTTTTGTATACTAAAGGAATATGGCGCTAACACAAATACGACCGGATTTTGAATATCTCAAGCAGAAGTGGAACGAGCGCCACACAGAAATTATAGAGTCTTTTCAGGAGAAACATAGAGAATCTCTAGACTGGCTGAGTTTTAATTCAAAACAATTTATGCTGGGTTCGATGGCCGGCTTAGTTATGTTGTCACATCCTGCAGTATCGCCGATTTACGCAGAGCGACTACTTCCGTCACCTCCTACAAATTCAACAGATACCGCCCAGGTTTCCCAACATAGTCCTAGAACACAAGCAAGTCTTATATCAGATTTGGCTCCGTTATTGCCTCCTTCTGCAGAATCTCTTTCCACAGAACAGGAAGTACAGATAGCCCAAAAACTGACCGATTACTTTAATATGTCTGTATCGGCCGTTTTACAAGGAAAGCGTCTCAATAGAAGCTACGGTATTATAGGTGCCGAACAACATTTGATGCGCTACCCTGGAGATACCATGGAAACACATTTTAGTTCAGAAGAAGAAAGTAAGTTTTGGTCTTCAGGCATGGCTCCAGGTAGAGGCGCTTGGGGGTATTTTGCAGATTCTGCTGATACTATGACGCAAAAGGATATTGAACGAGAGAAATATTATATTGCCGTACAGTCTTTTTTAGCTCCAGGGTGGAATGAAAATGTAAATGAATTATATGCTTTTTTTAAATATCGAAAAATGCTCGTAGTCAATCCAGAAAATGGTAAAGCTATAGTGGTGGTAATAGGTGATGCAGGACCGGCTGAATGGACAGGAAAACACCTAGGAGGTTCACCCGAAGTCATGATGCACCTTGAACGTCAGGATGGAGGTGCCAGAGGACCAGTATTATATTATTTTATTGATGACCCTGAAGACAAGATACCTTTGGGTCCAGTTATGCCTCATAATTAAAAATGATGCATAAAGCGTTGTATCCACAAAAATACATAATGTTTTTTGTAGACCGTGCTTAGTATACAATAATAGTATGAAACCACATTTTTATAGTCATATTATAGAGATAGATTCTATACATAATTCTTTAGATGAACTAGGTCTTGAAATACATGAAAAACGTGAACTCATTATTATCGTTGAGTCGAGTATCCATCATGTCATTATGGATACCGTATTGTCAGAACTATCTGAAAGGGATAAAAAACTTTTTTTAGGACATGTAGTCTCAAAGGAGCATGAAAAAATATGGGATTTGATAAGTATGAAGATTGAAAATATAGAAAGTAAGATTAAGCATGCAGTGGAAAATTTTAAACAAAAGCTGCATGAAGATATCAAAGAAACAAAGAAAAAAGCAAAAAGTGTATAATGTACTCCTATGGCTGGTGATAAATACGCTGCAATTTGGGTTTCGCATTCTTCTATCAATGATTTCTTGAAGTGCCCCCGAACATATTATTTAAAGAATATCTATCGACATCCCAAAACAAATCATAAGATAAAAATAATGTCTCCTCCTTTGGCTCTGGGACAAGCGGTACATGAAGTCATTGACGCACTTTCAGTTTTGCCCGTTGAAAAAAGATTTAGCGAAATGCTTATGGATCGATTTGAACGAGCATGGGAAAAAGTACATGGTAAAAAAGGGGGATTTAGTAGCGATGATTCAGAAGCTCAGTATAAGGCTCAGGGTCGTGAGATGATATCTCGAGTAAATAAACATCCAGGGCCAATTGCTAAAAAAGCTGTCAAAATCAAAGCTGAGTTGCCACATTCGTGGCTATCTGAAGAAGAAAATATTATACTTTGCGGCAGAGTTGATTGGCTCGAGTATATCCCAGAAACAGATTGTATACATATCATAGATTTTAAAACAAGTAAAAATGATGAGGATGTGGATTCATTACAACTTCCTATTTATTATATCCTGGTAAGTAATAGCCAGCATAGAAAGGTCAGTCATATAAGCTATTGGTATCTGGAGCGCAACGATGAACCGACTAAAATGCCACTCCCCGACGTCGTAGAATCAAAAGAGCGTATATTAGAGGTTGCTCGTCAGATAAAGCTGGCACGACAACTGGATCGGTTTAAATGTCCTCATGACGGCTGTAAATATTGTAAGCCTTTTGAAGCTGTGGTAGAAGGTAAGGCGGAGTTTGTATATGTTGATGGGTATAATACAGATGTTTACATCTTAGATGCTTCGTCAGAAAATTTAGAAGATATGAGTGAAATTCTCTGATTATGAAGATTATATTAGGTTCGCAATCAAAAGGTAGAGCACAAGTGCTTACCCAAGCAGGCTATAAATTTAATATAATGCATGCATCTATTGATGAAAAAGCGATACGTTCTGAAAATTTTCAG
>CAZMJG010000060.1:0-7717 GCA_964566675.1 uncultured Gammaproteobacteria bacterium
TTTTTTATAGTAACCATTATTAGATAAGTTAATAGATAAAAGTTAAAAGTGAAAAGATAAAAAGAGTAAACCCAACTAGAGTAGCTTTTCTCTTTTATCTATTCATATCCCTCTGGGGGGGATTGAATATATCATAATACTATTTGTAACAAATGTCAATCCCTACCTTGTCTTCAACTCAAAAATATGCTAAACTGAGGAGCAACTTCACCCAATCTACCTTGTACAATTTATAGATTGTTATGACATTTTCATTTGTAGATATCGAGACAACTGGGTCGCGTGTTCAATATGATCGCGTGATAGAGATAGGTATTCTCCGAGTAGAGGAGGGGAGACTGATTAAGACCTATAATAAGTTGATCAACCCTCAAATCTACCTTTCTCCCTATATTGAACAAATGACTGGCATTTCATCTTTGGAGTTGGAGCGTGCACCGGTTTTTGATGAAGTCAAAGAAGAGATCATGGAAATGCTTGATAGCAGTGTTTTTGTAGCTCACAACGTACGATTCGATTACGGATTCCTCAAAAATGAACTTCGTCGATATGGGCTGGATCTGTCGCTCAAACAACTATGCACCGTCAAACTCTCTCGGGCGCTATATCCGCATTACCGTAAGCACAACCTAGATGCGCTTATAGACCGATTCCATTTTAGCTGCGAAAATCGGCACCGCGCCTTTGATGATGCCCGAATCCTGTGGGACTTTTATAATGCCATCCATAAAGAATTCCCTGTTGACGCAATAGAAAAGACAGTTTCTATGCTCATGAAATCTCCCACCATTCCAACCCATTTGAATATAGAGGAAATTAATTCCCTTCCTGAAGGCCCAGGTGTGTATTTGTTTTACGACGAAAAAGGGTTACTCCTGTATGTTGGAAAAAGCACCAATATAAAAGAGCGAGTATTATCTCATTTCACCAATGACTATACTTCTACAAAAGAGATGAATATGGTACAAGAGGTAGCCCATATAGAATCTATTAGCACAGCCGGAGAGTTAGGAGCCTTGCTGATGGAAGCGAATCTCATCAAGAAAGAACAGCCTGTATATAATCGGCAACTGAGAAAAATTCATAAACTCACTATCCTCAAAAAATCAGAGACAACAAAAGGCTACCATACAGTCACCATGGAAGAAGCCGAATGCATACAAGTTGAGGACATACCAAGTATTTTAGGTATTTTTCGTAGCGAGAAATCTGCAACTGAATTTATGCGAAAAAAAGCCGCCGAACATCGCTTATGTGAGCAGCTTCTGGGAGTAGAGAAGGGGAGAGGGGCATGTTTTGGTTCCAAAATTGAACGCTGTAAAGGCGCTTGTACAGGTAAAGAACTTGCTATTGCATATAATATGCGCTTTGCAGAGGCTTTTTATGAAAAAAAGATTAAAAACTGGCCTTTTGCCGGCCCCGTCCATATCAAAGAATACAATCCAGTCACAGAAAAAAATGATGTTTTTGCCATAGACCGATGGTGTCTCATTGCAGATGATTCCAGAGAACTCCTTTTTGATTATGATATGTATAAAATTCTTCGCAGCTTCATATTTGATGAAAGAAATCAGAAAAAAATATCAGTTAATCAAACATGACTCCATAACCAAGCTCAAAACAGGTATAATACCGATATGGACAAAAAAACAATAATCATAACCGCACTCTCGATACTTGGAATTATCATCTTTCTAGTTGGGGCGTATGCCATGACCAATAAACCCACGATTACCGATTTTCCTGATTTAAAAAAAGTACGAGCCAACGATCATATCAAATGGTCTCCCGCCAAAAAACAAATTTTAGTTGAATACAGCGATCTACAATGTCCGGCCTGTCAGGCATATCATGTACTCATTGAAGAGCTTGCAAAAGATAAACAGCTAAAAGACAATATTACATTTATCTATAGACACTATCCGCTAGACGCCATACACCCCAATGCTCGCAGTGCGGCTCATGCTGCAGAAGCTGCGGCTATTCAAGGCAAATTCTTTGAGATGCATGATGTGCTTTTTACCAAACAGAATGAGTGGACAAGTAGTAGTTCACCTATCGACTTTTATAAAAAATATGCCCTGGCCCTCAAACTGGATGTAGCAAAATTTGAGAAAGATTTTGCCTCCAATGCGGTCAAACAGCGAGTTCAAGATGATCTTCTGGAAGGAAATAAATATGGAGTTGCAGGAACACCAACCTTTTTCTTTAATGGTAAAAAGCTAGACAATCCACAATCTCCCGAGGCTTTTAGAGCTGTACTACTTGAAGGTATAGAAAAATAAGAAATGGAGTTATATGTACATTCGTATCGATAATCGTAAAATCCATTTTAAAAGAGTGGGATCTGGACCACCAATACTTTTTGTCCATGGCTGGGGCGGGAACATCTACAGTTTGCTCCAAGTAGCTCAACTTGCTGCAACTAAATATACCGCTTATATCATAGATCTCCCAGGCTTTGGCAAAAGCGACAATCCGCCACATCATTGGGGAGTAGAGGGGTATGCAGATGTAATACAACGATTTATAAAAAAACTTGCTATTAAACGTCCTACGTATGTAGGGCATTCATTTGGTGGGGCGGTAGGGATCTATATTGCTAGCCACAATCCTGATATTATTTCTTCTTTGGTACTTTGTAATAGCTCATTTAAAAGAGAAACCAAAATTTCTCCAACGGCTCGCGTGTTTAAGATTTTTCCACCTTTTATACGCAGTCTCTTACATCCATTTGAACCTTTTATAAAGAAAACATACTACACAGTATTTCAGCGAGGTTCTGATCTCATGAAGTATCCTCATCTTGAATCAAATTTCAGAAAAATCGTAACACAAGATCTTACGCCCGATACAAAAAAAATCAAAACACCAACACTTCTTTTATGGGGAGAAGATGATACCGCAACCCCTGTCCTTTGGGCTTATGAATTAGAAAAAAATATAGTTGGCTCACGTCTCGTGGTATATCCAGGCGTCAGACATAACCTACCAATCAAAATGCCTCAAGAAGTATGGCAACAGATAGACGCTTTTCATAATCAGTTATAACACAATTTGACCACATGATTCTTTTTATTTTTATTACTCTTGCATATGCCTTTATACGGGGTATTTCTTTTATTTACCTTTTTCAAATAAAAGAATATCGTTTCGATAGATTGTTTTCACGGATACGTGAAAATGGTTTTATTAATACTTTTTATACATCCACCTTTAGAAGACCTGCCTTTTCTGCCCGAAACCTACTCATTTTGACGATTCATGCCGGCTCAATCTGTGTCTTATTTTTGGTCGCACTGGAACATCAACTAGTCTATAGCCTCCTCATTATTATGATTCCTTTTGCGCCTTTGCTCGCTTTTATTATCATTTCTCTTGCTGTCGTTATTACCGAAATTCCAGTCAAGACATGGAGACATCTACTCATTTTGCAGGCTGTCGTAAAAGTTCGCAAATCAAAAGCTGTTTTTATAGGTATTACGGGAACCTATGGCAAAACCTCCGTTAAAGAATATATTTCTTATATATTATCCGACAAGTTTGAGGTTGCAAAAACAGATAAAAATATGAATACAGGTGTCGGTATCGCACTAGCAATAAATAAAAATCTTACTGAAAAAACGCAGTTCTTTGTTACTGAGGTAGGCTCATATACAAAAGGTGAGACAAGACAGGCGACCTGGTACATTCCCTTTACCTACGGTGTACTTACTGGTCTTGGCAATCAACATCTTGATTTATACGGTAGCCGTGATGCACTTATACAAGAAGAAACCTCATTACTTACACATATACAAAATTCCGGCAAAATATACATAAACCAATCCGTCCAGGATTTGTCCAGTATAGTCTCACACGTATCTGCTCCTTATTCGACGTATGGTTTTCATCACAGCACCATCAAAGCTAAAATCCTGGGCCGACATCTACATAGTACCAAAGCGCATATATTTTATCGTGGCTACGATTTTATCATCGAAACTCAGTTGCCAGGTGACCATTCTGTATTAAATCTCCTCCCCGCAATTGCATTAGCTATGGATTGCGGTATGAAAACACGAGATATTATCCGCCGTGTGTCTGAAATACAACCAATTGAAGGAAAATTATCAGTACATACAGGCCGCGCCAAGGCGACTATCATCAATGATGCTGCAAACTCTAATCTAGAAGGATTTATTGCAGCACTTTCTGTACTAGGTACCTATCCTCAAAAAACTAAATATATCATTTCTCAAGGTATCATCGAACTCGGAGTAGAGAAGAGGGATTCTTACCAACGTATTATCGAAAAATTGTATACAATTAACGCAAAATTATATACAACAGATCCATTATTTAAAGAACTTGATCCAAGAAATGAGGTAATGATCTTTAACGACGTCGTACAGATGAGAGACAAAATTGTCAGTGTGATGAATAAACATACGATAATATTACTCGAAGGAAAATTATCCAACGATATTAAAAAAAGTATTATGACTCTATGATTTCAGCAGAATTTGCCCCAAACGAACATTTTCGAGATGCAGTACTTGCCATACGAGTACTGTTTCAACCGTGGGTTTGGAGAAAGGGGACAGCCATTGCTAAAGTAAAAAGACGCCTAAAAACACTATTCTTTCCCTCCAATCCTGATATATTTTTTTACCTTACAGGTCGAAGTGGCCTCTACTATACGCTCAAATATCTTAAAGCTCCAAAAAATGCCGAAGTACTCGTACAGGCTTTTACCTGCGAAGCTGTCATTTTGCCCATTATAGCCAATAAATTAAAACCAGTATATATAGATATCAATGATTCCGATTTTTCCATGAATATTGCCGATCTGGAAAAAAAATATACACCTGAAGCACGCGTACTTATATTACAGCATACATTTGGAATTACACCTATACAAAGATCCAAAATACTTTCGTTTGCGAAACTCCATAAATTATTTGTGATCGAAGACCTCGCCCATGGGTTTGATCCACTATTATTTGAAAAGAAATTCCGCAGCACACTACTTATGTCTTTTGGCAGATCGAAAAGCTTTTCTTCCGTTTTTGGTGGCGCAATTGTCACAACCGACAATCATTTGTCAAAATATTTGACTTCCATCGAAAAGCTACTTCCACAGCCTTCATTTACATTTATTATAAAAATGGTGCTTTACAAAGCTCTAACTGTCTTTATCAAAGCCACACATGCCATATACATTGGCCGGATAATCCATCTTGTTGCAAATAGTATCCATTTACTTATACCCGAGATTACCAAGAAGGAAAAAGAGGGATCTTTTGATATGTTTTTATCAAAAGCTTATCCCAACAGTGCAGCAATATTATTACTATCACAGCTACATACATTTAACGACGTCTCGGAGAAGCGAAGAGAGAACTGTGCTCGTTACTTTGATAGCCTTGGAGGACAAAAAAATTGGGGCAGCAGCGATCTCATTCGTTATCCATATATCTCAGAAGATGTTGATACAACAGTAAAAAAACTTAAAAAAAAGAACATTTATCCTGGACGATGGTATACTCAAGTAGTAGCTCCTTCCGATATATCACTCAAACGCATGAAATACACTAAAGGAAGTTGTCCACAAGCCGAGAAGATCACCCATTGTATTATCAATTTTCCTACCAATATCACACCAAAACAAGCTCAAAAAATTATTAAAGTACTTTCACCATGATTAAGATTCAAGAGATCACTAGCGAGGCTGTTTGGACAAGTTTTTTTAATGAAGCAGGAGCCATTTCTTTTCATCAATCATATGAATGGGGAGACTTTCAAAACGCTCTCAACTACGATATCCTTAGATTAGGTTTATATGATAATGACCAGCTTGAAGCCATTTTTCTTGTCATTAAAATCCGGTCACGACGCGGCAATTTTCTCTTTATTCCTCATGGCCCACTCTTTAAGCTTACAACCGATCATCTAGCTATGGAGATGCCCCCTGATAAAGAAGCCATTATTCTTCACTATCTCAATAGCATTACCTCATATCTTGCAAATATAGCAGGCCAAGAAGACTTCTGGTTTATACGTATAGCACCCTCCTTTTCCCATAAACCTCAACACGCTGCCATCTTTAAGGATGCCGGGTTTCGTACGGCTCCTATCTATATGCACGCAGAGACCATGTGGGCTATAGATATCCGCCAGTCTGAGGAAGAGATATTAGCCGGTATGCGTAAAAATACCCGTTATGATATACGCAAAGGTCTCAAACAAGGATTAGTAGTAAATCAGTCTCAAAGTTCATCTGCCCTTGATGACTTTTGGAATTTATATGAAAAAACATTTACTCGTGAGCATTTCACACCTTTTCCTAAAAAATATATAAGCCATGAGTTCAATGCATTCAATAAAAACCAAAATGCCACCTTCTTTCTAGGCAGAACACCCCCAAAATCTGCCCAGGAAGGTGCCTCTGATATTTTAGCTGCATCCTTAGTCATCTTTACGAAGTCCTGTGCCTTCTATCACCAAGGTGCTTCCATTCATTCCACATATCCGATACCACACCAGGTCCAATGGCAAACTATTTTAGAAGCAAAACGTCGAGGCTGTCAATTTTACAATCTATATGGCATCTATAAACCGGGTCGCACGCCCATCTCTTGGGAAGGTCTTTCGCTTTTTAAGCGTGGTTTCGGCGGATTTCAACTAGATTATTTGCCAACACAAGACTTCATTATCAGCCCGAAATACTACTTTAGCTACTGTGTCGATAAATACTTAGCATGGCGACGCGGTATTAAGTAATCTCCTCTGCATATATACAGGGCGCAGGGGAGTAGGTTCAGCTCAAAAAGCGTCCCAACAATCCAAAACTCAAAAATTCCCGCAAAAAAACCCAGTAGTACCAGTCAGAGGATACCAGCAGAAGAATATATTTTTGAAATACATAAATAAATCCGAAAAAAAACGATTTTATTCCATTTTTATTTTTTTGTTAAAAATCACACTCCTCTCCCGCTTTTTACACCCAACGTCGTAAAAGATACAATTTACGACGTCTTATATCCCTGCTTCTCCTGCGGGATTTATGCATTTTTTTGACATATATATATCTGTCGATAATAAGGGATATAAACCACATAATTCTTTTTTTTCCTCGAATATATTTCTTTTATTTATTTTATTCACTACTTTAATTTCTCTTAAAAACCCTATTTCTGACTATTTACCAAAACAGCTGTTTGATGCTCCTCAGCACTGCCTACCAGACTCTGCTGTACTTTGCGGAGAGTATAAAAATAGCTTATACTGACAGCCTAAAAAGATATTTTTGGG
This sequence comes from uncultured Gammaproteobacteria bacterium, assembly GCA_964566675.1. Lineage (GTDB taxonomy): Bacteria > Patescibacteriota > Microgenomatia > UBA1406 > GWC2-37-13 > CAZMJG01. The sequence goes on from CAZMJG010000060.1 coordinate 7,297, forward strand.
CTCAAATTTCACTCAAAAAGCTATAGTTATCCACAAAGGATAGAGCTCCTACACTCTTTAGATGTCAAACTATATCAAAAAATAACAAATATACTTACTCTTAAACAGAGTTCGCAAAAACAAATATTACACGAACGTATATTTTTCGTACGCATACATATTTATTATTATAGGATATAAATACTATGGGGCATATCTTCCACGAACGTACATTTATCGATTAACCCCTCTCCTCTCTTCTCTATCGCCAGGGTATCACCATTGTAATGTGAGAAGTGCTATGAAGCATACAAAAATAAATACGAAGATATATTCCTTAATAATATTGGGAAATAATCTATTTCCCAGATGATGATGGATGATCCCTGTCAGACTATAATAAGCCGCTGTAAATATAAGCGCAGCCACATTGGTTTTTAAG
>CAZMJG010000061.1:0-3959 GCA_964566675.1 uncultured Gammaproteobacteria bacterium
TATACAGGGGTTACTTGCATTTTTTTACAAAATGATTCATAATGACACCGATGAAACGCAAAGTAAACGACTATATTCTTGATTTTCTCGCGTCACAAGGCATAAAAGATGTTTTTGTCCTCACCGGGGGTGCCATAGCTTTTGTAATCGATGCGTTCCATGGGAGACGAGATATCCGATATATTTGTGTTCAGCACGAGCAAGCTGGTGCCATGATGGCTGAAGCCTATTCACGTGTCGGTCCAGGCTATGCGGCGGCTATGGCTACTTCAGGCCCTGGCGCCACCAACTTTATCACTGGTATTGGATGTGCATGGTTTGACTCAATCCCGGCAATCTATATTTCAGGGCAAGTAAATACCTATGAATTGAAAGGCAATTATAAAGCTCGTCAGGTCGGATTTCAGGAAACAGATATTGTTGAAATAGTCAAACCTATCACTAAATATGCGGTACAACTGACGAGTGCCGATGATATTCGCTATGAGCTAGAAAAGGCCACCTATATCGCCAAGTCTGGTCGGCCTGGACCCGTACTTCTAGATATTCCTATGAATTTTCAGCGATCTGAAATAGATACTTCAAAACTTAAAGCATTTACACCCCCAAAAGCTAAAGAGTATACCGATACTGGCAATAAACTTGTCCAAAAAGTCAAAAAAGTTGTCACACTATTACAAAAAGCAGAGCGACCGGTACTCATTGCGGGAGGTGGTATCAAAATTGCCAAAGCTCAAAAAGAGATGCTTGAACTTGCAAAAGTCACTGGTTATCCAGTCACCTCGTCTTGGAGTGGCTACGATATTTTCCCACGTGACCACAAAAATTTTATAGGTGCTCATGGTGTATATGGCGAGCGAGCGGCCAATTTTACCGTACAAAACAGTGATGTGCTGCTTTCTATCGGTTCTCGTCTTGATACCCGACAAACGGGTGGTAAGCCTGAAACCTTTGCTCGCGAAGCCAAAGTAATCATGGTAGATATCGATGCAGGAGAGCTTGATAAGCGACGAGGTCTCACGCCGCATATGTGTATTGAAGCAGATGCCAAAGAATTTCTCGAAACTCTTCTGAAAGAAATAAAAAATATAGCAGTACCGGTACACAAGAAATGGCTGGCGAAATGTCGTACCTGGGCTCAAAAATATCCCGTTGTCTTACCAGAATACTATACAGAAAAGCCTCATATGAATGCCTATTCTTTTATGCGCATTCTTTCTGAAGAAGCATCATCCAATGCCATCATTATCCCCGATGATGGAGGTCATCTCACCTGGGCGATGCAAGCTTGGCAAGTAAAAAAAGGTCAGCAATTATTTTCCGCCTACGGCAATTCTCCAATGGGTTACGCATTCCCGGCGGCAATTGGGGCGGCCGTGGCAGATACAAATAATCCAATAATCTGTATAGATGGCGATGGTAGTTTGCAAATCAATATACAAGAATTACAAACAGTGGTACATTACAAATTGCCTATAAAATTATTTGTTATCAATAATGAAGGCTACGGCATTATCAAGCAGTTTCAAGATTTGTATCTAGATGGACACCATGAAGCAACAGGCCATGGATATTCTTGTCCAGATTTTGTGAAAGTTGCTAAAGCATACGGTATTGACGCTATAGATATTCGAAGTATAAAAAATGCTCGTAAACTCATCCGCAAAGCGCTTGATCACAATGGTCCTATTTTAGTAAATGTCCATATCAATCCTCGCCAGCTGCTCAACCCCAAACTTGAGTTTGGTCGACCTATCGAGGACATTTCTCCCCTTCTCCCTCGTGAAGAATTTAAGGAAAATATGATTGTGAAACCGCTTGAACCTCCTCAAAAAGTAGAAAAGAAAAAGGTGAATGAAATTAATTAAATAAAATCATAATCGACAAAATATTTTTCCATGTACGAAAAATCAGGTACTTTGGTTATAATTATTTGCCGCAGTGTTTTCTTAAATAATGTTTCAATATCCAATTTTAAGCCTTCTCTAATCTGAATATTTGCATCATCTGGGGCATGATGAATGATGTTTAAATACCGATGGAGCTGTTGTATCATAAAATCTCGCTTTTGTTCATGTATAGTTTGATCTAATGGTACACTTACTAAATTTTTATCTCCAAAAAGTTTAGATTGTCCCGGAATATCTTTTCGTGGTACATAATAGCTGAGCGTCAATAAATTCTGTGCAGGGAGCATCATACCCAGTGGTTGTTCATCTTGAGCGAGAATGTCTGCCAAAATATTATTTAGAGTTTCTATAAACTGTAACGTTTCGACTAAGGCAGTTTCTTTCGTTTTAGCTTCAGATTTAGGTATATAAAAGGGAATTTCAGGCGTAGCAGGCTGTTGTATCTGCATAGAATATTGTTCCAAAAATTTTTTCCAACTTTGGTCATGTATCCATAATTCTTGTAGTCGATTATTTTGAATCAGTGGAAATTGCATCCATTTTTTTCCCAGTTGGATACCCCATTCTTTTTCTCCTGACCGAGCAAACTGAGCAAATGAATGTCTAAAATTTATACGTTGACCATCAAAATATTGTTGTACATGCATAAGACCACCAGTTTCGTTTATCATTTGCAAAAGTGAAACCACTGTTTCCCCGACGGTTTGATAATTATATAGGGGTTCTATATCCATTGACTGATAAGGCTCAAGATTATAAGACCCCTTTCGTTGTAGGATAGGAAGGATAGTTTGTGTTTCCTCTAACCACTGTAGCACGGCAGGTAAATTAGGAGTTAATTGAAAAGGTATATAGGACGCCGTTTCACGAGCTTTTGATATGACTACCTGTTCATAAGGAAAATGTATATTTTCTTCCAAATGAATAGGTTGGGAGTTACTAACAATATCAGGTCTTATAAGCCCGTATTCAGGTTGATAAAATTGTGCTGATTCTCTCATAGTATTATAATATGGGTTATTATAGCACAAGAAGTTCAGTTTGAGCAGAGTTATAAATTTACAGTATTTTTTACTATATGAGTAGGTCGATGTTTTGCTTCTTCATAAATACGGGCAATGTACTCACTGATGATCCCCAATATAAAAAACAGCACGCCAAAAAGGAACAATAGTAATAATAATATTGAGGTAATCCCGGGAGCAACTCTCCCTTGAATGACAAATAACACTAAGTAGAAAGTTATCAATACAAAAGATATGATCGTCATGCTTATACCCAAATACGAAACAAATCGTAAGGGTAAGTACGAAAATGAAAAAAGCCCGTTTTTGGCAACGCGGAGCACCGTTATCAGATCTGCCTTGGACTCTCCCGCTACTCTATCAAGACGATCAAATTTGATCCCAGTATGTTTAAATCCAGTCCACATCACGAGTCCTCGCAAATACTTATTTTGTTCTGGCATGCTGTTAATTGCTTCAACTACGCGGCGGTCTATAAGTCGGAAATCAGATACGCTTTCTGGGAAAGCATTATTGGTTGCCATATTTAGTAGTTTGTAGTATTTTACCGAAAGCCAGTTGCGCATAGGGCTTCCTGTCCGTTTTTCTACAATTCCGTATACAATATCATATCCTTCTTCCCATTTTTTAATAAATTCAAGCACGACCCACAACGGCTCCTGTAAATCTGCCATCATCACGACACAGGCGTCTCCTTTTACATAGTGCATACCAGCTGCAATCCCTCCATCGCATTCAAAATTTCTGGACAACTGAAGCACTTTAAAACGAGGTTCTTTTTTAGCAGCTTCGGAGAGTAATTCATATGATTTATCATGAGAACCATTTTCTACGTAGATCACTTCAAATTCATAATCTTTATTCTTATGTATGAAAGCAGACATTTCTTTTACCAGTGCTGGGATAGCAGCTTCTTCATTGTATACAGGGATTACAAAAGATATCAGTTTTTTAGAAATATGTGTTGCCATTTTTCCTGTTCATTATATCAGAAAAATGCAATCTGCTCTATTGCGCGCAGGCC
>CAZMJG010000061.1:4059-7150 GCA_964566675.1 uncultured Gammaproteobacteria bacterium
ATTTTTCCTGTTCATTATATCAGAAAAATGCAATCTGCTCTATTGCGCGCAGGCCATGGCGGTACACATCACTTGTCCGTTTTGACAGGAGCAACGGTTACATCCATCATTGCTTCTGAAACCTTCGCCTGATTTGTAGATCATTTTTCCATATGTACAAGATGCGGGGGCAATATCATTTTTGAATGTAGTTGACATATGTAATATATCTTTGATAAAAAATCCATGTATGAATGCAGTTATTACAAATATAATTGTTTGTAACGTTTGTTTTTTCATATTCTTACAGTATGTAATTTTATCTAGATGTAGTCAAGCATAAAAGTATTAGAAACAATATTTTGTATATGCTGGCATTGCCAAAATGGTGCCTATCTGATACAGTAAAAGGGCATGAATACACACGATCTTTCTATTCTTCAAGCACAAGCTCATGCTGTCAGGAAAAATATTATTAGCATGCTTGTCCCACATGAATCACATCATATCGGATGCGCCCTTGATATTGTGGAGATTCTTACAGTTCTCTACTTTCAAGAAATGCAGGTGAATTCAGCAGACCCCAAAGATCCTACTCGAGATATTTGTATCCTTAGTAAAGGTCACGCAGCAGCCGCACTTTATGCCACACTCCATGAAAAAGGTTTCTTTAGCCGCGAACTCCTCCACACCTACGATCGCGATGGTGGCACTCTCCCCGAGCATGCCAGCCGTGAGGTGCCGGGCGTAGAGTTTTCGACCGGTTCTCTCGGTCATGGCCTACCTGTCTCTTGTGGTATGGCACTTTCCTACAAGCACGATCAGCAATTCAACCGTGTTTTTTGTATCCTATCAGATGGTGAGCTCAATGAAGGTTCCAACTGGGAGGCTTTTATGTTTGCGGGTCATCACAAACTATCAAATCTCATAGCTATTGTCGACCTCAACGGCTTTCAAGGCTATTCGACAACCGAAAAAGTACTTGATTTATCGCCGCTCCCCCGCAAATTGCATGAGTTTCGCTGGGATACACACGAAGTAGACGGTCATGATATGAAAGCTCTTATTGAAGTGTTTAATAAAATTAAACAAGAAAAATTAGATAAGCCTCATATCATTTTTGCCAAAACTACCAAAGGCAAAGGTGTAGCAAGTATGGAAGGTAAATTTGAAGCCCATTATAAATCTATATCAGAAGAACAAAAACAACAAATTCTCAAAGACCTATGAGATCAGCCGTAATCGACAGCATATATCAGCAGATGAAGGAGAATCCCAATGTCTATTTCCTGACCGGAGATCTCGGATTCTCAGTGGTGGAAAAAATCGAAGCTGCATTCCCTGAGCGTTTTATCAATGCCGGGATCGCTGAGCAGAATATGATTGGAGTAGCCGCCGGACTAGCACTTGCCGGCAAAAAAGTGTATGTCTACTCTATTATCCCCTTTGTCACCATGCGGTGTTTTGAACAAATTCGTAACGATCTCTGCTATCACAATCTCGATGTCACTATAGTGGGTGCCGGTGCCGGGCTTTCCTATGGCATCCTCAGTGCTACCCATTTTGCTCTTGAGGATATCGCTATTTTTAGACCTCTCCCCAATCTTTCCATATTCTCACCATCAGATGCTATGACTGCTGAGCTTGGCATGAAGTATTTATCAGGGCATCATGGTCCTGTATATGTACGCATAGGTAAAAAAATAGAGCCTACTATTTATGAAAAAGAATACCCGTTTGTCTTTGGCAAAGCACAGCTTTATTCAGAAGGTAACGATATACTTATTGTCACATCGGGGTTAATTATGTCTGAGGCAGTGAGCGCTGCTAAATTGTTAGAAGAACACAACATTACTTCCACTGTCTTAGACATCCATACGATCAAACCACTAGATACAGAAGCCATACAAAAAAATGCTCAAGGCAAAAAGCTCATTGTCACTGTGGAAGAACATTCAGTCACGGGCGGCTTGGGTTCTGCGGTCTTGGAATCTTTATCTACTTTTTCCCATCCGCCGGTGCTTCGTATAGGCACACAAGATGAATTTATCAAAATAACCGGGACACAAGAATATTTACGTGGAGTTGTTGGCCTTACTACTTCAGATATTGCAGAGAAAATACGAAAAGTGTTACATAGTATGTCCCAACAGAAAATTATACTTGCTTAGGTTTTAACAAATATAGAACTCTGCGATTTAATCCACCCTTTCTTTGATCAAGTAGTAATATCTCACATTTGACGATTTTGAAGTAGGATTCAGGAAAGTCCTGCTGATTTTCAGTTAGTATATAATGTCCACCTAAGAGGCTATATGCAGCTATGAGTGGATCTACAGTTTTCACCTTGTGCACTGCGCCATCAAAAAATTCCATTTGGCAGTTTACCGCATATTCTGTAGCGGTCATAATAACGTCATTTGTAACTGGATAATAAGCAAATTGAAAAATTTTACGTTTGTCATTCAAAATAAAATTTCGCCATTCTTTATTCCAACACATTAATTCAAAACAAACGGGAGTAGGTACACGCAGATAAGGATTTGCAATCTCGGAGATAATACTTTTGATTGCTCGTTTCCATTCGGCTTTATGCTGTTCTATCTTTTCATGTTTTTTTGTCACTGCAAATATCCCAGCCACAACCATCGTATCCAGCAAAATTATGGTAGATTTAAGACTCATAGGAGTTATTCTTCATCCATTTCTCATTCGCAGTTTCCAAAATTTTTTTTGAAGTTTTATCTTTATCAGCTTTTTTATATAGCTCTTCTACAGATATAAGTATTTCGTCAATTGTGATGCCTTGATTGTTGTCCAGGACAGTTTTTGTTGCCTTTTTCATAACCTATTTTTAACACATTATCTATGTGAATTCAAACACCGAAAATTGAAAGATTGTTGAAATTTAAAATATATGTAATTGTATAATTATTTTATCGTAGGTATTTCAAATGTCAATAGTATAAGGAAAAATATTTTAATAGCTTGCTAGTTTTGATGCTCATGCTATAATGTGAAAGCATGAAAAAAACTCCATTTATACCCGGCACAACCTACGTCCCCGTTTCAGGAAAAGTTTATGATAAAGAAGAAATAAACAATGCAATTC
>CAZMJG010000062.1:0-2131 GCA_964566675.1 uncultured Gammaproteobacteria bacterium
CTGAATTTATTGGCGCATCTTGAGTATAATAAGTAGCTATGAAAGCTCTCGTATATTACGGCCCAAGCGAATATAAACTCGAGGAAAAACAAAAACCTCAACTCCTGCCGGGAGAAGTACTTCTGAAAGTGAGAGCTGCCGGAATATGTGGTACTGATATAAAAATATTTACCCACGGACATCACGCTATACAAAAATCTGTCACAACAGGACATGAAATTGTGGGAGAAGTAGTAGAATCCAAATCCACGAATCAATATGCAAAGATCGGCAATAATGTACTGGTTGTGACCCCTGTTGGGTGTATGAAATGCCGATACTGCCACGCAGGCAAACAAAATATGTGTCCACTTGTTGCGGACAAGGGGCATTCGATAGGATATTACTGCGATGGAGGTTTTGCCGAATATATACGCATTCCTCAGGAAGCCGTGGATCAAGATGTACTTATACCTATACCCAAAACCACCATCCCGATTGAACATTTTGCTATATGTGAACCTCTCTCATGTGTTATTAATGGGGCAGAAAAGCTCAGGATAACTTCTGATGATACTGTCGTAGTGATGGGAGCCGGGCCAATAGGTTGTATGCATGTGAGCCTTGCAAAAGCCAAAGGAGCCAAAAATATCATCTTGGCCGATATCGATGACAAAAAATTAGCTCTTGCCCGCGTAGTCCCTGCTGATATGTTTGTCAAACACGAAGGTGATAATCTTCAGAAGACGATACGTGAGCATACTCACGGAGAAGGAGCAGACGTGATAATAATTGCGGCACCTTCGGGCCGCGGTCAAGAAGATGCTATAGAGCTTGCGGCACCGCTGGGAAGGATATCATTTTTTGGCGGTTTGCCCAAGACGGCACCCACAATCACCCTCAATAGCAACCGATTGCACTACCGGGAACTCGAGATATATGGAGCCTATGCCAGCACCCGCAAACAATATGTGGAGGCCATGAATCTTGTCCTTTCACAAAAGGTAGATACCAAAAAACTCATAACTCATATCATGCCGCTTTCTCAAATCCATGAGGCAGTAGATATCATGAAGAGGGGAGAGGCAATAAAAATTGTCCTCACACCATCCGTATGAAACATCCGGTTATCGCTGAAGAATACTATCTCACAAGCCCTGAGCAATTTGAAAAAAAATCTGTAACTCTAGAAAAAATACCTCGCGGACACACACTGTTACAAACCTTATATACAGCAATATGTGGCTCCGATCTCCAATATTACAAAGGTGAAAAATCTGAAGAAAAACTTCGCACCCGACTACCACTTATCCCTTTACACGAAGGTGTATGCATAGATTTAAAAACCGGAAAAAGAGTAGTACCCATTGCTGGGGATTTCCGCAAAGTACCTTTTCAGTTTTTCCGAAAAGAAAATACCTGGCCTCAACTGCCATATCTAGGTGCAACCATGCCCGGCCTGGCCCGTACTCACTTGCTGTACCCGGAAGAATTGATTGTGCCAGTACCTAAATCGATACCCGATACCGTCGCAAGTATAGTAGAACCTCTTTCTATCGCACTTCGATCGTGTAAAGAAATGAATATAAAAAAGAATGAGCCGATTGGCATCATAGGTACAGGAGGAGTGGCATTTTTGATCGGTGTTGTGCTCCGATATTTTTTCCATATTCCTAAAAAAAATGTGTTCATTTTTGGGGTAAACGATGAAAAACTTGCAGCCTTTAAGACGCTCGGAACGACGATCAATTATATGCAGGGGAAACAAGACATGAATCAAACATTTTCAAAAGTATTTGAATGTGTCGGGAGAAGTCATATACATCTCACCATGAATACAGCATTGCAACTCATACGTCCGGGCGGCACCATAGGAGTACTCGGCATCTCGGAAATACCGTGGCAGATACCCATCGAAAGGCTGGTAAACTGGCAAATCACCGTGATGGGCCTCACCCGATCTACTCCGGCCGATTACCCTCGCACCATGAGATTTTTGCAAAAACCCGAAGTCTCTGCAGTCATTGAAAAACATCTTATCAGCCCAGATATTTTCACCATCACTTCTCCGGCCGATCTCACCGAAGCATTTGACTTTGCCGGCACCTCCCAGGCCATCGGCCGCATTCTGTTGAAGTGGAATGATTGCTAA
>CAZMJG010000062.1:2231-7138 GCA_964566675.1 uncultured Gammaproteobacteria bacterium
TCGACAAACGTTTCACTACCTTCAAACCCTTCATCCCATTTCAAGGCAAGCCACTTATACAACACGTAGTAGAGCAACATGATATAACCGCAAAAGATAATCTCATTTTCATATTACTCAAACACTTGGAAGAGCAATACCACATTTCAAGCACACTTCGCAAAATGTTTGGTAACAAAATAATGATCCGCATACTCACACGAGAGACCAAAGGAGCTCCCTGTAGCATACTCGAGGGGGCTAGCGATATCATCGCCACACCAGAGCCGCTCCTTATCGAGCTTGCCGATGTACTCCGAGATCTGACCGACTTTAATAAATATATACGAAAGGTGCCATCAGATATAGCCGGGATAATTCCAGTAGAATCTAATCGAAGGATAGAGGATAGACCGTGGGGTTATGCACAAATGAGCCCAGATGGAACATTTCAAAAACTTATAGAAAAAGAATATGTCACCAAACCAGACAATGCCACGATGGGGCTTTATTTTCTTTCAAAAGGTACAGAATTTATCGAGGCGACTCAACAAATGATACAAAATAAATCATTTATATATAAAAAAAATTATTTTGTAGGCCCCGTATACAACGAATTTGTACAAATGCAGAAAAAAATCGTGCTTCACCATGTTAGAATAAAACATATTTTAGGATCACCCGAAGATTTTTAATATGCATATCTTTGCACATAGAGGCATACTCAGACAACTCCCTGAAAACACGATGAGATCTCTTATGGCGGCTGTAGACCGTGGCTATGCAATAGAGACTGACCTTAGACTCACCGCAGACAACGATTTTCTCCTCATGCATGACGAGACATTTGAACGTTTGGCAGATATAAAAAAGAATGCCGCTGAAGTGACCCTAGATGAAGCTACTACCTTAAAATATAAGGACAGTGACGATACTTTTATATCTCTACGCATGTTTCTCGATGAATTAAAAAAGAAAAATAATAAAACGATGCTTGCCTTGCATCTCAAAAAGGATGCTCAGCACGAAGAAGCCTATCTAAAGCTTGCGGCATACTGGAAAGAATATGATCTCTACAACCATGCGTTTGTTTTTGATCTCACGATTGAAGCCGCCACAACGCTGAAAAAGATAGATCCACAGATAAAAATCGCTTTCATTATTTCTGAAGCGAAATTTGAACCTACTATTCACCTGTGGGATGAGGTAAAAAATGAACTCTGTTTCGATATTGTGTGGGCTGCTGAATATCGAACTTTTTATAGAAAAGAATTAATTGAAGATATGAAAAAGATTAAAGGCACCGTGTATGCGATGTCCCCTGATGTACACCGCGCCTTGGGACACCCATTGGCATATGAAGGCTATGAAAAAACATGGCAAAACCTTATTGAATGGCAGGTAGATGGTATCTGCACCGATGAACCAGTAGCACTTGAAAATGTTATAAATAGTAAACAACTATGAAAATCGTCATACCCATGGCCGGACGAGGCTCCCGTTTTGTAGGAGTAAAAGAACCCAAGCCGCTCATTGATGTGCTCGGCAAACCCATGCTTCAATGGTCTATAGAAAGTGTCATGTATTCCTTTCCTCATCTGAAGCCACAGGATTTTATATTTATCAGCCTCGCCGAACATGAAAAACAGTTTCACATAACAAAAAGAGTTGAAAATATCATTGGTCACGGATTTCAAATCCATTATCTTCCCGATGTCACTGATGGCCCGGTATGCACGGTGATGAGCATTGAACCTTTTATCGATCCCGACGAAGATTTTTTTACTATAGATTGTGATCAATATATACGGTGCGCCGGACTTGCAGCCGCAATTGAAGAAGCACGAGAGAAAAAGTGGGCCGGGCTAGTACCGACTTTTGAGGCCAATAGTGAAGCCTATTCGTATGTACGTTTAGACAGTTCTGGCAATGCAAAAGAGACGGCAGAGAAGCAGATCATATCTTCTCATGCCGCCGCGGGTATATACTATTTCAGCACTGCAAAGATTTTTATGGATGCCGGGCATCAGATGGTACAGGACAATTTGCGGACAAAAAATGAATTTTATATGAGTCCACTCTACAATATCATTATCAAAAAGGGTGGTATCGTACGAATAGTCCCGGTAGAGGAGTGGCTAACACTCGGCACCCCAGAAGATGCAGCACATTTTATAAATACCATTCAAAAAAAACATGCCTCAACAACATGATCGGATCGTGAACTCGTATTGGGATCAGTTTCCTATCATCCCCATCATTACATACCAAAGAGAACTGGAAAAGCATCTCAAGGATTGTGACTCGGTACTAGATATTGGCTGTGGAGGCGGCACTCCTATACGATATATCCCTTTTAAACGAGCCGTCGGCGTAGACCTAGATAAAGAATATATAGAGCGTGCCAAGAAAAACAAAACCCATCATGAATACCATTTGGCCGATGTACGAAAAGTAGGCAGCATGTTTAAAGAAAAAGAATTTGATGCATGTGTAGCGCTCGATCTGATTGAGCATCTCACCAAAGAGGATGGCCTAAATCTCATCAATCAGATGAAAAAATTGGCTAAAAAGAAAATCATCATTTTTACGCCCAATGGCTATATGAATCAAAAGGATGAAGCGCATCCTTTGCAAGATCATCACTCAGGCTGGACTGCCGAGGAAATGAAAAAAATGGGATTTCAAGTTTACGGTATGCTCGGCCCAAAGGCCTTTAGAGTTGATCAACACGTATTAAAAGGAAATAAATATATCACTGGCATACTTTCAGAAATAGCCCAGGTGACATATATCCACAATCAGCCAGAAAAAGCAGCCGCCATTTTTTGCGTGATGCATCTTTAATCAGTGTCTATTCTAAAAAAACGTCTCAGTAACCCTTTACAAAGGGCGCATACTCCTTTGAATATATTGCACACATACTCGAGGTTGCTGATGATAAAGAAACCCAACGCCTGATAGAGCAATACTGATTTTGTAGATAAGGGATATCGAGAAGATATAACATCGCCAGCCATATAGACTAAGTTGTAGATATAGAGTAATGGGAAAAGTAAATATCTGCGTATCCTGTATAGTACTGCAGGACTAAAATGCCAATTTGAAAGCACATTGTATTTTTCAAACGTATATCCCGAATCTCTTTTCTTCCAGAGTACCCCTTGGTCAAAAGCGATATCACCCTTGAGCAATATACGCATGGCAAGGAGTGTATCTCCAATACCGTCGGGGATAGGCCAGGGATATTTGAAAAATCCTTTTATTTCCTTGAGTGCGGCGGTTTTTACTACCCCATAGGTGATAAATACCGCGTGATATAGATATATTTCAGTAGATTTGGGTGGAGAAGAGATCTCTGGATAGGTGTGGTGCGTTGTTTCTTTATGATTATCACTAAATAAAATATAGTTTGATGTAGCTACAACTGCCGATGTATGCTTTGCATGAAGTTTCATCATACGCTCAACAAAAGTAGCTTCCCATTCATCATCATCAGTGGCCCACAAAAAGTAATCTCCAGAAGCTTGAGCAAGAACAAAATTAAAATTGTTGTACATGCCGATATTTTTTTCCTGACGAATATACCTGATACGTGGGTCTTTCTTGGCATATGCCTCACAAATTGTTTGAGTTGAGTCATCTGAACAATTATCTGAGATGATAATCTCTAGATTTTTGTAGGTCTGACTCGTGAGTTGATCTATGGCAATGCTTATCATATCAGCCCGATTGCGAGTGACCAGTCCGATAGATACCAAAGCTCCTGTAGAATGCATGGATACATTATAATAAACTAACAAAAATATTATGAAAAAAATATTGCAAAGCCCCTTTCTTCAAGGTGGATTCTATATGATACTCGCCAATGTCATCATGGGCGGCATGAACTATGTGTTTAATATAGTATCTGGGCGACTCCTAGGCCCCGAAGGCTATGGCAATGTGACAACTCTTTTTGCATATATGGCAGTACTTACCATCCCTCTTGCCGCCATTTCAAATGTGCTCATACAACGTATCGGAGCCCAAGGTGACCATAAAAATGGGTACGCATACGCGGTAGAACAGTGGACGTACAATCAATACAAAAAATACTGGTATATCATTGTTGCGCTTTTGTGTCTAATTCCCTTTACGCCGGCCGCCACCAATCTTACACCAGCGGCCGCCTACTCAATCATTCCACTATTTCTTATTTCCATCATCGCAACAGTTTATGATGGGCTACTCACAGGTTTACACCGTTTTTTTCTGGTTTCTTTTATAGGGGTCATTTCCGTGCTCATTAAACTCATCGGATCTTTACTTGGATATATAGTACCTGATCCACTCCTCACCGTACTGCTAGTTTTTAACTTATCACTCATTATCAAGATTATTCTCGATAAAATCGTCCTCAATAAAGAGCTGCAAGTACAAAAAAATCATTCTTCGGTCGCAATACAAAAAACGGTGTGGCAAATACTAAAAAACAAACAATTTTTGCTCACTATTGGATCTATTCTTTCTATCTCACTTATCAATAATACCGATATGATTTATGCCAAACGTATTTTTAGTGCCGAAGATGCTGGTCTCTTTGCTGGTTGGACATTGTTTTCCAAAATTATTATCTATGTATTTGGCCCGCCCCTGACCATGAGTTATGTGTTTTTTTCGAGTAAAAAACAAAATGCGTATCACCATATTGTACTCATTGGTTCACTTGTCCTCCTTACCGCAGTGGGATTCGGGCTCAATATTGCCTATGGCATGTTTGATAGATTCATGATTCATATATTACTTGGCGATAAATATTTATCTCTTAAGCCTTTTATTGAATGGGCTGCTTTATTTGGTATAGGATACGTGATGGTGATGTTTATGAATAATTATTTTCTGGCTAAAGAAAGCAAGTCGACACTCATACTTCCGGTCATGACAGC
>CAZMJG010000063.1:0-1201 GCA_964566675.1 uncultured Gammaproteobacteria bacterium
ATATAGGGGATTTGATATGTAGACTTGACAAAGCGAGCAGCCCAAGAGAGTGGAAAGCCATGATGTACATGTATGATATCCGGTTTGAAGTCTTCGACTGCACTGACGACGGAAGTAAGTGATGCCTGATGAAAATCTAAAATTTCTTTATTGCTAACCTCCGTAAAAAGTTTGCAACCTGGCCATTCGGGATGCCCGGTAAAAGCAATCTTTTCAGGAACATCCAAGGGGTAAACTTTTACTCCTTCTATAGGGCGAGTATCCGGACACACCACAGCTACCGTGTGCGTTTTGCCTACAGATTTTGCTAGATATCTAGCATAGGTACCAGAGCCTGATCCATAGAATGGAAACCAAGAGAGATATAAAATTTTTAGTTTTTTTCTTTTCATAAGTGAACGATATTTTAACACATTGATCTAGATGTTTATAGTACTAAATTATTTGATGTATATTATGCTAATAAATTATAGATAATAAATAAAAAAAGCTTGTAAATAATGCTCATTTAATATACTAGTAAATTAAGAAGCGGAAGTCTATGCCTGGTTGTTTATGAGAAGCATCTTAACGCGCAAAAGCATTTGCGGAAATATATTTTGAAGAAGTTGTAATTCTTCTTGAGTGAAATTTTGTAAAACATAATCTTCCCCCGATAAACTCCGATCTCCATTTCTATTATCTACGCCGATGCGAATTCGCCAGAAATCTGGTGTGTGCAAATGATCTTGGATAGAGGAGAGTCCATTATGTTTTTTTGGGCCTACACCTAGTTGAATTTTAAAATTACCCAGCTCTAAATCTAGATCATCATGAGCTACTAGTATGTCTGTGGGGGAAAGAGAATTGTTTTTAGCTATACTGCGTATACTTTCACCGGATCTGTTCATATATGTTTGAGGTTTTGCCAGAATTGCATGCAATTTCATACTATTAGTTTTTGTTATTTCAGCATTTGTATATGTATCAAATTTCCATGGCGGAGAAGGGCTCACTTCAGAAAGTAAATAGTCCAAAAACATAAATCCTACGTTGTGGCGTGTATGTGCATATTTTTCGCCTGGATTACCCAAGCCTGCGATAAGTAACATTCTTATATTATAAGTTAAAAGTTAAGAGATAAGAGAGAAAAGTTTGTACATTATAGTTTAGTAGAAACAATAATCATGTAAATAGATCCTGAAACAAGTTCAGGATGACA
>CAZMJG010000063.1:1301-6957 GCA_964566675.1 uncultured Gammaproteobacteria bacterium
TTTTAACTCTATAATGGGATTATGGCTAAATATGTACCAGACATCATGTCTCGACGTTGGGTAATTATTTCTTCAAATCGAGCCGATCGTCCTGACGATAATAATGTTGGAGAACACTGCAACCTGTGTCCGTTTTGTCCTGGAAATGAACATATGTCTCCGGAGGAAGTGTTTCGTATCGGTGAGGGAGAGGCAAATACAAAAGGCTGGCATGTACGAGTGGTAAATAATAAATATCCAATTACCGATTATCATGAGGTGCTCATTCATGCGCCCGATCATAATGTAGATTTACACAATTTACCAGCAGAGCATATACAGGAAGTATTTCAAACATATAGACAGCGCTATAATTTTCATAAAAAAACAGGCCAAGTAATATTATTCTGCAATAGAGGAGAGCGTGCTGGAGCCTCATTACTACACCCTCACTCACAGCTAGTGGTTATCCCATCACAAATCAATTTAGATACTCTGCGTAGAGAGCCGATAACTAATCTAGTAGAAGAAAATAATTTTTTCAATATTTATTGTCCCGATTTTTCTCAGTGGCCATATGAAGTATGGCTTGCACCTAAAGCCGAAGGCACGATCTTTGGTGATATCACCGATGAACAAATAGGAGATTTGGCCGATATTTACCAAAAGGTCATGAAGAGGCTTGAAGAAGTATACGAGCGAGAATATAAACACGCCGATGGTTTTAGCTACAACTTTTATATTCATCCAAAAGAAGACTGGTATATTCGCATTATTCCTCGTTTTGTACATCGTGCAGGTTTTGAACTCGGTACAGGGCTTTCGGTAAATGTGACCGATCCTTCAGAGGCGGCACGTTCACTGCGTAGCAAAGAAGAAGAAATAGAGCGACTTATGGATAAACTCCAGGAACTGAAAAGTTCACAGTAGCTTATTGTTGGTTCATTGAAGTGAGCATAAGCATAAGAAAAAGGAGGGCTGTCCCACCAATTGCGGCCAATGTGATCTCTGCACCTCGAGGCATACCAAGTTTCTCTCTTATTTTTTCCTTTGTTTCTTCATCCATTGCTTCAAGTGTGGAATTTGCCATTTCAAGTAGGGCTTGAGGCATATCTCCATGGGCTATCAGCTCATTTATTTTTTTCCCAGTTTCAGGGCTGATGATGCCATCATCCAACTTTGAAAAGAAATCTACGAGATTTTTGGGGTCTTTAAAAAATTGTTCAGCTTTAGTCTGCATATTTATTTTATCTCGCAGACTATTAATTTCATTTTGAGCAATTTTCATTTGTTCATCAATTTTTGTAAGTTGTTCTTGATCGTTTTGTTCTTGAGCCATCAGACGCTGATTTCTCAGTTGTCCCAATGTATCTAGCTGATTATTTATGCTTTGTGTATAATCAGCGATTGTTTTTTGAATCTCAGCAGGTGTGTGGAAGCTCATCACATCGGCTACATCCTGAGCTGTAGCAATCGTATGATTTTCCAATTTTTTAATCAATGCTTCACGGTTTTTGTTTCGAGCTTCGACTTGTTTTTGAGCTTCCGGATCTAAGCCATCGCTGGATTCTTTGCCCTGTAAAGATCGTATGAGTGAGTCTGTAGAGATCTTGCCTGAATTTAGTACTGCTTCTTTCATAGTTTGATCATCCATATTGAAATTTTCTGGATGGTTTATGCTGTCAAAATATTGTGAAGCCACTTCTTGAGGTTTTCCTTCAAGTGTATGCATCAGGTCTTCACGACGAGCATAGCTAAAAAGTTGGGTGAATTCATCTTTGGTGAGAGTTATATCATATTGTGTAAGATCAGTACCAAACGTAATTTTATCTCCCTGGCGGCTTTTGATGCTAGTAAGCCTTAAACGGGTATTTCCGTCTTCATCTTTTTGGGTATCATCTAGGCTCAGTGCAACTTCATCTGTGTCTGTGTTATACATGACACACATATCAAATTTTTCATCACGGGCTTCGATATTTTGTCTTTCCGCATCATCAAATACTTTTTCCGGGAGGTTACGTATGCCATGGAGGTAACTCAGTGAGCTAAACGTATTTTCTAACGTTTCGTCGTCTAACTGTTTGGCCCATTCGGGTAATTTGTCGCGATTGATTGGTTCACCATTTTTAGGTATGTGAGGCATGATTTCTCGAGCTTTATAGAGAAACATGCCGTGTGTGATGCTTTCAGCTTCCTGAAATTTACGAGGTGGAACTTTTAGAACTTCTTTACTCTCAAAAAAATCTTGTGGGTCTACAACCTGGGAGTCAACTAGTGGCTCAACGGGTTTGGGAAGTCCTTGCGATATGGCCGCATGATCAAGTGTTGTAGATTCTGGCATATTTACAATTTACTTGAAATAGGTATAAAAAACAACTATATTGTTACCATGGCAGAGGTTAGAAAATATTTTGAGAATCCCAATGTAGTCCAAAACGCGACCCCCTTACCGCCGCGGCGTAACCTTCTCAAATTTTGGGCAAAAACACCCACTCCCGCCCCCAAAGAACTCCCCAAACCCAAAGATGTTGAATTTAAAAAGAATGAATTTACTTTGGAAACAGGGACAAAAAATGCAGAAAAGGTAAAGTTTGACGATGTCATGCAAGCAGATTTCCAGATGCAACTTGAGAATTCGCTTACCACACTAATCAACATCTATAATGATGATCCGGCGTCTGAAATTTTCAGTTCTGATAGGCTTTCTTTTTTGCCTAAAATGATGGAGGATCTTTGTGAAAAGGATACATTGGGATATAAATTGAATCCTGATATTATCAAAAATCGCCTGCAAAAAGATCCGCGTGTTTGGAAGGAAGCAATGCAACTTATCGAGTATGATCTGTCACTTACCGAAATGGCTCTTGCAGTTGAAGCGCAAGTTCATCCAAATGAGCTCAATATGTTCTTGTTTCCCAAAGGTGTAGATACCAAGTCTTCGCAGTTTGCAAAAACAGGAAGGATACATCTTGGTATTAATCGGGGAAAACTCAATCAGTTTTTAGTCGGCAAATCTTTGGGCGTGGGTCTGGGAATCACTTCTGGGGCAGCAGGGTCACTTGCAGGAGCAGTTGTAGGAGGACCGATTATTGGCTCTCCGGCGGTGCAAGCCGGGATTTCAAGTTGGACAAATACCTTGACAGCGGGACGTGTGGCAATAGGTTCTGCTGTCAATGCACTTGGACCTCAGGGTTTGGGCGCTCTGGCTGGAATAGTTCCGGGTATTGCCACAGGAGCGGTGACTGGTCTGGCTGCCAAAGGTATCTATGATGGTGCTCGTTCGGCTCTTTCCAATGGGATAACTCTGGATATAGAACAAAATACAAAGCTGCTTGATATTTTGAAAAATGATCCTCAAAATCGCTTTGGAGCAGAAAAAGCCTATCTAAAAAAAGTGCTTCATATCGATGTCGATGATTACGAAGTATCAGGAGACAAAATAAAGACAAGACCACAATTTCAACGATCAGCAGATATAGGTCGGATAGAAAACCAATTTGTAGACAAGATAGCGAGTCGTTTTAATTTTTTGACCAAAGGTCTCGGTATCCCGGCCGATAAAGTACGTGCAGTTCCCGACAATATGGCTTTTAGTTATGTTAGGACGGGAATAATTCCAGGTACACCACGAGTGGATAAAGCAAACTTTGAACCTATTACAACGACCTGGAAAAAGGAAGAAATGAATCGTTACGCTGAACTTGAGAAAGCTAAATTAGCAACAGGCGCGTCAGTCCTTACTACAGCGGATCGACTTGATTTGGTTTATCAGGCTCGCTGTGATGTAATGAATAAAAATTTAAATAGGAGACTGCTTGAAGCACGACTTAAAAAAGGGGCCGATAGTTCTACGATACAGATACTTGATAATAAAGTGAATGCACGTACTCAAGATAATGGAGAAATTGTGAAAGAAAAGACTAATGAATTAACGGAAATAAAAAAAACGTTGCAGGAGATAAAACCTATATTGGCGGCGGAACAGCCATCTTTTAGCAACTATAGCGAAGCTCGTCGGAATCTAGATAGAGTGCGTACGGAGATACAGAGAAAGCTAGGAGTAAGTACAATTGAAGAGATTGATAAAGAATTGCGTTCTCGAGAAGACTTGCCCACGCAAGATATAGATCAGCTTATACAAGATTTAAGATCAGCGGAAACGGCAGTGGAGAATACAAGAACTGCGGTAGAAAATTTAGACCGACAATTTGATAGCATACATACAACTTTAGATGCATTGACCGATCCTACATCAGGGATAGATGCTCAGTTGGCAAGTCATGGCTTGACGACCGCAGGATTGTCAAAAGCTGATTTTCAAACGACCCCTATTAGCGAATTATTACGTCGTATCAACAGAGCTGCGGAGGCAGGTGTCTCAATTACTGGGGCCTGGGATAGTGGAGCAAATGATTCGGCCAAACGTGTACAGCTACTGCAAATGGTCGCAGAAGCAAATGCGGAAACACATACCGCTATATCTTCGCCCCATGCAGACTTGACAACCTGGAAATCAGCAGGTATATCGGAGAATTTTATGCGCAATGCCACGACGCAAACACTTCATCAGGAACTAATTGCCAGAGGAGTACCCGGAGCCACTGGCTTAAGTTTAAGTAATCCAGCAGATGTAGCCCGACTACAGAGAACAATTGAACAAGCTCGTGAACGGTTTGATCTGCGTAGCCATCACTTTATGAAAGCCTTGCAAGAGGAGCCTTCCGAAATGGCGCAGTTTAATAATGCTATGGATGCTGATAAAACACGCTTTCAGCAAGATGCTGACTTTTTTCAAGCGGAGGCTGCTGAACTGGCTCGAGAGGAAAATGCCATACGAGTATTGCGTAAAAATCCTGAAACTGCAGAAAATTTTATTATTGACCATACACAGGATCATCTGAATTATTACAGCAAATTTGCATCTTGGGATGCTACTTTGGCAAGTACCCTTGGCACTGCATATGGGGGTGAATTAAACCCTTCTGCATTAGTAGGTTTGTCTACGGATCAAATATTAAGTCGTATAAATGCAGCTAATATGTTGCACGCAAGAGCTATTGGCATGCCAAGCTCAATTGGTTGGAATGCTTCTGATAACAGACTTGATACTAATATTCGGACATTGCTCTCTGTTCATTCGGAGATACAGGTTTTACAAAGTTTGCCTGAAATTCCCGGTTCATCATATGAAGAATTTCATACGACTCATGGAGTTACCGAGCGTGATTTCCTCACTAAGACTTCGTCCCAAATTATCGAAGATTTAAGAAATAGAGGTGTTGTTATAACTAATGATAAAGCTACGAGAAGAAAAGTAGAGGAAGCTATCTCTTTTGAAAAATCCCGTATGTCTGGAAGAGTAAATCAACTATCAAAAAGTATTACTGAATATCAAAGAAGCAGCAATCCAAATGCTGATATAGCCTTTCTCAATCTACGCACAGATTATGTAGATGCAGTAACCGCGCATAGTGCTCATATCTCTCGCTTGGCTACGGATCCCACAGTAAGGAGATCTGGCCTTACTCTCATAAATAGTGCTCAATTTAATACACGTGCAGGTGTATTACAAAACGCTGTGAATACGTTGAATACTCGTAGACTTACCGATATTAGTGCAATACGTAATGAATTTGTAAATACCATTGATACTTATACTAATGCTCAAACTACCCTT
>CAZMJG010000064.1:0-6636 GCA_964566675.1 uncultured Gammaproteobacteria bacterium
TAGAGCAGGAAGCTGTTAACTTCAAGGTTTGAGGTTCGAATCCTCATCGGGGAGCAAATATCCTATAATATTGATTTTTCTTCTTTAGACTGCTATAATAAACTACCTATAATTTATATTAGTTATTACTTTTTATGAGTCAAGAAAATGAAAGTCTAAATTCGGAATGGGGTAAAATCGCTGAGGAAGCTTTTAGCAAGGTTAGATTATCAGATATTATAGTGAGAACAGATATCGATGAGCTTATTGCATCTGGTACATCTATTCCTAAGGAAAAATTACTTGTATTAATAGAGAAGTTAACGTTAAGTGCTCAAGAGATTGAAGGCGTGATACAAATGGGAACTACTAATTGGGATATAAAGCGTCAAATTGATAGAGGAGTACTTGATTTTATTTCTGCTGAAGGTTCTCGTGCTATTGTTAAATTAGTTGAAACCATTGCTTTAAAGGCCGGATATGCTGGTGAGTTGCATTCAAATACCTTACAGCTTCAAGAAGGGTTAGTCGTAAGTATGCAATATAGTGATTTGAATCCAGGTCAATCACCACAGATCGTTTTGTATAAACCATTATCTAACACCGAAATTGTAGGCTGTCGATCAGGTGAGATTTGGCAAGTAGCTGTACGTAGATCTTTTGAACCAAGTGGTGTTGGACCTATGGGTCTGTCATATATTAGAACAGAAGCAGGATCGGAATAAATAATCCCTTAACCACTTCTTCGTTCGAGTACTATCCCAGCAGGGGAGCATCGTATTCAGACACAGTCACAATCTAAAGAATATTTGTCTGTATACTGTTCAAACTTCTTGCAATTACTCTTACATTCATAGATACTAAATCTATATGGCAGAAGCAGATAGTATTTCTCAAAGCAATAGTTCTAATGCAAATGACATACCGACTAATGTAAAAATTTATCCTCACCGTAGTAAAAAACTAATTATACCTGTAATAGCAGCAATGCTTGTTATTCTATCAAGTGGTATATATTTCTATATTCAAAGTAAAAATAATAGCGATTCACAATCTGCTTTAAATTTTTCGAACAAAATAACACAAACATCAGAAGCTGTGATTACTCCGCGGGTAGAGACTACGCAGATACTTTCAGAATTAATTAAAGGGAGGTCAAAAGTAGAAATTGATGTTAAAGCTAAGTATCAACAGAACCAATCTACTATAACAAATATTGAATCGGTAAAGATCCCAGGAGTAAAACAGAGTTCATTTCCATTTTTTAAGCTAGTACATGCTGCTGAAAGAACAATGATTGAGGTTCCTAAAGTGATTTTTCAGCAGATTACGGAAGCAAAGGCTCAAGAAATTGCTCAAAAATTTGGCTTTAGTAGTGGACCTAAGAGGCCCGACCAAGATCCAAGAATCCTAAGATGGGAAAGCGATACCAGAAAGCTTATTATTGATACCTATTCTATTAACTTTGAACAATACTTAGGTGGTACAAACGTTCCAGCTTTTGAAGATGCAAAACAATTTGCTAGAAATTATCTTAATGAATTGGGTTATCTTCCTGAAGAATACGCAACATATCATACCTTTCCTGAAACAGATGAAGTCTATATTTATGCTAGTAGTTTTGATTCAGAAAGCCCATATTATCAGACTTCTGTCAAGGCCAACTCAGTGGGCTTCGTATCAAAATATAATAATGTGTCTGTATCTCGTGGTGATATAAGTGTAAAGTTTTATGATAATGAAATAGATGCTTACCCAACAAATGAAGTATGGGTTGGCTCAGAAGGAACAGTTGTAAGAGCTTCAATCTCAAAAAATCTGGATGTAGAAAAAGGAGAGCTGTATACACAAAAAACTTTGGAACAAGCTATTGCAGATATTAAAACTACAGGTGGTGTCTTTATGAATGCGGAGTATAGAGAGCCACAGAAGAATAATAGTCATTGTTTTGGCGAAGGAAATTCCTGTTCAGTTACAGACGTAGTAATTGAAAATGCAAAGCTTGTATATTACATTCCTTCTGGCCCATCAAGACCTTATGATGATGATGAAAACCCTCACCATATTGGATATATGATTCCCATGTGGATATTTGATGGGGAAGGATCGATGTTGAGAACGGTCGATGGTAAAGAATCTTATGGTACACCTGTACGTTTTATAGCAGGAGTTTATGCTATCAAAGGTAATCAAGAAGAAAGTATTATTAAAATAAACAATTTTATGGTTGAGAAGCAAGATGCAGCCAATATAAGCGTAAAATTCGATTTTGCTTTTAATGTTGAACCATTTTTTAATGGACAGCCAAACCCTCGTCAAGGTATTGACTATAGTATGCTCGTTTTATATCCCGATAATACGTATTCTGAATACAGAAGTGTTATTTACGATGCAGAGAGTAGAGAAGAGCTGACTATCCCGATAAAAGATAATGAGGGTATTATCAAATTTGTACTTACCATGACAGATTTTCCAAGTGAAATCCAACAGAAAGAGATTGCGCTATAGATTAAGTTTGTCTCCATCATAATATCGTATGATATCCATTTTTTAGTTGGAGTACTATCCCAGCAAGGGAGCATAAATAAAATCTTTTGTTTTTTTACATCATTTGTTATTATTACGTTATGACAACAATACACACGTGGATTAACTTTAATGGTAATGCTGAAGAAGCCTTTGCGTTTTATAAATCTGTTTTTGGTGGAGATTTTACGAAAGTAGTACGTTTCAAAGATATCGCAACTGCTGAATTCCCAATACCAGAAAAAGAAGAACAGAAAATAATGTATATCTCTTTACCTATTGGAAGCAGTACAATGCTGATCGCTAATGATGTTCCAGAAGTTATGGGAAAAGTAAATGAACGTGAAAATCGAAGCAAAATTTTGGTCCGTACTGAAAGTAAAGAAGAGGCAGATAGATTGTTTGCTGGCCTTTCGGCTGGCGGAGAAGTAGAAGGACCTATGGGAGACAGTCCGTGGGGCTCATATGCGGGTATGTTTCGAGATAAATACGGCATTGAATGGATCATTGAATTTGTTTCAAATAAATAAATATCGCGAGAATTTAAGAAATCCTTTCTTTAGATTCCAGCGCCATTCGAGTTTGAATTTTTGTTTAGGCGCTATGTGAACAACAAAAAGTTGAATGATTTCTATTACATTGGAAAAGATTTGTTGTTAAAATACACCAGTATGAATTCAAAAAAACCTAATCTTAAACGAATGGATAATGTAGGTATCGTAGTAGAATCTCTTGATGATGCTATCTCTTTTTTCACAGAACTAGGTTTGAAACTACAGGGAAAAGCTATTATTGAAGGGGAGTGGGCAGGACGAGTTACTGGACTCGGGACACAACAGGTCGAGATTGCTATGATGGTGACTCCAGATGGTCACAGTCGTCTTGAGCTATCACGATTTCTTAGTCCCCCGACAGTTTCAGACCATCGAAATGCTCCGGTAAATGCTCTTGGCTATCTACGTGTCATGTTCACGGTTGAAGATATCGACGATACAATCATCCGACTTCAAAAGAAAGGTGCGCATCTTGTAGGTGATGTAGTGCAGTACGAAGACTCATATCGTCTCTGCTACATACGAGGACCTGAAGGAATTTTGATTGGACTTGCCGAGGAGCTTGGTAATAATAGATAAAGGAGAATATTATGAATGAAGCACGTCCTCAGAATCTATTTGAAACTACTTCCTATATATGGGAACTGGATAGTGGTGCGGCAGTTGCAGGCTCCCTGTCCGAACTCCCCCGAATGATAATCACTGACGCAGATACAGAACAGACAGCAAATAGGATCAACATATTTAGGGATGAAATTATGCTACCTGCAGGCCTTGAAATGAATGTCTCATTGAATCCATGTATTGGTATCAATACAAATAAAATTGTCCAAATGCTTCATGACAATGGTATTTTAATTGGGAGCATTGATGTTACCGGTAAGTATGGGCCCTTGGATTTATTTGGAGATATAATAAAAGGAAATCGAAATTATAGTGACATTCGTGTTTTAGTAAGAGAAGCCGCTTATATGCTGCTTTGTGCCCCTACCGATAACTCTTGGAAAAAAATGCTAGAAGAATCTCTAGATAATGGAGATATATTTAATGATCAGATTCTGGTAAGAGCTAATTCTGGTTTTTGGTTAGATAACAGTAATTATGGAGAAAAAATTTTGTCCGAACTCCAACAAAGGTCTAGTAATAACAATTTTGCTTTAGCAATAGAGCCATTAGATGTAGGACATGAAGATTTTGCCGATTTTCTTAGGCTTGTCAGTAATATCCGAGAATCAAATCCGTGGTTGGACGTTGGCATATCTTTTGATGGAGCACATATCTCAGAAGTTTGCTCAAAGGGTAAACGCCCGGTTGGACAAATTAATAGCGGCTCCGCAGAGCAAGCAGTGGATCACATTATATTAAATGATCTCGCGGATAGAGTTATTGCAGTAGAAATTAATCAGATCGATACCGAAGGTCATACCCATCTACCCGCTTATACGGACAGTGGATTAGTGAACTACCGATCTATCACGCAAAGACTATCTGACGCAAGGAGGAGAAAAGGAGATTTCTCTCAACTTCATATAATAATTGAACATGACCCTCGAGACTTTAATATTATTTTAATGGAAAATAAGAGGTCTCAGACGATGACGCATTATGTAAACACCTTTCCTGCGAAATGGTAGCAAGGTTGTATAATGAAATGAAATGCTATGAAAAAACAGGGCTATTTTCTACACATTCCCTATGATTGGCGATGGCCTACTAAGGCCATAATAAAAGAACGGTTTTGGAATAAAAGTGATCATCAAATATTTACGCCTAAAGTCTTTGGCTGGGGATATTCAATTAATTTTTATGAATTAATTTATCGGTTGAGAGTATTCGCTCAGTGGAAAAAGAATTAGATTCGATAAGTCTGTGCTTATATATCTATTTTTTTTAATATTTTTTCAATTTTCACTCCCTTTCCCAATACTCCCTTAAATAAATCTCCCTTTTTATCTAGTCGTTGACTCATAGTTTTTATAGTAAATTTACTCGGATCAAGAAGCTTGGTCACTTCATTCCACTCCAACGGTGCAGAAATAGTAGCTTCAGGCCAGGCTCGTACGCTGTATACACTCGCTGTTGTTTGCCCATGCCCATTGCGCAGGTAGTCGATATATATTTTCCCTTTGCGTTCTGCTGGATTTCGTTTCAAACTTACCAGTTTTGGAAGTTTATTTTGTATCTGTAATGCGAGTAGTTGCGAGAATTGTCGTACCTGCTCATAGGAATATATAGCTTCAAGAGGAATATAAATATGCAGTCCTCGTTTGCCAGAAGTTTTACAAAAACTAGGAATATCAAGATATTCTAATATCTTTCTCGCTGTTTGAGCAACTTCTATGACATATTCAAATTTTGCATTTTCTGGGTCTAAATCCAGTATTACATAATCTGGATTTTCCAGATTTCCGACTCGTGAATTCCATGGATTAAAATCGATACATCCAAGATTTAAAATATACATAAGACTAGCCTTATCCTGACAAAGTAAATACTCCGTTGTTTTTTTCCCAGAATCTGAAGTTATCTTAACTTTAGAGAGCCAGGAAGCATTTAGCATACTTACATCTTTTTGGAAAAAATTTTCACCGTCTATTCCATCGGGAAATCTCAGTAGTGACTGTGGACGATTTTTTAAGTAAGGTAATATTATATTTGCAATTTCACCATAGTAGTACATGATATCCGCTTTGGTATATTTTTCTTTGGGCCAGAATATTTTCGTCAGGTTGGTGAGTGTTACCTTTTTGCCATCTATCTCAACATGGTTAGATTCATCGGGAGCAGTTGTCGCAAATTTTTTTTCCTTTTTTGCGACATCATGCATTCCAAGAAAAATAGGATGTCGCATCTTGCCATCGTTTGTCCACTGCGAGTAGGTGACATCACATGTTAAAACTGGTTGTACCCATGTCACTCTCTCTTTTGTTTCGGGAATATTTTTAAACGAGCAATTATCCTGAATCAGGGGCGTTAACTGTTTATGAATAAGTTCAAGTGTTTCATCGGTAAAGCCACCTCCTGCATTGCCAATATGAGTAAGTTTCCCATTTTTAAATGTGCCGAGTACAAGAGCTCCAAAATGGCTACGTCCACCGCGTGGAGCAGTAAAACCCACAATCACAGCTTCCGTGACTTTTCCTTTTTTTATCTTGAGCCATGTGTCTGATCTGTTGCCAATCTTGTATGTGCTATCCTTCTTTTTTGCCATGATTCCCTCAAGATGCAGTTTTTTTACTTGTGCGAAAAATGCATTACCTTGGTCTTCAATATAATGCCCATAATAAATGTTGGGAAGTGAAGGGAGTATTGCTCTGAGTATTTTTTTTCTTTCTATGAGAGGCATTTCGGTAAGTAGATAGCCATCAAAATACAGGATGTCAAAAATATAATAGGCAAGTGTACCTTTTTTTTCAGGGTATGAATGAAGTTTTGCAAAATTTGGATGACCTTTATCATCTAGGACTACAATCTCACCATCAAGTACGGCGTCTCGTGGAAATTTTTGAAGAGAAGTAACAAGAGGTGCAAAGCGTTCATTATATGAAATTTTATTTCGTGAATATAATTTCACTTT
>CAZMJG010000065.1:0-200 GCA_964566675.1 uncultured Gammaproteobacteria bacterium
AAAAGTTAAAAGTTAAAAGTTAAAAGTTAAAAGTTAAAAGTTAAAAGTTAAAAGTCTAGCAGTCAAAAAGACAACTAATAATAAAGAATTTCTTCTTTTGACTTTTCGCTTTTGACTATAATTATTTGAGTATTGGAGCTGTAGCTCAGTTGGTAGAGCGCTCGATTCACATTCGATAGGTCACAGGTTCAAGTCCTGTC
>CAZMJG010000065.1:300-5136 GCA_964566675.1 uncultured Gammaproteobacteria bacterium
AGCTCCACACATATCGGACTTTCACCTGTACCAGGTTCCCTACTTCGTAGGATCAATGAGACTAGCTCTGTAAACATCGCTTTGCTCGTTTTCAGAGAGTCTCATTAGACAAGTCCTGTCAGCTCCACATATATCGGACTTTCACCTGTACCAGGTTCCCTACTTCGTAGGATCAATGAGACTAACTCTGCAAACATCGCAATGCTCGTTTTCAGAGAGTCTCATTAGACAAGTCCTGTCAGCTCCACACATATCGGACTTTCACCTGTACCAGGTTCCCTACTTCGTAGGATCACCGTTCATTTTTACCCTCCATTTTTTTCTTCATTATTTATTTCTTCTTCACCAATTATTTTAAAAACATTTCGAATATACATGCAAATTTTGGATTGTTTGAATTGTATAGACATATTTTCATATCAACTCCCCCTACCCCCTCTTTCACAAAGAGGGGGAAAATACTTGAGCAAAACCACCCACTATGGGGTGGCCCCTCCGCCTAAGGTGGACACGGGAATGATAACTAAGATATAATACTTCTATGCTATCTGCTGTAGTCCTTGCTCAAAATGAAGAGAAAAATATCGAACGATGTCTACAATCTCTCAAATTTTGTGATGAAATCATAGTCATCGATGACAACTCTACCGACAAAACAGTTGATATAGCCAAAAAGCATGGAGCTACCGTATATAAACGTGCTTTAAAAAACGATTTTTCCTCACAACGTACGTTTGCGCAGCAAAAAGCCAAACATGAATGGATTTTATATATAGATGCTGATGAAGTAGTTTCGGAAAAATTGCAGAGTGAAATAAACGCAATTTTTCAAGATAAAAGAGAAGAGATAAAAGAGAAAAATTATAAAAACCCTACTAGCTACCAGCTACCAGCTACTGACTGCTCAGCTTTCTACATCCGTCGTCGCGATCATTTCTGGGGAAAACCAGTGATACACGGAGAACTAAGCACGGCGTATAATACTGGGTTTATCCGCCTTGTAAAAAAGGGTGCAGGCGAGTGGCGTGGAGAAGTACATGAGACATATATGACGGCCATGCCCACACGCAGACTCGATGGATTTATAGAACACTATCCGCACCAAAGTATCACTTCATTTCTTGAGGAGGTGAATCATTATAGTACGCTCAGAGCAAAAGAGCTATACCATGCAGGCAATCAGCCATCGGTAGTCGAGCTCCTGCTGTACCCCGGCGGTAAGTTTTTATATACTTATTTTTTAAAACAGGGATTCCGTGATGGAGCTGCAGGCTTTGTCTATTCGTTTCTCATGAGTTTTCATTCTTTTTTAGTACGGGCAAAACTCTATCAGTATAAAAATATAGATGCATAAGATTTTTACCTTTTATTCAATTGGCTCAGGAGCTGTAAATATCTTCCTTACCTTGGCACTAGGCTTTTTTACCTTTGGACAGCTTGCGCGTATATCTTGGCCTGGACAACCTATATATTTTTATTTTTATGAATTATTTGTCTATCTTGCACTCGGTACTTTTATCCTAAGATATAAACTGGAGCCTTTTAGGAAAAAGCGAGCCGTGGTACGGCCTATATTATATTTTTTTCTTGTTCTTCTAGTCTCACTCATCATTTCCTATTTTTTTTATACTTTGAACCAAAATCTGGTAGCCACACTTTACCTGATACGACTTGTGGCCTATTTTGCCCTCTTTATATACTTCAATTCTTATATATATACCTATATAGAGCTACAAAGAGGATATCAATATATTATTTATATTGTAGCCTGTGGTGTTATAGCCACCTCTTTGGTGCAGTATTTTCTTTATCAAGATTTTGGGAATTTAGCCTACTTAGGCTGGGACCCTCATCAGTATAGGCTGGTTGGGCTTTTTTTTGACCCGCCACTTACTATATCGGTACTAGTTTTATTTCTCATCTATTTTTTCCTTCCTGTAGAGGGAAGATATAAATATATGTATCAGGCTTTTGCATGTATATTTTGTCTGTTGGCATTCCTCACGTATTCACGAGGTGGATATTTGGCGTTTTTGATCACGGCAATATTGTATGCCATACGAAAAGTACCCATAAAACAGATTGTTGGATTTATTTTACTTGTGGCTCTCATAGTTGCTTTGCTGCCAAAGGGACAGAATGAAAGTATCAATTTGCTTCGTACAACCTCCATTTTTACAAGAGCCCGTGACTATATGATAGGTATTGAAGTGTGGCAAAAAAACCCGATTACCGGGATAGGGTTCAATCATATCCGTTATGAGAAAGATCAGTATGCACCTGAGCCTATCACTGAGGAGTTTAATCCGTCACATGCCAGTGCTTCATTTCACTCTAGTTTCCTGATGATTCTAGTGACTGGCGGAGTGATTGGCCTGGGTTTTTATATGTGGGTTTTATATCGTATAGCAGGGGTAAATGAGTTTGCTAAATATAGCCTCATTTTTTTGAGTGTCCTTTCTTTATCAGACAATGTATTGCTTCATCCTTTTATACTTTTTCTTTTTTTTATTCTTACACCTTTATTCATGATTAATCCGTATCCGAAAATGAGCTAGTAGATATTATTCATCTCGCACGTAGCGTATGGTTAGAGTTGTCTCTTTTGTATTTCCAGCCTCATCTTCAGCCTTGAAAACAAGCTTATTTTCACCCTCTTTTAATCGAAATGTTTTTTTGAAATTACCCTGATAGTCTACGACCACCGGCTGGGCATTTACAGAGACCGATACATTGGGGTCGGTTTTGCCCTCAATCTGTATTTCCTGTTTTGAGAGTGTATCGCCGTCTTTGGGGGTACCAATCTCTAGGCTTGGAGGTTCATTTTTGTAATATACAGTGAAATGCTCAGACTCTTTTTTATTTTTGCCATTTGCAGATAGGGCTACGACATAGATCTTATTTTCTCCAGATTTGAGTTTGCCAATCTGTTCTTCAAAAGATTCTTTAGCTTTTTTTTCGTCTACTTTTGTGTTGTTGATATAAAATTGGAGTTTATCGTACTCAGATACCTCACCTGATATGATGACTTCGGCAGAATTGGTAGCATTGGGAGGCTCATATATGCGTAGAGTGCCAAAGAAGTCTTCATCCGATTGGGAGCTTTCACCTGCATCATCGCCAGAGATGGCGCTATTTATGAAAAGTGTTGTGTTGATGATTGACTTGAGGCCAATTTGGAATACAAGAATACCGATAAGGATGATCCCTACAAGGAAGAAGATGAGTTTTTTGATCAAATCTTTATTTTGATGGCGACTGAGATGTGACATGAGCCGATAGTCGGGATCGAACCGACGACCTCTGCTTTACGAAAGCATTGCTCTACCAACTGAGCTATATCGGCATTTAATTAGTTAAAAGATAAAAGTGAAAAGTGAAAAGTTCCAGAACTCTTCTCTTTTATCTCTTAACTTTTATCTAGTATCTAAGGTAAAAAGATAAAAGTGAAAAGTTCCAGAACTCTTCTCTTTTAACTCTTAACTTTTATCTAGTATCTAAGGTAAATAGTGACAAATTATATCATTTTTGTGCTCGTACATGTTCTTTGATTATCTGCCATGGTTCTATATATTCACCTTCATATCCCAAGGCCCAAAGAGCAATACCTGCAATATCTTTTTCATATACCGTATCTATCTTTTCGAGTAGAGATTTTTCATCTTCATAGTGAATTTGTTTAATTTGTCCGTTTTGTTTATATATGAGCCAGGGAGATTTGGTGATATCACCATATTGTATAGAGACATCGTCTCTGTTTTTGATCAGATCTCGGACTCGTTGGTATGTGGCTATAGCTCCGGTATTGGGGACTGTATTGCTGCCATAATCTCCTGTATAGGTTTGCCACTCGAGCCCATAGAGTGGGATTGCCAGTATGATTTTTTCTTTGGGTACACGTCCGATGACCGACTGTATCGAGCGACTGACGCTGGGTTTACCTCCACTTTCATATAGTGGCGCTATGGGTCCGGCAATAGGGGAATTTGGGCGTGAGTAGTCGTAGCCCATGATGATAATTTGATCCATTTGCTCACCTATTTTGACCATATCATAGGCTTCATGTGTATATATTACGGTGGCGTTTACGTCAAAAGAGAGGATAGCTTCGGGGTAATCTTTTTTTACTTCGGTTCGCAAATCGGTGAGAAATTTATTGAGATGGCCCATAGTGGGGAAATCACTTTCGCTAAAGTATTCAAAATTGAGGTCTATACCATCGAGTTCATAATCACCAATGAGTTTTTTTATTTCCTGTATTGCAGTCTTGGAACTTTGAGGGTTGCTGACTATTTGTTCAATACTTTCATTATCAAAATTTTTTATAGTGACGAGGATTTTGGTATTGGTTGCCTTGGCGCGACTTCTGATATCTTTAAAATATGGTGAAGAGAGGTACGACCAGTCGGGTATTGTTTTGCCTTCTTTATCGGTGCGTACCAGTTTACCATCATGTTCTATAGGTATACCAAAGTAGATGATCTGGTCCAGGTACTCCGGATATACACGAGACTGTATGGCTATATTCCAGGAGGGGAGGAATCCGATGACTTTTTTACTGGTATGCGGATGCCGCTTAGCTTCGCTAAAGGGGGCTGAGTATGTATCGGCCACCGGATTTATAGTTCGGTCCTGCGCAAAGGATATGAGGCGAGGAGTGGCACTGTATACGGTGACAAATACGACTGCCGCAGAAAACACGCCTAGCAGAAGGATATAGAGGCGTGTCGGAGACTTGAGGCGATCTGTCCAGGAAGGGGGAGATTTCTCAAAGGATATGATCATACAGATCATTATAGAGGTTTAAATATAGGTTTTCTATCAAATATTTAGTAG
>CAZMJG010000065.1:5236-6628 GCA_964566675.1 uncultured Gammaproteobacteria bacterium
TCTAAAAAAAAGTCCAGAAAGAAGTCTGGTGAGGTCGTCCGTACTCAGCATGCACGGATTCTAGATTCTAGTAGTCAAGTGCTTTTTAAGTAATTGCAAGTAAACCGCAGGAGAGGTATCTGACATACTCAGATACCTCTCATTACTTCTATATATTATTGTTGTATAACTAATTCCTGCCACTGAGCACGTAGTTCTTCAGGATCTAGAGGTAGATCATCAATTTGATATGCTTCTTTTTCTTTATCGATTTTTATACTAAATGCCTGAGTAAATTGTGGAGATGTAAAAAAAGATTCTAAGTTTGTACTTTCGTCTCTTAATCTATTTTGTATGCCCTCGAACGTCGAATCTGCGGCCTCATCGGGAGTGATATTTTCTTGCTGGGCAATCATTTCCGTCCAACTTTTTGAAGTTTGTACACAAAATGCTGACAACACATCTGGGAAATGATAGGCAGCTTCAAAGTAACTGGCCCTTCCACGTAACTCTTCAAAAATCTTTTCTACAAATGCTTCTTCCTTTTGCCAATCAGGTTCTTCATCACCCTCTGCACTTAATAAAGGGATACCATACGTTCCCGCCTGTCTCACAAGCCATGTGTCATCCTTAAAAAAAGTGGTAAACAAAGAGCGTTGAGTATTGAATAATTTTTCATGGAGTGTTTGTAATCTCAGCAAGGAAGGTGATAATTCGACAACTTGCTGTGATATTTCCTGTTCTTTTGACATAGTATTTTTAATATGTAAATTGGTAGAAGTATAGCAGCGCGTTGGAAGTCGTAATGAAAAATAGCAGCTTATTTTTTTAGTATTAATAACTTTACATTTGTTTAATATTCATTGAGATAATCAACACTATAAGATATACTATCTAGCTATGTCTACGCATGAACAATTTACTCCCATGACTCAGCAAGCTGAAAGGGAAATAAAACAAAGACTATTTGATTCATATTTGCAATGGAATCTACTGCTTATGAGAGAACTAGATGAAAAGCCAACTCATCAATTTATAGAAAATATACATGCTGGTATGATGTACACCCTTGGGCATGCCGCAAAAGAAAAGATAATGGATAATCCTCATGGTTTAGATGAAAAGGAAGATAGGGCATTACTGTCGGTACAAAGGGCATGTCAGGTACTCACAAAGCAGTATCAAAATAATATACCATTAGGGCGAAATATGCAGAATTTTGCATTACTTACAAATGCTGCCGAATTATTACTCAGACGAGCTCCTCAGTACTATCCTGCAATCTATGGTACTGAGAAACAGTGGAGTGCAGATGTAGATCATATTATTGCACATGAAACTGCCCATTTTATGAAAGCCCAGGAGTTACAATGGGGAGCATTTGCGCATATTAGATTGTTACTTACTCCTGAT
>CAZMJG010000066.1:0-6215 GCA_964566675.1 uncultured Gammaproteobacteria bacterium
TCTGTCTTAGATGTAGTGGCAAAATTGAAGTTGTATCTGTCGCTCCAATGATAGCGGAAGCTATAAAACGTAATTACACCGGGGCATCCTTGAGTAAAAGATTCTACGACTCTGGAAATCCGGCAGTTAAATTCGTTTAAGATTATTTTTTAATAAAAGAGGTTAGAAAGATCCTATTTGTTGTACGATTTTTGCAGCATATTCATTGCCAAACTTCATGCTAGCTTCAACATCGTGAGTATATACGTATTTACTCAAGAAAGAAGCAATAAAGGCATCTCCAGCACCAGTAGTATCAACCACTTTAGCCTGATCAAGCGGATATGCAGGTACTTCGATACGCTTTCCATTGTCTATTGCTATCGAACCAGAAGCACCTAACGTAATAATAAACAATTTCTTTTTCGCAGCCGATAAAGTGGTAAGATCCTGTATAAGTTCGATATCCTTGGGATTTAATCCAAAAAAACCCATATCAAGATGATCAATATATTCTGCAACAATATTACTTTTCCCACCATAATCACCTAGATTCATAAAATCAACGATCATTTTACCCTTTCCTTTAGAATTCAGAATGGAGCGAAAAAAAGTTTCCATTTGTTCAAAAATGACCGTAATGATATAGTCACTCTCACCTATTTTATGGTGCATTCCATCACTCAATCTGTAATCCTGTAATACCCCAGCTTCATATTTGAGGAAGTCTTTTTCTCCGGAAGCTTTTGTGCTGATATACTGAGTAGGAGTTCTTCCTTGTTTTTTTACTATAAAATTCTGAATAGCAAATTTTTTAATTGTTTCGTCTATTACCTTTGAATCATCCTCATCCCCAATGACACTAAATAGTTGAATAATATCAGTAGCGGGAAAACATTTTTTGGCATTCACTGCTACATTCAGACTTATGCCGCCTGGTCGAGCAAGTTCTCTATCTACATATATATCGAGTCCGCAATCGCCTGCACAAGAAATTATCATTTATTTTCGTAATTTGTTAACAATCGCCATTAAATCTGAAGCTTTGCGTTCATCTATGTATTCTCCTGTTTTAATACTGGTTCCTACTATCGCACCATCGGCTACAGACATAATTTCATGTGCATTTTGCACATCCAAACCACTACCTATCAAAATAGGAAAGTCATTTATTCCTTTTTTTGCATCCAATACATCTTGAATAGTTGGAGGTTCTCCTGTTTTAGTACCAGAGATAATGGCAGCATGTGCCCCCGCTTCTTTTGCTTGTTTTGCTGAAACATCAATTGACTTGGTTTCAAGCATGCGAGCATATTTAACTTGAATATCTGCAAAAAACAGGATATCATCTGCTTGGATTTTTTTCTTATATGCCATTGTGCCCTTGGGATCGACAGCCATTTCCCCGCCATATTCATCGCGAGCCATTCTATCTACAAAGTAATCTGAGCGAACAAATTTTGCATTAGTGGCCTTAGCAATCGCCAGAGATGCCTTAGGATCATTCAGCAAAAATTCAACACCTACAATTATATTTTTAGCATTTTTAATCACTTCCTGGGTCACCACAGTAAGAGCTGCTATGATTTCAGGACTAGCCGTGATTTGATGAGGAGTATCATTGTCATTTTCAACAAGTATGCCATCAAATCCTGCATTTTCAAGTGTTTTCAAATCCTTTAATGATTTCTTAATCACTTCATCCATTCCAGGAAATGTAGGATAACCAATGAGGGGCGGCAAATGAAGCATACCAATCATTGTTTTATTTGTATTGAATAACATGTGTAGAATTAAAGAGAATTTAGGACAGCTTCTCTTGGAATGGTTTGTAACGTAGTGCTATCTTGAGCAACCATAGGGTACATGTATTCTACCATAAACTTACCATGCTGCCAAGGTGGTGTTGGGCCTATAATACCTCTATATTTGCCATCTTTAGAGCTACGTCCATGCAAGTCCATCATATGTGATAGTGTATTGCGTACATCA
This sequence comes from uncultured Gammaproteobacteria bacterium, assembly GCA_964566675.1. Taxonomy (GTDB): domain Bacteria; phylum Patescibacteriota; class Microgenomatia; order UBA1406; family GWC2-37-13; genus CAZMJG01. The sequence goes on from CAZMJG010000066.1 coordinate 1,972, forward strand.
TGGGTTTGCCCTTGCCGCTGATTCTCTTGATGTAACATAACAGCATGTTGTACTCCCTTTCGAGATGCTCGAGCTCTCATTTCACTCTCTAATCCGTTTTTATATAATACAGGGTTTCCATTATCATCTAATTTTGTTGGTCCTTTCCAGAATTTAGATGCAAGTACAGATTCTTCAAAAGTATCACAAATAATGACGCTTCCCAATGCCGGAGGCAGCACATCCTCTCCTACTGTTTCAAGCCATCCACGTATAGCATCACTTCCTTGAAATCGAGGATCATTATCATGGCGTGAGGATAAATTTAACATCGCTGTTTTCATACCATTTGGATTGAGTTGTTCCAAAATATCAGAACGCTGTGTAAGTAATTGCCGAAGCATAGCAAAGCGGGTTGCAGATGTCATTTCGTTTTCTGAATAGGTTGTAGATAGAGCTTCAATAAGATGAGGAGGCAATGAATTATAAAAATAGGCTTCACGTTGATGCGCGGGCTTCGCGATAATCTCTTCCATTTTACCTTCTATTGCGAGACGATTAAGAGATTCACGCATGACTAAAATTTCATATGTTATAGAACCATACATTCCTGTATCAAGCAATGTGACATCTTGAGTCAGTAATCCACCCTTCTCATACAATTTGATAAGCTTTCCAATATGTGCTTCATCGAGCTCTGCTGTGTCTTTCGAATCAAATGAGTCCTTGATACCATGCAACGCACGACGGAGCCATAGAGGTTCAATTGGTACTTGTAAATCTTTACCTGCAACATAAAATGGGTAGAAATCTCTCATGAACCCTTGTAGCCTGCCAGGAAGAGCTCCTTGCTCTTGCATTTTTCCAATAGATTCTGTACACCCTACAATTACCGGCCCCAGTAGATCCCGTGATGTAACATAATCCATGTGTGCTAGTTGTCCAATCCTCTCTACATCTTTTTGTGTAAGGCTTGTTACTGTCTGTTCTGCTTTTGGATCTCCAGAATGAAGTCTTTCATATTTTACTTCCTCGATATGCTCTGGTAGCCATCTTGTAGAGAAATCTTGATACATGGCCTCGCTCATTTCTTCCTCATAAGCTCCGTGTTGAACTTCTTGCCGATATTCGTCTAAAGAGCTTGGATCCTCAATAATTCGCTCCATGTCCCCTTTGACCGCATCCATGAGTTGTGCATACTGCACTTCTTGAGATTCTCTGGTCCAATTGTTTAAATGATCTACAGCAATAACCTTGTTTCCTCTTTGATCTAGGTTGCCTGCGGTTTGTATTTTTGCTTCTTGAAGTGGTGTCATATGATGTATGAAAGTTCAATTTTCATACTTTATCATACTATTTAGTTTTAATCAATAAGAAAACAGGGATATTGCATAAAACAGTCTTATAATATATACTATGTTGGATTAATATTTTTGTGTTTTTGAACATACTTATATCTATGAAAGAAATACTTCGACAACCCGATAGAGAACCATTACAGGAATTTCAACTATTTGTAGATTTAGACAATACTACCAAGGAAGGTGCTTCAGTTAGATGGACAGACAAAAAAAGGAAATTGAGACCGCAAACGGTAGCCGGATTTGCAACTTTACATGCCGCCGGTATTCCAGTAGGAGTTGCAACCGAGCAAACTCGCACAGAAGCAGAACCATTTTTAAGAGATATAGCCCATCTGACTGGAGCTGGCGATTACACCAATATATTTAATGGTATTATCATTGCTGAAGGAGGAAGTGTAATAAAGTATGCAAATTCTTTAGAATGGGAAATAAATCCCAATGTCCCGGAAAGTGCTCTCCAGGAGCGAGAACAAATATTCGAGTGGGTAAAAGCACATATTAATGAAATTGATGCAGAAGGTTGGGGTATCCTGGAGGGTACAACATCAGATACGGCAACACGAGTTATGCTCCCTTCAGCTGAAGATCAAGGACTGGTGACCTTTAGTTTATGGGAACAAGGGCCTCTCATCACACAGCAGCCGGAATATATCGCTCGATACGGCCAAATAGAACAACGGATTCAATCTGCACTTCGAGACCTGAATTGTCAGGCTCTTATGACATTTGAAGCGGGTAATGGTACTTTGCGTGTGGTGCCCCAAGGAATTAACAAAGCTGCCGCAATGATTTATCTGCAAGATGCCGGTTTAGTGAATATGCAAAATATTGGATATGTAGCAGATGGTCCGAATGATATTGATTTAGCTCGAGCTATCGTAGGGCCTCGTGGAGCACGTAAAGGACATATGATCGCGGTGCAAAACGCAGTATCTGAACTTCATGAACTTGCGACCTATTCTGCTATCCAGCCAGAAGGGAGAGGATTTGGAGAATTTGTCCAATATATTTTCCCAGACGAATATGATCGTCAGCTCACATCTCTAAGAGAAAAAGGATTTTGGATAGCCGAATAAAGAAAAACAATTACTTTATAGCCATGTTTAATGTCTTGTATTGGTTATCCATAGCATTTTGATCTAATTCATGATTTTTTAGTTCATGAACTAATGCAAGTGGTTGCTGTTCCATTGCTGCCAAAATATTCGGGAAGTCCTTTAATGTAATCCCCAAAGGCTCATGTGAATCATAATGGGTGAGTACAACATTGACTCCATAATCTTCTTGGGCTATAGGATCAGATAAAGCCTGAATTTCATCTAAATACGGCTGTGTAAATTGTCCATTTCTGAAATATTCTATAGTCTTTAATGTGTTGTCAGACACATGGAGTGCTGTTACTTTCTTTACAAGTCGTGGATCAAGTACCTGAGATTCGACCCATTTTGTCGCAAAAGTTACGGGATCATCTCCATATTGTTGCTGAAGTGCTGCCATGGCAGGTGTAATTTCTTCCGGAGTAAGGAAAAATGATCCTTTTCCATCGTTATTTATACCTACTGCATGGAGCAAATGATTAATATCCCAAGCTACACGGAGTTTATCGTATTTGTCATCGACTTTTTCCATCACCTCTAAATAATCTTCAACTCTTTGTACGCCATATTCAAGGCCGAACCCTGCATTTTCTAGTTCAATTTTTGGACCATTTTCGAGAAGTCCTCTTTTTTCAAGTTCTTCAAGAAGTCGTTTAGTCATAGTAGTCATGCCGTCTATTACATCTTGTCGAGAAATGTTAAACTCCCAAAGTCCATCGATATGAAAGTAATCTATTAAATGAAAGGTAACCGCATCGAGGCCCGCTGCAGTTGCGAGTTCATATTCCTGTGCCCATCGTTCATACATTTTATCTCCTGTTTTATCCCCATAGTAAGCCACTACTTCCTCTTCTCCACCAAATCGATTTACTAAACCTGGATAATCTTTTTTAGTCAAGAAGTCTGTTGGTTCTGCCCAATACGAATGATGCAATCTTTTAGTATGCCAATTTTTCAACTGGTCTACGAGGTTTTGTTTTTCTTGAGCGGTTGTAAATAGATCTTGTTCTCTAGGGACTATGTGTGCAATATACACTTCGGTACCATCAAGTGAATATCTTTGCATAAGAGCATCTAGTTTCTGTTGGATGGGTTCAGGCTCCTGATCATGGTAACCCGAAAAAGGAATAAAATGTTCATGATTTGGATTCATAGGATTATGTACAATAATAATTAATTTTCATCATTATTATATCTGAAAGCTTTGAAAATACAATATGTTGCTTTACAAAGGTAAAAATCCTAGAAAGAAACGGAAAATTGAGGCATGACTTGTTGGGCAAGTCATGCCTCCTAAGCTTAGTTGACGAGCGCGGCGAGGATTTGGAGGCTAGCGCGTGCCTCCTCCTCCAAATCTAGGAAGTCGATGGCCCATGCGAGCCACCAACCCCAAGATTTTTCTTCGCGATAGCTGTCACTAAGTTGTTTTAGCAGCGGCGTGTTTTGCCACACTCGCTGCTCCCATTGTTTCAGTGCCGCTTTTGAGCCTGAGTCTAACTGGGTCACCGTGGTGACCCAGCAAGTCCCTCGGTTGTATCCGGAGACTGCTTGGGCCTGAGCAACGACAGGCAAAGAAACGATCAAAAACAGAAAAATGGGAAGTAATTTGTGTTTCACGTGAAACCTCCTGGTCCTATTTGCCGACACTGGGCCGGCACAAAAAATGCGTACCATTTACGCAGGGGTAATTATAGCATGGGAAGATCCTAGTTGCCTTACTCATAGATATTCTCATCCGGATATTTGAGGCCACGGTTTAGTTTCAGCACATCAGCTTCTTTAGCTTCAAATGTCTTCTTGAGAT
>CAZMJG010000067.1:0-6045 GCA_964566675.1 uncultured Gammaproteobacteria bacterium
TACCGAAATCGTACTAGATGATTTTATAGTGTTTGGAGATGGCAAAAAAAATGAAAAGGGAGAAGAAGAAGCTATGCATACACAGTCAACCCAAGAGTCCACACCTCAACTTACAGAAGATCAAAGATCAACACAAACAGATGAAGATGTAAATCCCGATGATATCCCATTCTAATTTAGAAGGAGTAATGTATAATATATAACTATTAACTTTTATCTTTTAACTATTAACTCATAAAACTATGTCTTGTTTTTACTGCAAATACAACACTGAACCAGATTATAAAGATGTTGAAAATCTTGAAAAATTTTTGACTCCACGGAAAAAAATCGTTAGTCGCGAAAAAAGTGGTATTTGTGCCAAACATCAAAGAGCTCTTTCTAAACAGATAAAATACGCTCGTTATTTGGCGCTTGTACCATTTACTTCCTATCAGAATAGTAAATAAGCTAGGCCTCTCCATTCGTAATTCGTAATTCGTAATTCGTAATTCGTAATTCGTAATTCGTAATTCAGTATACACAGGTGGACATGGCACTAGATAAGCTGTTATAATCTTTCCATGAAAGTCCCGGTAAAGATACCAGAAAACTCAGAAATACTTATACAGACAGGCCAAACCGTAGATTTCTCTACGCCATTCCTTCAGAAAAAGGGTCAAAAAAAAGTAGAAATACCTCTTGCACGCACACTCAATTTTAAACCCGATAAAATATTTCTTGCCCTCAAAAAAGTCATCGGTGACAGCATAAAAAAAGGAGAACTTCTTGCTGAAAATAAAGCATTTTTATCTACCAAACAGTATTATGCTGAAGCAGATGGCAAAATTTCCGAGGTCAATCACAATACCGGTTCCCTCATCATCGATATAGATACCGAAGATTCACATATTATAAACTGTTTCTTTTCGGGCGAAGTGGCAGCTATGTACGATCACTACATAGAAATTGAAGTTAAAAAAATGAAACAGTTTGAAACACTCGAGCCCGTCGGTCATTATGGGGGAGCACAAGTATTTTATCTCCTAAGCCCGGCAAGCTGCGCCGAAGAAGATGTGGAGAATAGATATGTCTGTACCACAAGTATCGATCCACTCGCTCATATAAAAATTGAAGCTTTTGGCGCTCAAGCATATATCACCGACACAAAGAAAGAAGTTCCTGGTAATATTAAACAAATAGTCCTACTAAATCCCGAAGATTTTCACGACATCAATGAGCATAAATACCCATTCTGTCTTATAGGACCCGATACCACTAGTATTTATTTATACGAATAATGAATAATCTCTTTCAGAAAAAACTAACCGATATTCTTATATATCTCTCTATTGCCATATTTTTGTTTGGATCAGGCTATAAATATGCCGAATGGAAGCTACGCAGCGGTGCACGAGACCAGTCAAACTATACAGTCTTCAATGCTGAAAATCCAGGTGTGAAGACCGATAAGGGTCAAAATATTGACTTCAGCCTTTTCTGGGATACTTGGGAAAAAGTCGAACAGAAATATATAGATGAGTCCAAACTTGATAAACAAAAAATGTTCTATGGTGCTATAAAAGGCATGGTCGCCTCACTCGGTGATCCTTATACATTCTTCCTCACACCTGAGGAAAATAAACAATCAAAAGATGATCTCGGAGGTAAATTTGAAGGTATTGGTGCACAGCTTGGACTTAAGGCTGGACGGATTGTAGTCATTGCACCACTCAAAAACTCGCCTTCCATGGAAGCAGGGTTACGAGCTGGCGATATCATCAGCAAAGTTGATGGTAAATCAACCAAAGACTGGACTCTCGCAGAAACCGTTTCCAAAATACGCGGCGAAGGCGGTACTAGTGTTGTCATAACGGTGGAACGGACTACAGGAGAAAAAGATATTAGTATTACTCGACGTCAGATACAAGTAGATTCAGTCGAGCTTTCCTATGAAAATGAAGGTGGCAAAAAAATCGCCTATTTAAAACTCAATCAATTTGGAGATACCTCAACCGACGAATGGGATACGGCAGTTGATGATATACAAAAGCAATGGGAAAGTAAACAAATAAGCGGTATGGTACTAGATGTACGTGACAACCCCGGAGGCTATCTAGAAAGCGCCGTATACATTGCATCCGAATTTTTAGCACGAGGTAAAAGAGTCGTCAAACAGGAAACTACCAATTACAACGATCGAACTTATGATGTAGACCGTGAGGGCAAATTACTTGATATTCCCCTTATCGTCATGATCAATGGCGGTTCAGCCTCAGCGTCCGAGATTCTTTCAGGAGCTCTGCGTGATCATAAACGAGCCAAACTTGTCGGTGAGAAAAGCTTTGGTAAAGGTTCCGTACAGGAGCCTATAGATTTGAAAGGTGGCGCAGGTCTTCATGTCACCATAGCTAAATGGATATTACCAAGTGGGGAATGGATAAATGGAAAAGGTATAGAACCAGGCATCAAAGTGACCAATAAAATAGACGAGAACAATACAATTACCAAAGAAACAGACACACAACTCAAAACAGCACTCCAACAGTTATAATCTAATCAAAATACTATGAAAAGAATCGTATTGATCTTGGCTGTCGTGGTGGTTGGGATTGCTATCGCACAGCAAGTAAAAAACGGTAAAATCCCTTCATTTTTCCCAAATATATCTCAAGAGGTCTCACAGCTTTCGCTACCTACTGCTTCCCAATCTGTGGTCTATCAAGAATCAGTAGTAACAAAAGTAGTAGAGAACAGTTTGCCTTCTGTCGTAACAATCGGCATAAGTACTACCACCCGCACACAAGACACCTTCGAAATCGATCCGTTCAATCCTTTTAGTCCTTTCCGAAGATCTCCTGGTACCGAGCGTAAAGTCGAGCAAAATATTGGCAGCGGCTTTATCATCTCAAAAGATGGGCTTGTCATCACCAATAAACACGTCGTACTCGATACGCAAGCTACATATAAAGTCGTCACCAATGACAATAAAGAATACGAAGTACAAAAGATATATCGAGATCCCCTCAACGATCTTGCCATACTAAAAATTGAGGCTTCAAATCTCAAACCACTTTCCATGGGCAATTCTTCCAAGCTCAAGCTTGGACAAATGGCCATCGCGATCGGCACGCCCCTTGGTGAATTTCAAAATACTGTTACCGTGGGCATTGTCTCAGGTTTAGGACGAGGTATTACTGCTGGGTCTCCCTATGAAGGTTTTGTTGAAAAACTAGATAATGTTATTCAAACCGATGCCGCGATAAGTCCTGGCAATTCAGGAGGCCCTCTTCTCAATTCAGCAGGGCAGGCTATTGGTATAAATACAGCACTTGCAAGTGAAGGTCAAAATTTGGGTTTTGCGATACCTATAAATATAGTAAAAGATCTTATTGATTCCTTCAATGCCCAGGGTGGCAATTTCGAGCGTCCGTACATTGGCATATCCTATGAATTGGTAGATCGTCGTACGGCTATGCGTATGCAACTTGTCGAAGGAGCATATGTAGTTTCTGTAATTGAAGATTCTCCGGCAGACCAAGCAGGTGTACAGGAAGATGATATTATCGTAGAATTTGATGGAAAAAAAGTAAATGGTACCGACGATGAAAGTCTGACCAAAGCAATTTTAAAGAAAAAAATTGGAGATGAAGTAAAGATAAAACTTTTTAGAAACGACGAATATATCGATACCACAGTCATAATCCAAGGATATAGCGAATAGGTATTGTTATAATACTTATATGTCAAATCAAGCACCACAAACCCTAAAAGGCTTTCGCGATTTTCTTCCCACTGAAAAACGAAAGCGTGATTATATTAGCGGGATCATAAGAAAGACATATGAAACCCACGGGTTTGAGCCAGTCGAGACACCTACACTCGAATATGCTTCCCTGCTCCTGGGAAAGTATGGCACAGAAGCTGATAAACTCGTCTATACATTCCAAGACTCTGGAGATCGGGAAGTAGGTTTGCGTTACGATCAAACCGTACCCACGGCACGTGTATTGGCCCAGTACAAGCATTTACTTCCTAAATACTTCCGTAGATACCAAATACAAAATGTTTTCCGTGCAGAAAAACCACAAAAAGGCAGATTTCGTGAACTTACCCAGTGTGATTGCGATATTTTTGGCTCCACAAGCCCACTTGCCGATGCAGAGATACTGGCAGTCTTCTACAATGTATACAAAAATATAGGCCTTACCGATATTCAGATCATCATCAACGACCGGCAGACATTGGTACAGACACTCTCACCCTTTGCCACCGAAGAAACAAATGTCTTTTCTATCATACAATCCATAGATAAACTCGATAAAATCGATGAGGCTGGCGTCATTGCCGATCTGGAACATAAAGGTCTTCCCCATGATGAAGCAGTTTTAGCACTTCATACCATCCAAGGCACTGCTATGTCAGACACTCTGATGGCTATTAAACGGGCTGCCATCCAACTCGGTATACCAAAAGATGCATTAGTATTTGAGCCTACTCTTGCACGTGGCCTCGATTACTATACTGGACTCATTTTTGAATCTCGAGTACCCGATTATAGTGCCGGTTCTCTCGGTGGAGGAGGCCGTTATGACAATCTTATCCGACAACTCGGTGGTGAAGACACACCCGCCGTTGGATTTGCAGTTGGCTTTGATCGCACTGTGGAAATAGCCGAGCAAAAAGGTCTTATTCCTCAAGAAGGGGCTACCGCCCAAGTACTTGTTACTATTTTTGATGAAACACATGCCGAGAAGTCTTTTTATATCGCTCAACTACTACGAAATGCGAGTATAAAAGCCGAAGTATATCCCGAGACACGCGATAAACTCGGCAAACAGCTCAAATATGCCAACGATCGTCTCATGCAATTTGTTATAATAGTAGGTCCTGACGAAGCAAAAGAGAATATGGCCGTGATCAAGAATATGAAGACAGGGGAGGAGAAGAAAATTCCCGTTGATAGATTAGTTAACGTGTTAACGAGTTAACGCGTTATGAAAATTAAAAGTTTTGAAGAATTAGATATATGGAAGTTAGCGCTAAATATAACAAAACATATATACGATTTAACTTCTAAAAATGAATTCAACAAAGATTTTGGATTAAAAGATCAAATACGAAGAGCTATTATTTCTGTTTCTTCATGTATTGTAGAAGGATTTGAAAAAAATAATAATAATGAATTTAAAAGATACTTGGCAATTGCAAAAGGATCTTGTGGAGAGGTAAGAAACCAATTATATATTGCCTTAGCAGTAAAGTATATATCCAGGACAGAATTTGATTTGTTAAATAATTTATTGCTAGAGGAAGCTGCAAAAATAGGTAAATTTATAACATACTTAGAACAACAGAAACAGCAGGGTAACTTTATAAAAACACGTTAACCCGTTAACGCGTTAACAACAACAATATGAACATTAACCCTAATATCGTCGTAATCGAAGCCGCACAAGGAGCGGGTGGAGATGAATCCAAAAACTGGGGCCGAGAGCTCCTTATTTCCTATGCCAAATTTGCCGAACGACATGGCATGAAAGCCAACTATATTGAAGAAAATGTCATCCGGGTCAAAGGAGATAACGCATTTACATACTTCAAAAATGAAACAGGCGTTCATCGGGTACAGCGAATCCCGACAACAGAGCGAAAGGGGAGAGTCCACACTTCAACAGCTGTCATCATAGTCACACCACAAATCTCACAATCAGATATACATATCAGCCCCGCAGATATCGAGTGGCAATTCCTACGAGCAGGAGGCCATGGAGGCCAGAATGTAAACAAAGTCGAGTCAGCCGTACGCCTCACCCATAAACCTACAGGAATCATCATCAATTGTAGTCGTGAGCGTACCCAGCAAGCCAATCGACAGATTGCGATGGAACTACTTGCAGGAAAGCTCTACCAGCTTGAGGAAGAAAAAGCCAAAGGTATGACATTTTCCTATGTAAAAGATATCGGCAACGGTGATCGGGCTGAAAAAATACGTACCTACAACTTTCCTCAAGATCGCGTCACCGATCATCGTATCAATAAAAGCTTCTTCAACTGCGAAGAGAT
>CAZMJG010000068.1:0-5763 GCA_964566675.1 uncultured Gammaproteobacteria bacterium
ATCTTCGTAAGGATAAAGATTATACGTCTCTTATTAAAGCAATTAGGAGTTATGGAGCTTATGCCAAAATACTTGAATCTATGTGGGCAGTTGTAACCGATAAGAGCGCGCAACAGATTAGAAATAATTTGGGAAGTTATATGGATCTTGATGATGGTCTATTTGTGGTTAAATCTGGAGTAGAGTCAGCTTGGAGAAATGTACTATGTACTGATAAGTGGTTGCAAGATAATTTATAAGGCATAGGAACTGTTGCATGTGTCAAGGTGGAGGCGCGCTAGTACTATCTTGACACATGCCTGACTGAATAATGTGCAATGTGAGGAAAAGCTCTGCATTTCCTCACATATAAGGTTGCATACATTTATGATTTCTTTTCTGTATTAAATGACATCTCTGCTGCTTTGACTTCCAACTCGATAAAATTCTTATAAAGTGTCAGTTTTGAAACTAACCCAGTAAACTTAATGTGTTTTGTTGGTAGATTTATATTTATACCAAAGATTGTATAGTTCTCATACTGAGTGAAGAAGCTAATCTCTTCACCAATTTTTGCGATATTATTTTGTTTTACCCGCGTGCGATATGAGCATTTAACCCTTCCTTCTTTTAATAAAAGATATAACGTATGAATGGATTCTAATTCTTTTTTATCTATGATATCTGGAAATGGATATGGTATAAAACTTTGGGTTTTCTCCTGAATAAAAACCAATTTTTTGAGTAATTTGATATGTGGGTCATTTTCGAAGTCGTTTTTACTTTTTGCTACGTTGATTTGTGCAAAGACTCTTTTAATATTATTCACATATGCAAAGATCTCCCCATCTATTTTGAAATCTTCTAAAAAATTAATGTAGAAATACGCATCAGCCACATTTTTAAGTTTTTCATTATTTAATTCATAGTGCAGGTTTGTTCTATTATTTACTAAATTTAAGCTCATTTTGAAAATCAAGGGCTGTCCTAAGAATGAAGAGCTATCTAGTTTAATTTTATTATCGCGAGAGACCCACCCAAGTACACGTAATCTCACTTCTTCATCCGTTTTACGACTTTTTAAATGTAATTCTGATTCGTTTGTAGATACACCAATTCTGATTGAATATTCACCAGTTGAATTATGGATTGTCCTATTAGCTGTAAATGAGCTTAAATTCCTGACATACTTGCTTGGTATTTCGGCGAAGTCTATTTTTCCATTTAGCACATCTTGCAATTCTTGGGCTTTTATTTTCCCTTCCTCTGTATTTATGGGGAAGGTAAAAATAGATTGTATTTGTATTGCGTCATCTTGTGTATATTCTTTATTCGCTAAATAGTGAATTTCTTTTCCCGTCTGTTGATTTATTGTGCTAAATACAAGCCTGTCTCTCATTTCAGGCGTCAACTCTTTTCCTTGAAAAATATCATAGCCTTTGAGACTTAACGTTTCACCTTCATAACTCATAATCTCTTCCACAGCCTTCGAGAGAGATGCTTTGCTTATTCTATCTATTTCACCTTGCTTATTAAGACGTGCTGAAGCTTTTTTTATATATTCACAATATTCTTCAAACGTCTCCGGTAGTGTGTAATTTGGATTGATTTCGATATTTACATAGTTCGCATTTTCTGCTTTAGCTCTCTGAAATAATTCAAGCGTCCTTTCACTTATTTGTATATCGTGCCAGTAAGTTTTATGGGCAGCAGTATCTGCAAGTATAAATACTAAGGGTTCTTTAAGCTGTTCAATATAGAATTTCGCTTTATCTACGTCTAAAGAAAAGATAATGACTCCTTTTTGAGTGATAGTTGCATTTTTGGATGCTTTTATTTGAACTTGATATATCTCTCCTGTATGTAGTTCTCCATTAAAAATTTGAGTGAAACCATCTATGCCATAATCATATTCTTGAGGGATATTCGCAAATAGATGTTCACTTTTTTCATTAGAAGGTAAACTTTTTCTGAATTGATCTATTCCATTATCTCGAATTCTATGTTGTGTGGGGCGCTTTGGCATATCTTTAATCTACTAAATAATACGAAAAATTATACAAAAAATATAATGTAAGGATTGCATTCTTATTTTTAACATTATGAGATGTATCTTTTACCGCTCTAATTAAGTTTCATAGGAAATAAGTAAAAAATTAAAAAATGGCGTATCGAAAAAATACTAACAGGAGATCCTGAAACAAGTTCAGGATGACATATAGCCTGGATTCCCACCTGCACGGGAATGACAATACTATTAAGTTCAGGATGACAGTGTTATTAAGTTCGGGATTATATATTCCCTGGATCCCCGATCGCAGTCGGGGATGACAAATCTAAGCCACAAGAGATCCTGAAACAAGTTCAGGATGACAGTTCTCTTAAGTCCAGGATGACAGTCAGGTATGTCATTCCCGTGAAAGCGGGAATCTAGGGTACAGTGACAGTACTATTAAGGTCGGGATGACAATCAGGCATGTCATTCCCGCCCCGATGACTATCGGGATAAAACGAAGTTTCTCACTACCAATCTTCTTCCCCTTTAAACTTGTCTCGAACGACTGTCTCATCAATACCCCACTGGGTAGCTAATTCTACAGCCCTGTCCTCATTGCCCATCAAAGGTATGATTTCATCCAGTACGAAAGCCGATTTATCATCGATACCTGCTTTATCTACAGTATCTGCTGACAATAGCTCTCTAATTTTGTCCAACTCGTGATTTTTGATCAGAACTCTAATTTGGGGGAGAAGAATACTACGTCTTATAATTTTTGCTTTATCCTCTCTGTGTTCGATTTCATCTCTCTCATCTATTTGAGGTATATATCGATCCACAGCACGATAGGCATCTGCGATTTGTCCGTCTTTCACTAATCTTTTAAGTAAACTCGGCAACTGTTTCCAGGCGTCATACGGCATCATTTCATTTAATAGTTTGGCTAAATCTACTTCAGGATGGCCACTGGCACTTTCCATTATTATGCCTGCAGCGTAAGACATACTAATATCTGCAACATTAGTCTGGCGATATAGCTTCATTAAGAGAACCTCCAGTTTATTGGGCACACTATCTTCATCTGGATCTGATTTTTTTGAGTCATCTAGCTCTCGGATCGATTTATACTCATCACCCTCAGAAGATTCTTTTAGTGATGCAATAGAGGAGAAATTGAGAGCAACGGCATGTTTTGCATTCGCAACAACATTTAGTGTTCTAATCGCCTGTTCATAATCTCCTTCGGTCGCTAATACTAACAGTGCAGACTGCATTTTACTCATAAACTGTGTAGGGTTTATTGCGGCGGAGGTAAATATTTCGTTAAGCTCTTCTTGTGTCATTGGAGAAACCGTTCCGAAGGAAGCGATCGTCTCTTCTTTTATCTGATCAAACAGATTACTGGTGCTATCGGATTCATGGGAATTACTTCTGTCCTGGTGCGGTAAAGATGGTTCGAAGTCTGACATTGTTGAATAATTATACTGTATTCCTGGATAGTTAAGCTTAAAGGATGATATATACCCTGGATCCCCGATCGTAGTCGGGGATGACAAACTAAGCCACAGGAGATCCTGAAACAAGTTCAGGATGACAGTCAGGTATGTCATTCCCGTGAAAACGGGAATCTAGGCTTTAGTATGACAGTGTTATTAAGGTCAGGATTATATATTCCCTGGATCCCCGATCGGAGTCGGGGATGACAATACTATTAAGTTCAGGATGACAGTGTTATTAAGTTCGGGATTATATATTCCCTGGATCCCCGATCGTAGTCGGGGATGACAATATGTCATCTCTCTTCTCTTTTAACTTTTCTCTTTTATCTTTTTGAAATTAACTTGCTATACTAAATTTATGCTAGACCTCATAAGTATTGGTACGGTAACCATGGACTTGTACTACATAGGTGATTCACTCACCCAGGATCATGACAACTTCCAGCTGGCAATCGGCGGCAAATATTTCGCCAGCCACTTTTTTGAAAGCCTCGGTGGCGGCGCTGCCAATGTCGCAATCGGCGTAAATAAACTAGGCCTAGAAGCCGGCCTAATAGCCAAAATTGGCGATAACCCATTCAAATCTATTATTGTTGACAAGCTCGATGAAGCCAAAGTACACCACAAAAATTTTTGCCAAATAGAAAAAGGCTACACCAATATCTCATCGGTACTCCTCAGCAAAACTGGTGAAAAAACACTCATCAACTATCGCACCCACCAGAAAAATATCTTTCCCGAAGGAGAAAGCTACGATATCCTGCTCAAAGCCCAAGCTGTATATATGGCCAGCCTCGCCAATGTCTCGCTCAAAGAGCGCATCGATACGCTAAAACACGCCAAACGCTATGCCCGCCGTACATTTGCCAACCTCAATGTCACCGACTGTCGCAGACCACTTGAGGAAATACTCCACTTTCTTGATCCCGTAGATATATTTATAATCAACACCCATGAATTTGCCGATATTGTAAAAACATCGTACGAATCTATAGATTTTCACCATGACGTGACTCGTAAATTCTCACCCTTTAGAAATGACCGTATACTCGTGCTCACAGATGGCAAAAAGGGAAGCTACGCTTACCATGAAGGAAAAGTGTATCATGAGCCCGCAATTAAGGGCGTTGAAGTGGTAGATTCGACAGGAGCCGGAGATGGGTACACTGCCGGATTTATCGCAGAATATCTAAAAACAAAAGATATAGAAAAATCTATGAAAGCTGGTGCTCAATACTCCGTAAAAATCTTACGGAAGATGGGATCGAATTAAATCGAGCAGCCTCTCCCACCAGTGCATATCGCCTCGCACGAGTACGATAGTCGCATCTATCGCATTGTCTCCATCGGTTTGTATAAATTTCTCCTGCGTCGAATAACCTGATTTGCTGACAGTCAATGTATCGGTGCCGGCAAGCGGTATCGTAAACGATCCTTTTTCTGTAGTGACCAGGCGACTGGTGGATTCGACAGTTGCTCCATCGATTGCGCGACCCTTTTCATCGGTGACCATACCGTGTACAACAATAGGTTTGAAATAACGCTTCAGTACCGCCGCGCCCTGCTTGGGCTCGCCTTGTGCTGTCCAGAGTTGCGTACTACTATCGGTGAACGTCCAGTAATTGAGCGCAATAAGATTTTTGTCTAAAATGATTTTAGAAAGAGAATCCTCCAGCCAAGCTGCTTGCTCCACCTCAGACATCTCACCATGAATATCTGGGATAGGCGCTCCCCACTCTCCAAGCACGACCTTTCCCCCACTTTCTGACGCATACATATCTATATCTTTAAGAAGCTCCTCAGGCGTCTTCACATAGTGATCTATGGTGACAATACCCCCGATTTTTGAAGTCATTGCCTTGTCCATAATAAGTCGGGCCACATCTCCATTCATCGAGTAATAGTTTATGATGACATCCTTGTTTATTCTTTTAAAAGCACGATACGTGATATTGTATTCCTCACGTATAAATTTACGAAAACCTTCGGTATCGCCGGTTTGCCTTGGGTCACCTGGGCCCCCATTTTCACATTCTGGGCACGATACAAAGACGTCGCCATCCTCAAACAGATCGGGGTTTGCCAGTATAAATTTGCGGATTTCAGTTTTGTGCTCGTCTCGGGTGATCCTGGGGTACTCAAACCAGCCTTCCCAGCCTGCCATATTGCCACGGAACCACACCTTTAACTTATGTTTACGGGCGGACTCTACCCAACGCTTCATATACGGGATAAATTCGGCATCGTAGGGCGTGCCAATCGCCACATGCGTCGCACCTGTCTCGG
>CAZMJG010000069.1:0-5756 GCA_964566675.1 uncultured Gammaproteobacteria bacterium
AGCCACAATAGATGCGGTATATCCTTTTTCAAGAGATATGTCTTTTTTTCCTGAGTATCAAAGAAAAGGATACGCTACGAATGCAACAGGATTACTGTTTGAGTTTCTGAGTGAGGTAGGTTTTAGAAAGATAAGCACACAGGTTCATGTAGCAAACGAACCTTCATATAGAATCTTACGTAAGTTCATGAACGAAAAATATATTCATGGTGATCACTGTTTTTTTGAAAAATATTTAGCATAGTTAATGTATTAAGTATTCTAAAAGAATTTAGAAGTAGATGAATTCGCAATCACTAATATTTGATATATGTATGAAAATATTGATCATCAAATATTGGTGTCCAGGCTTTCAAAGTCTTTATATATTCATCTATTAAGGTGTTCGAAATAAGGAAGTCGAAGTTCACATGTACCTGAAAAATTTATCGAACTAAAATTCATTAGTCATAATTTGACATGAGAGTAATTTTTTCTGTAAGATTATCAATAAGATGATAAAAGTTAAGATAGGAATTAAATATATTTTAATTTTGGGAGCTGCGCTTGCGATTGTGTATGGTACTTTTGGATTTCTTGCTGCTATCTCTATTAGGTGCGCCATGTCTTTAGGGTGTGGTGGTGAATATAATTTTGTATTACTTTTACCAATACTTCTCCTATTAATAATAGTAGGTATTGGCTACAAAGTTTTAAAGTTAAGGCTCGCCATACTCATTGTTATAGTTTTCATTCTTCCGATACCACTCATATATGCTTTTAGCAGCCTCCAGACATGGTACATGAAATATTCAGATATCCAGTTGCTTCGATCAGCTGTATCTCATAAACAAAATATTGTTCTTCATAAGGGAATAATTTTCCCGATAGATATGCCGAAAGATCTTGGTGATAATTTTATTACTCTACACGTAATTGTTCCATTTGAAGTTACTGC
Source organism: uncultured Gammaproteobacteria bacterium (assembly GCA_964566675.1). Taxonomy (GTDB): domain Bacteria; phylum Patescibacteriota; class Microgenomatia; order UBA1406; family GWC2-37-13; genus CAZMJG01. The sequence goes on from CAZMJG010000069.1 coordinate 938, forward strand.
AAATATTTCTTCAAAAGAACTGCCATATATGTTTGCTTCAGTCAAGTTAAGTAATGCTTATTCCTTTTCTTCAAAACCAATATGTAATAACGATTTTTATGCATCAATTAATAGGGAGGGTAACACATATCTTTCATATACAGAAGGTCAATTGTTCAGTAGTAATGGTAACTTTTTTTTAGACGGACCAGAGCCAAATTCTTTATCTGATATTGCACTATATGATTATCAAACGAAAGAAGCTAGAAATGTAATTTCTAAAAACCGTAAACCCTCAGTATTATTACCTGGAAAAACGTATTATATATATAATTACATTACCATCCGATCATCTAATTGTATTGCAGCCGATTTTTTTAATCCTAATCTTACGAACCCACCAATTTTTGTACAGTAAGCTAGGATAAAAATTTATATAAATATTTAAATACTCCTCGAGTACCGTTTCAAAAAAGTTCGAAGTAGCTGAACTCAGGCTCACATGTATTTAAAAAAGAAGAGTTTTTCATGTAATTTTTTATCAAAAAGTAAGTGTTTCACTTGCAGGGCAACGAAATAATAATAGAAACTTCTAGATCTATTACGATCACTTATATATAAACTCCGACAAGATAATAAAAATGTGTTTGTTATCACGGTGACAAATGGAGCACGCGGTAGCAGAGAAAATATCATTAGTGAAGAAATTTTATCAAAAAAACGCACAGAGGAGGAGATAGCAGCTCTCAAAATACTCGGTGTACCTAAAAAGAATACAGTATGTCTCAATTTTAAAGATGGAGAAGTGGAGAGCAATCTGGCCTTGATTGGAAAGATATCTAGATACATCAGGAAATGGAAGGTAAATATTGTCGGGACTCATGAACCCTCAATGCAATATCTAATGACTTATGATAAAAGCGGATATTTCATACAACATCGTGATCATAGAAAAGTAGGGGAAGCCACAATAGATGCGGTATATCCTTTTTCAAGAGATATGTCTTTTTTTCCTGAGCATCAAAGGGAAGGGCTCTCTCATCACTCTGTATATGATATTTTATTAACAGATGAAAAAGAATATAATTTTGAACTAGATCATACTGCTGAAGTAGAGATAAAGCGGAAGGCGTTACTCGAACACAAAAGCCAGATTGATGAAAATTCTGCTGAAGAAATCTTAAAAGCATTTTCTCTAGATGGAAAGCATTTCGAAAAATTTCAGTACCTTAAATTACTTTGGTAGTACAATTTACTGCACGCTTCGTGCATTGGAGATTTCTTGAGATTGAGTGTAGGCAGTACCTTGTTTTTTAGCACGGGCTGCAAAAAGTGATCCTCGTTTGGCTTTCTTAGACTGCATGGCTTCCATCCACGTAGAAGAACTTGGTAGGTTGAGGTTTACCGAACGCAATATCTGCAAAAACGTATTAAGCACCCGAAATATATACAAAGTAGGCTCTTTTTCATGAGTGTTTATCACGGTATTTTCAATATCTTGTACGTTTTGAAGTACCTGGTTACTTTTTCTTTTTATCTCCTTCACTTCTTTTTCAATCATTTTGATAAGTTCTTTGAGTTCTTCTATTTCCTTTTCTTCTTTTCTTTCACGAAAACTAAAAAGTGTTGCCTCAGGTCTAAATGCAGGTTGCACTGGTTTTTCGGGGCCTGGTTGGCCATCTTGATATTCTTTATTTTCCGCAGTAGATCCAAGAAGTTGTTCAAACATGCCGCGGCTGATATCGGCTATGGCATCTGCCGTACCGTGAGCGGAGTCTTTGAGCACAGATTTAATACCTCCGGATATCGAAAGAGGTTTTTCTTTTTCCAAACTATCAGTCTTCGTTTTAGACATGGTCTTATTGTACTTTGCCCCCATAGTATTCATGGGTAAATTATACTACAGGCTAGTTATAAAATCAAGTGTTTTTTGCTTTCGCAACAATGCGGCGTAGTAATATGCATTTTGCATGGCAGCGGCTTTTTCCTTATCATCTTTTATACCCTCAAACATCTTGTCAATTTCCGCTTGTTCTACTTTTAGATCTTCTTTATCTGCTATTGCTTGCAAAGCAAATTCAATTTTATAGTTTTCCTCAATTTCCTTCTTTATTTGTTCAGTAATTTGCTCTCTTGTCAAATTTTTTGACTTTAAGTATCCATCCATTGTCAAACCTACTTTTTGAACATCATCTACAAGGCGGCTGAGGCGTCGCTCTACATCTTCGTCTATGATAAGATCCGATATTTCGATGGTAGTTTCATCCATTATGGCTTGCAATGCTGCCTGAAACTCAGCATTTTTTTGCTTTTCTTTATCAGCTTCAGTAAGTTCTTTATCCTTACCTGGCACCCAAATATCTGAAGATTTTACTTTATTTTTTGCTTCCTTGACTTTTTCCTGATATTTCCCCACATTTACTTTTGGACTTTCGGCTGTAGTCAGCTTCACTTTCCATTCTTCATTTTCTTTTGCTGATTCTAGCTCTATACGAGGTGGCACGACAGGTTTCATATCTTCTTTCTGCACTATTTCTGAATATACTTTAGGGATATACGCACGTAAAAGATGATCATAAATTGCCTCTTTACGGAGATTTTTTTCAGCAACTTCTTTTGGGGCTTTTCCTTTGCGGAATCCTTCAACAGCAAGCTCTTTTCTCAGTGCTTCAAATGAAGTATTATATTGTTCTTCTATATCAGCCCATGGCGATGTAACAATAAGTTCAATGGTTTGTTTAGGAAGGTTTTTCCTTTGATAGGTATACATGGTTACAATTCTACCGCAAGATTGGAAAAATACAATTGTTTTTCTGCTTCAAGCTCGGTGAATTTATTGTGAAAGAGGCGAACACGAACTGCCCAGGTAGGACTTTCGGCATATATAGGGCCCATGGTTTCTATAGAAGTTGCTCCCCATTTATCAATATAATTTTCACGAACTCCGCGACCTACTGCATCTATACAGTCAGCCCAAGATTTAAACATGATATAACCTCCACCCCAACCGAAGGCATTGTATGATCCAGGATGTGTATATTTACCAAATGAGGATTCAAGCCCAGTGATAGATGGGAGCAAATAACAATCAATTTCATATTTAGTACACGTTGCGATAAAGGCATCTACTTCGGTCACGAGCGGAGAATTGTTTTTGGACAATATTTCATAGATTACTTTTCGCTTTATAGCTAAGTCTGTATAGTTATCAACGTTTACTTGCATTTTTGCTGAAACAGACGCCGAAGATCCTGCCTCCTTTTGAGCCAGAGCCGTAGAAGGTATGAAGAAAATAATTGCAATAATTAACACAATTACTATAAGTTTAAAATATTTCATAGGCATTGAAAAATTAGTACCCATAAAAAAATGCTAAAGCTCTTCTCTAACGGGGAGAAAAACCTTAGCATCTGTGATTATTATACAATAATATTATAGGTTTGTCAATATGTATTTAGCATATGTATATCAAATAGGGGAAATATCTTTTTGGCTTGTCATTACAATCCGAATTGCTTATTCTAAAAAATAAAATGATAAAGACTACTGCAACAATGTTCTGTTAAAATACATGTATGAAAACATTTGATAGTTTCAGTTTTGGATGCCGCGTAAACCAGGCAGAAAAAGAAGCCCTGGATCGAGAGCTTGTCCTCAAGGGGTATAGTCGAAGCACTAGTGAACCAGATGTATATATATTAAATACATGTTCAGTTACCCATAAAGCCGAGCGAGAAGCCAAACAGCATATTTACCAGATACACCGACAGTTTCCCAAAACAAAGATTGTTGTGACAGGTTGTGCAGCTACCAACTGGAAAAAGACCAATGAGACGATCGAGGGTATAGACTTGCTAGTAGACAATCAAAGTAAGGAGTATATAGCTGAAATCCTTGAGAAGCGTTACAAATCGGCTAAAAAAGCCGCTACAGTCGATGGTAGAGACCAAATTCTGGTAAATGATAAATTTATGCGATCTGGGCGTGTTATCATCAAAATCCAAGATGGCTGTCACCGATTTTGTAGCTTCTGTATTGTGCCTTACCTGCGCGGACTGCCTGTATCTGTTTCTACCGATACTCTCTTGGATAAAGTAAAAGAGTTTGAAAAAAGTAACTTTAAAGAAGTTATAGTGACAGCTATAAATACCGAAGCCTATGGACGTGATTCAGGTGAAACTTTTGTCAATTTTCTTGACAGACTGTTCACTGAGACCAACATACCTCGTTTTAGCTTTGGTTCGATACACCCATGGACATTTACCGAGGAATTCTTAGATTTTTATGCCCGATATGCGAAGTCTTCTCGCTTTGTACATTTTTTCCATATTCCATTGCAATCAGGTTCCAATAAGATACTCAATCTCATGAAACGAGGCTATACCCGTGAAGAGTTTATAGAAAAACTAAATAAGATCAAAGATCTCAATCCTTTTGCTTTTATAGGGACCGATGTAATAGTGGGTTATCTCGAGGAGGAAGAAGCAGATTTTGAGGATACATACAGGTTTATGGAGCAGACCCCCATCAGCAAATTTCATGTTTTCAGATTTTCGACCAGACAGCATACGGCGGCTTTTCATATGGCTAAAAGGCTCAAGATGCCCTCAGTTGAGCAAAAAAAGGCCAGATCAGAGAGGCTCCGAAAGCTATCAGAAAAAAAGTATTTCGAATTTATACAAACGCATGTCGGGCACCAGTTTGAGGCACTTATGCTTGAGCGACGAGAAGGGGAGTATCAGCAGGCACTGCTTGGGAATCAGATACTATCGTTGATAAAGTCGCCTGAGGATCGATGTGGAGAGATAGTAAAAGTAGAAATAAATGAGATCCGCAAAGA
>CAZMJG010000070.1:0-5618 GCA_964566675.1 uncultured Gammaproteobacteria bacterium
GTCAGCATAGTCTATTTTATCATATTTTTACCCTTAGCTAAAAGATAAAAGTGAAAAGAGAAAAGATGGGGGGAGGTTGTATAAAAGGATGAAAAACGCATGCACCTATTTCCCCATAGTTTAGGGTAAATTCTGCATTTCCTTCCAATACTCTTTCTCATATTTAGTGCAGGCAAGTGGTTTCAGCTTCATAAATTCTTCTTTTACATACTGTTTGACATCACTCTCGGGCCAGGTTTTAAAGTTTTCTTTAAAATCAATGAAATAATCTTTATGGTCTTTTGCTCGAACACCTATTCCAATTAAGCTCTCTAAAGCCACTTCTGCAACCAACCTATCAGGATTATTACTTAGCATTTTAAATAATTCATAAACAAAATAGGCTCTACGTGTTAGATCCAAGGTAGGGAAAAGAGTAGCTATACTTTTTATTGCAAATCTATGATTCTGGTTTAATGATTTTCCAGGTGTCCTGAACCATTCGAGAACTACATCTCCAATGTCTCTCTTTTGTGTTTCGTTAACAAAACTTGCACTTTCTAGAAAATTATATGCGGCCTCCTGGTATGATGCCACATCATGAGTAAGTAAATGTTTAATTTGAAAAATAGCTTCATTTTTAAGACTAGTGTCATCATTGATTTTTAAATTCTGCGTTATCCAGTTATAAATTCCCCCTCTATCTTGTGGTTGCAGCTTAGTAGCTCTATCCAAGTATTTTGCTATTGTTTCATTTCTTTTTGGAAGTTTATTCAGCTTCTCAACAAATCCTAATCCAGCGTCTATTCTGTTTTCTATAATCCCGTTAAGGACCGCTTGCCTTTCGTTTACACCCATGCGATCATAACAGAAAGTTATTTCTTCCGCCCCATTAGAAATTGCACGACTCACAAAAGCCGAAACATACTCATTTACAAATGTTTCATCTCTACCTATTTCTGCCAGATAGTCTATTAAATTGTGTAAGGAGTCTATAGTAGCTTGTGATATGAACTGGTTTATATAATTGTTTGCAGTTGTAACTTGAGTTTGAAATTTTGGCTCCTCTAAATCCTTCTTTAAAAGATCAAGAGCTGGGATTATGTAATACCTAGTATCAAGGACACCAGAATTTGCGTAATAACTAATAACAGCAGTCAATAAGTTGCCTCTAGAATCAATACCAGCAGTGGGCAAAATACTATCAGGCTCATAGATAAATTTATCAACCAAGCTAAATAAGTTTTTGTTTGTATCGCTGCCTTGTAGGTTATTTGGGTGATCCTTAGTAATGATATCTTCGAGTTTTTTTGATAAGTCAGGTGTAAGACCTAAATAATTTATATACGCTTTGTAGTTCAGTAGTACAAAAAGTTTCTCACCAAAGTTGTCTATATCTATCGTTTCTATGTATGAAGTAACAGTTTTATTGGTTATGTATCTGGCTTGTTTTTTAAAGTCTTCGAACAATTCGATTATTTGAGGCTCTTGTGAATATTGTGACGCTATGATGCTACGTATTTTCTGAATTTGAGTATCACTATTTATCTCTGTGGATATTAATTCGGAGAGAATCACAGTTACCTCGTCAATTTTGTCATTTAATTCTTCAGAGGAAATAGCCGCTATATATCTGTCAATTAGTTGTACCCTAAAATCCTTGTGAGTTTGTGGGTTATTAATAAAGACACCGAAGATTAATTTTGTATCAAGCTCCCTGTATTTACTCCAAATATGTTTATATATGATGTCAGCCGTCTCGTTATAATAACTGGACCCTGGTATCGTAATGCCTACTTCTGCACTTGTTTGCACAAAAGTCTTTATGAGATTAAATAAAAGCTCTGGATATGCCTTATATTTCTTATAAAGTCCTAATACAAAATTCACTAAGGGTGTTATAACTTCTTTATTTTCTTCTATGATCTTCTTAGTTAAGTCGTAATCTTCGGAGAGTAAGGCTTTAGTAAGCTCCTCGTCATTTTTTACATATTTAGACTGATTAGGTTTTTTAAAGTAAATGAAAGGTTCAGCCGTCACAACTGTAACAATGCTGGTATTAAGCATAAATTCATTAAATTCAGGAGGGTCCTCTTTAAATTCTGGATTAGTTTTATCACCCCATATTTTTTCTGGCTCGAAAAATGATTTTTTTAAGCGTAAATACTGTCTAGGGAACTTTTGCCTTAAAGCTAGTACCTTCGCCATATAAGGAATGTTCCCTAAAACTATTTCCCTCACCGCAGTACCATTTGCAATATGAAGAGTGGCTACTAAATTATTTAAAAACTGTTTTATTTCTCTAGGATTCGCTCTGCTTCCAAAAGTCTGGTTAAGAACGATGAATAAATATTCATCATCAAGCTTGCTCGCGTCGTTTCCCAACTGTGGAATTGTTTTTCTTATGAAATCCTCGATATCCGAACTTATAAATTCAGGCGTCCACACACTTACATTAAATAACTTTCTTAAGTATTCTGAAGCCTTGTAGTCATCGTCTATTTCGTAGTGAAGTTTTATCCTGTCGAGAATTGCGGCCGAGTCACAAGGTATTACAAAAACAATTTGTTTATCTATTTTTTCCGTTAAATCTCTTTCGGACGGGTTAAAAAATGTTTTAATTGTTGACAATGTTTCTATTGCTAAATCCGGATTAACTCTATCTATATTGTCGAAAACTATAACTAAATTACTACCGATATGTTCTATAAGTTCCTTAAACTTTTTCTCGAACTGTTCAGGAGAATTTAAATGTTCTCTCTTCTTTATATGTGTCTGATAATTTATATCGCCTTTTAAATCTTCGAGTATCCATGTAGTAACAAGTTCAATCGTTTTTTTAGAAGCTTCATATACAGTAAATGCTACGAGACCCGATATACCTATCACTATTCCATTAATTTGTAAAATTGATCTAATTACCGGATGAGAATCACTTAATATAATTTGTGACGCTAGCCATAACACAAGCGCAATAAATGAAACTGAGATTAGCAAATAAAAAAGTGGTCTTTTTTTAAATAGAGAAATAATCTTTTTCCATAATCTAACAAGTAGGTTTCTAATTTCATCTTCTTCATTCGTTTTGGGCATCTCTATTCTTATTTCTTCATCACTGTAAAGGTCATCAAGCCAGTCGTCATTTAATACGAATTCCTTATCTTTCCATAGATTATTATTATGGATAAACTTTTGAAGCTTTATAAGGAATGTCCTTCTTAAAGGATCGTGTTGGTATTTCCATGCGTCAAAAACAAATACTGGGTAGTCTGAAAAGTCTTCTTTTAGATTATCAATAATTGTACTTTTTCCTGAACCCCAGTCGCCGAATAACCCTATTGTACTTGTTTCTCTATTCTCCCTAATTAGTTTCTGTAATGCTGGGGAAATATAGTCGTGGTAAAATTCGTAATAAGTAGGGTCAGCTTTTAATACAGGTTTATCTGGTAATAAATTAAGTTCTAATTTTTTACTCATATTCTTATATATAAAAACATCCCAATACTTAGGGGCAGTCTAAACTAATTATACCTCTTTTGTGGTTTCTTATAAAGGTATGTTCTTCTGATAGGCCTTTTCGATTTAAAAAAGGAGGTTTCGTCATCAACGTCTATTTGTTAAATATAGCTAGGTGCATCATCGTCTTAAATAAAGACGATTTACTATACTCTTAACACCCTATGCCCCATCAATAAATGCTATACTAAATTTATGCTAGACCTCATAAGTATTGGCACGGTAACCATGGACTTGTACTACATAGGTGATTCGCTCACCCAGGATCATGACAACTTCCAGCTGGCAATCGGCGGCAAATATTTCGCCAGCCACTTTTTTGAAAGCCTCGGTGGCGGCGCTGCCAATGTCGCAATCGGCGTAAATAAACTAGGCCTAGAAGCCGGCCTAATAGCCAAAATTGGCGATAACCCATTCAAATCTATTATTGTTGACAAGCTCGATGAAGCCAAAGTACACCACAAAAATTTTTGCCAAATAGAAAAAGGCTACACCAATATCTCATCGGTACTCCTCAGCAAAACTGGTGAAAAAACACTCATCAACTATCGCACCCACCAGAAAAATATCTTTCCCGAAGGAGAAAGCTACGATATCCTGCTCAAAGCCCAAGCTGTATATATGGCCAGCCTCGCCAATGTCTCGCTCAAAGAGCGCATCGATACGCTAAAACACGCCAAACGCTATGCCCGCCGTACATTTGCCAACCTCAATGTCACCGACTGTCGCAGACCACTTGAGGAAATACTCCACTTTCTTGATCCCGTAGATATATTTATAATCAACACCCATGAATTTGCCGATATTGTAAAAACATCGTACGAATCTATAGATTTTCACCATGACGTGACTCGTAAATTCTCACCCTTTAGAAATGACCGTATACTCGTGCTCACAGATGGCAAAAAGGGAAGCTACGCTTACCATGAAGGAAAAGTGTATCATGAGCCCGCAATTAAGGGCGTTGAAGTGGTAGATTCGACAGGAGCCGGAGATGGGTACACTGCCGGATTTATCGCAGAATATCTAAAAACAAAAGATATAGAAAAATCTATGAAAGCTGGTGCTCAATACTCCGTAAAAATCTTACGGAAGATGGGATCGAATTAAATCGAGCAGCCTCTCCCACCAGTGCATATCGCCTCGCACGAGTACGATAGTCGCATCTATCGCATTGTCTCCATCGGTTTGTATAAATTTCTCCTGCGTCGAATAACCTGATTTGCTGACAGTCAATGTATCGGTGCCGGCAAGCGGTATCGTAAACGATCCTTTTTCTGTAGTGACCAGGCGACTGGTGGATTCGACAGTTGCTCCATCGATTGCGCGACCCTTTTCATCGGTGACCATACCGTGTACAACAATAGGTTTGAAATAACGCTTCAGTACCGCCGCGCCCTGCTTGGGCTCGCCTTGTGCTGTCCAGAGTTGCGTACTACTATCGGTGAACGTCCAGTAATTGAGCGCAATAAGATTTTTGTCTAAAATGATTTTAGAAAGAGAATCCTCCAGCCAAGCTGCTTGCTCCACCTCAGACATCTCACCATGAATATCTGGGATAGGCGCTCCCCACTCTCCAAGCACGACCTTTCCCCCACTTTCTGACGCATACATATCTATATCTTTAAGAAGCTCCTCAGGCGTCTTCACATAGTGATCTATGGTGACAATACCCCCGATTTTTGAAGTCATTGCCTTGTCCATAATAAGTCGGGCCACATCTCCATTCATCGAGTAATAGTTTATGATGACATCCTTGTTTATTCTTTTAAAAGCACGATACGTGATATTGTATTCCTCACGTATAAATTTACGAAAACCCTCGGTATCGCCGGTTTGCCTTGGGTCACCTGGGCCCCCATTTTCACACTCTGGGCACGATACAAAGACATCGCCATCTTCAAACAGATCGGGATTGGCTAGTATAAATTTACGGATTTCAGTTTTATGCTCGTCTCGGGTGATCTTGGGGTACTCAAACCAGCCTTCCCAACCGGCCATATTGCCACGGAACCACACCTTTAACTTATGTTTACGGGCAGACTCTACCCAACGCTTCATATACGGAATAAATTCGGCATCGTAGGGCGTGCCAATCGCCACATGCGTCGCACCTGTCTCGG
>CAZMJG010000071.1:0-5617 GCA_964566675.1 uncultured Gammaproteobacteria bacterium
CAAAAGAAAAACTACAGGTGCAGTTACTGCTTGAAGAAGACGATACCGAGACCATCCGTCACGTACGCAATTACAAGCTGCCACACTATTTTCATGTCATCATTGTTCCCAATACACTGCCCAAGACCAAGCCAAAAGCCTGTAATTACGGTCTACGCTATGCCACTGGTGAATATGCAGTCATATTTGATGCCGAAGACATGCCTGATCCCGACCAGCTTAAAAAGGCAGTCGTAGCCTTTGAGAAGGCCGGTTCACATATTGCCTGTATTCAAGCCAAGCTGAATTACTACAATTCAGAACAAAATCTGCTCACCCGTCTTTTTACCGCCGAGTATTCACTTTGGTTTGATCTTATACTACCGGGTTTACAGTCACTCAATGCTCCAATCCCGCTCGGAGGTACCTCCAATCATTTTAAAGTCGACAAGCTCCGCGAAGTAAAGGGTTGGGATTCATTCAATGTCACCGAAGACTGCGACCTGGGGCTGCGTCTGGCCAACCGTGGCTATCGTACTGCCATTGTCGATTCTGTCACCCTCGAGGAAGCCAATAGTCATTTCTTTAACTGGATAAATCAACGATCCCGCTGGATCAAAGGATACATGCAGACATATCTCGTGCATATGCGCAATCCCCAAAAACTTATCCGTGAAGTCTCACTCACTCATTTCTTTTATTTTCAGCTTATTGTCGGCGGCAAGATACTGTCTCTCTTTGTCAATCCGCTCATGTGGACGCTCACCATCCTGTACTTTGCACTTCGTATATATGTCGGTGCCACCATTGAAAGATTTTTCCCACCCGCAATATTCTATATGGCCGTTTTCTCACTGGTGGCGGGCAATTTCCTGTATCTCTATTATTACATGATAGGATGCGCCAAACGTCAGCAATACAGTATCATCAAATACGTCTTTGTCATCCCATTCTATTGGATTGCCATGAGTATTGCAGCCTGGAAAGGTTTTATACAACTTATTGTGAGTCCTCATTACTGGCAGAAAACCAAGCACGGACTCCATCTCAAAGAAGAAGAGGAAGAAGATTTCAATGACGAGGCACCATATCTTGAAGCACCGGTCGAAGAAGTAGAGGAGCCTGTCATCAATCATACGCCGATAAACCATACACCCGTCAACCATACACCTATAAATCACACACCGGTGAATCGAGAAATGCATAAAAAACCAGGATTCCAGTGGAGCTGGTCATTCTCATTCTTGAAAAAAGGCGAAGATTCAGTGTGGTCTATGAGTACACTCTCCTCAGGCTCCATACTTATCATGGCGCTTATCGCATCAAATGGCCTCAATTTTCTATTTAATACCTACTTTGGTCGCACCCTCAACTTCGACGACTTTGGCTTACTTACCCTCGTAAATACGTTGTCATTTTTTATAGCTATCATTTTCTCGGCACTGTCATCGACTGTCAATCATCGCGTTTCCTACCTCACTGGTAGTAAAGGTGCTGAGTATGCAGCTCAATTTCAAAAGAATACCTACCTGCAGATTCTCCTGCGTGTCGGCATATTTGCCCTTTTCTGGTCATTTCTCACCCCATTTACCATGGAGTATTTTCATCTCAAGAGTACACTTCCTGTACTTGCCGTACTCGTCATCATATTACTTGGCGTCATAAATAGCATCAACGAAGGCTACCTGGGAGGTACCTTTAGTTTTGCGTGGCTTGCCATCCTCATCGTCGCCAATCCCCTTATCAAATTACTTTCCGGATTATATTTACAGTATTCTCAGAATCATGATCTTATTTTCCTATCCATTCCTATTTCCTTTTTATTGCCTGTTATATTGTCATCTATTTTTGTTTTCTATAAATTACGCAAGATCAAGAAGCCGACGCAATATGTAAAGTACGACTTTCCCGGGCTATTCTACTTTTCATCACTACTAAATGGCTTGTCCGTATTCTCATATATAAGTATCGATATCTTGCTTGTTCAGCACTATTTGCCACTCCAAGCCGGTCAATATGCCGTACTATCGCTCGCTGGCAAGATGATCTTTTTCTTTGGATCACTCACCGATCGGTTTGTCATACCTTTTGTCAGTCGTGATATAGGACAACATAGAAATCCCGCTAGTACCTTTAATCTCATCTTTGGTGTCACCGTAGCGTTGACAATGGTCGTATTTTTGGCAGTAGGCGTCTTTGGCTGGTATACCATGCCACTCCTTTTTGGTGACAAAATTATTGCCGAGTTACCATACCTATTTCAGTACAGTATCGCCATCGCCAATATCACCCTTACCAATACTATATTGGCCTATCATCTTTCACGACATCACTACTCATTTCCCGTACTCGCACTCATCAATACCTTTATTTTGTTCCTTGGGATCAATATGTACCACAACTCTATACAAGATATCGTCAATGTCATGATGTATGTGTCTACATTCAATATTATCTCCATGGCACTGCTGCATCTATTACAACAAAATGGCAAGTTTTTTGTCAAAAATGTCATAGATCTTGTCTGTGTATTTTTACCATTACCCAACGGATATGTCAGTGAAAAAGGAAAAAAAATACTTATATTCAATTGGAGAGATACCAAACATGTCTATGCCGGTGGAGCCGAGCTCTATGTGCATGAGCTTGCCAAACGATTTGTCAAAGAGGGCAATACAGTGGTCCTATTCTCAGGCAATGATGGCAAGAATCCTCGCAACGAGACTATAGACGGCGTACAGATCATAAGACGTGGAGGCTTCTACATGGTATATGTATGGGCATTCCTTTACTATATTCTCCGTTTCCGAGGTAGTTTCGACATTATCATCGACTGTGAAAACGGTATACCGTTTTTCACGCCACTCTATGCAAGTGAAAAGACATTCCTCCTTATACATCATGTCCATCAGGAAGTGTTCCGAAATTCCCTTATCAAGCCGCTTGCCGGACTGGCCACCTTTTTAGAAATCAAAATCATGCCATTTGTATATAAAAATGTCCAAATCATCACTGTCTCCGAATCATCCAAAAAAGAGATCGAAGAACAACATCTCTCAAATATTGAGCCCGTAATTATTTATAATGGGGTAGATACCCAAAAGTATAAACCAGGCCAACAGAGTGCCATACCAGTGGTGACCTATATCGGACGTCTAAAACGGTACAAAAGTATTGATGTATTTCTCAAAAGTGCTAAATCTGTACTAGAAGTTTCCCCCAAAGTTAAATTTGTCATCGGAGGAGATGGAGAAGAGATGGGTTACTTGAAAAAGCTCGTTGAAAAGCTCGGTATCGAAAAAAACGTAGAATTTACCGGCAAGCTGTCTGAAGCTCGCAAAATTGCGCTTTATCAGCAAAGCTGGGTATTTGTGCAGCCATCCTTTATGGAAGGCTGGTCACTCACCACACTTGAAGCCAATGCCTGTGGTGTACCTGTTGTTGCTTCCAATGTGTCCGGGCTTCGAGATGCTGTACGCAATGGAGAGACGGGGTACCTGGTTGAGTACGGTAATGACCGCGTATTTGCAGAAAAAATATTACATTTGCTCTTTAATCATGAAAAACGTGCCGGCATGGCGAAAAACTCCATTCTATGGGCTAGTCAGTTCTCATGGGACAGAAGCAGTGAAAACGCTATGCAAGTACTCTTTGACCTACCAAAAAACAATAATATAGGTTATAATTATACTCCACTATGGTCTACAGCCGAAAAACAATAGCCGTTATCGACATGGACGATCTGAGGAGCTCCCACTGGGGTTCCGGACAAGCCCGAGCTACTCGGGAGGTATTCAAACGCCTCACCGATACCTACGATATCACTATCTATTCGTCAAAGTACCCAGGCTATCAAGACTATACCGAAGATGGCCTCAAATATGTACATATAGGTATAGATCATCCCAACCCACAGTTTACCAATATCTGGTTCCTGGCCAACATACCTTTTTTTGTTCGCACAATCAAAAACGCCGATCTCATTGTCGAAAATTTCAATGCCCCCACATCAGTGAGTTTTGCGCCTGCGTTTACCCATATACCAGTCGTTGGTATACCCACCATGTTCAATGCATCAGAATTTGCCAAAAAATATCATCTTCCCTTTCACTGGATAGAACAATGGGGGATCAAATACTACAAGTATATGACCGCCTATTCCGATATAGATAGCGCCAAGATCGAAAAACTCAATCCACGTATTGAATACCGTATTATCCCTCAAGGAGTAGGTGAAGAATTTTTTGCTATACCTCATCAGCAACCCAAACATATTCTCTTTTTAGGAAGACTTGATATATGGCAAAAAGGTGTTGACCTGCTCTTACAAAGTTATGCCAAAGTAGCAGATAGAATAGGATATCCACTGGTTATTGCCGGACACGGATCAGACGAAAAGAAATTAAAGGAGTTAGCATCCAAACTTGGTATACAAGATTCTGTATCATTTACAGGAGGCGCATATGGAGATATGAAAGCAAAACTTATTTCAGAAGCTCTGTTTGTAGCATTCCCTTCACGCCATGATGAACTGTCACTTTGGGCGCTTGAAGCTCTTGCCTCAGGTATGCCGATCGTTTCATTTGATCTACCTGAAGGTCGCTGGATGACCGATGATGTAGCGCTCAAAGCCCCAGCATTTGATATCGATGCCTATGCGTCCCAGTTGCTGCAGGCTACAGATTCGGAGATCAATGCACAGATGAGGATAGCTGCCCGCAATTTTGCCCGTGCATATACCTGGGATCGAGTAGTCGCCCAATACCGAGATTTTTTTGAATATATTATCAATAAGGAGCATAAACCTAGTTATTCAGTTAACGAGTTAAAGAGTTAACGCGTTAAAAAATAGTACATACTAATATCAACATAAAATTATCAACACGCTAACCCGTTAACCCGTTAACACGCAACCCGTTAACCCGTAACCCGTTAACACGCTAACGAACGTAATCTTATAACTATGAACATAAAACCAACTAAACTATCATACATAGTCGAAACTCAATATATCTCAGACGAGGCTGGGCTTTGTATAGTAGAAGGCCAAAAGGCCGTTCCCTTTGATATTAAGCGTGTCTATTATATCTTTAATGTAGACAATTCAGCTATTCGAGGCAAGCATGCACACAAAAAGACCAAGCAAACTCTTTTTTGTATACGAGGTTCAGTAAAAGTCACGCTAGATGATGGAAAAGAGCGTGAGATAGTACATCTAGATAAGCCAAATGAGGGTATTTATCTCGATACGCTCATGTGGCACGAGATGCATGATTTCTCTCCAGATGCCGTACTTGTCGTGTTTGCCTCCGAGTATTTTGAAGAGTCAGATTATATTCGCAGTTATGATGAATTTATCAATTTTATACAAAATCTATGATTCGCATGAATGATTTTATCCGGGAATATGAAAGTATAAAACCGGAAATAGATGGCGCTTACCAACGAGTTATGAACAGTGGTTGGTATATACTTGGACACGAAGTAGAAGAATTTGAAAAAGAATTTGCCGCTTATATTGGAAAAAAATATTGTATCGGTGTTGCCAATGGCCTCGAGGCTATCCAGATTGCCCTCATGGCACTTGGTATTGGGGCAGGCGATGAAGTCATCACCGTCTCAAATTCAGCAGTAGCTA